>JANNFC010000560.1:0-5504 GCA_031379405.1 Betaproteobacteria bacterium | reverse complement strand
TGTTTGCTTCCTTGGTCATGATGTTCACTTTGCGCGCGGTTCGACGAGCCTGAGTATTCTTCCAAGTCTCAATTCAAAGGCTGCCCCGTAGGGGTGGCCTTTTTGTTTGGTGGGCCTTTGGCTGTGGCAATTTACAGCGATGCGTTGTCTATAAAGTCAACACCTCCGCGCAGAAAGTTCGTCACTTTTCTCATCGCACGAATGGCCTCTCTGGCCGCTTAATCGGCTGAGAATCCACTTCTCCTTGTGAGCCCCAAGCGCGGCGAACTTTTGCCGACAAAGAGATCGAATCGGCCCGTGATCTGCTTTAAGATTCTTCGATACTCAAGTCTGCGATAATCGAATGGGGGCTAGAAATGATACGGATGAAACGCGCGCGCGGCTCCTTTGTCGGTATTCTCGTTGTGCTATCCACGCCCACGGTGCATGCGGAGTTTAGGTCTTCGATGTCGGAGGATGCGCTGGATGCTCCAAGTGTCTACGTAATCGGCAAACGCGATAATCTGGAAAGTATTCCAGGGAGCGGCCACATCCTGGGTCGTCAGCAACTTGACGGCAGCAAGGTGTTCACCGGCGGCGAAGCATTACGAAAAATTCCCGGGGTGAATGTGCGAGATGAGGAAGGCATTGGGTTGCGGCCCAATATCGGAATCCGCGGGCTCAATCCAACGCGATCCACAAAGATTACTTTGCTGGAAGACGGCATTCCACTTTCTTACGCGCCCTATGGCGACAATGCCACCTTTTACAGTCCCGCCGTCAATCGCTTCGAACGCGTCGAAGTGATGAAGGGCGCGGGACAGTTACTTTTCGGTCCGCAGACCATCGGAGGAGTGATCAACTACATCACCGCCGATCCCTCGCAGGAGTTCAAGGGCTTAGTGTCGCTGACTGGGGGAAATCGGGACTATACCGATGCACAGCTGCGTTTGAGTGGCGGCGGATTCCTGCTTGATTACAGCAATCGCCAAAGCGATGGTTCGAGGGACAATACACATACCGTGGCCCATGACCTTAACCTCAAGACCCTGTTTCGCCTGGATGCGGAGCAGGCGCTGATTCTGCGCGGCAGTCTCTATGACGAGAACTCCAACGTAACCTACACCGGCATAACGGATAACGAGTTCAATAACCTGGGACCGCGCTACAACCCGTTTAAATACGACAATTTCAAGCTCGAACGTTACGCAGTGTCCGCGACCCACGACTACCAAATCGACTCACGTTCGTCATTGAAGACGAATGTGTATGCACAGCGCTTCAACCGGGATTTTTGGCGTCAATCGAGCGCCACCAATGATAATCAGTGCGATGCAAGTTACCCCTCGTTTCAAGCCGATCGCAGAAGCGGTATCGCGGTAGACGTCGATCGTTGCCTTTCACGCCAGGGGCGATTGCGTTCCTACTACTTTTACGGCATTGAGCCGCGTTATGCGCTGACTTACGACGCCATCGGCATGGAGAACGAATTGGATGCGGGTTTCAAGATCCACTTCGAGAATCAGGACCGCTCGCAACTCAATGGCACGCAACCCAACGTCAAGTCGGGGAATACGGTGGCGGAGAACACGCTACGCAAGACGGAAGCGTATTCGTTCTATGCGCAGAATCGCTTTGGCCTTGGTAAGTGGGCCGTGACGCCCGGGTTGCGACTCGAGCATATCCGCAACGAATTCAACGATGAACTCAAGAATCAGCGAGTCGAAGACACCACTAAGGAATGGATCCCTAGCTTAGGTGCCACTTTCAATCCGACCCCCCGCTACACGTTGTTCGCCGGTGTGCATCGAGGCTTCGCGCCATCGCGCACCGAGGATATTATCAACGGCACGACGGGAACCAGTACGAATGTCGAGGCGGAGAAATCCACCAATTACGAACTTGGAGTGCGAGCTATGCCGTTTGAGGGCGCTCACCTACAGGCGACCTTGTTTCGTAACGAGTTCCAGCGCCTCATCTCGGTGGGCCGTATTGCCAATGGCAGTATCCCTTTGTCCCAAGGCGAGGCACTGTTCCAGGGTGTTGAAGTGGCGGCGGACATCGAGTGGCGTGTTGGCGTATTTCTTCTGATGGCGTTGACGCACCTGCCTACGGCGGAGCAGACAACATCATTTCGTCAGGTCGTGAACGGTGCTGTAGTGGCGGGTAGCGAAGCTGGCAAGCGTCAGCCCTACGCGCCAGAAAATACGGCAACACTAGGGCTGGGCTATGGACGCGCCGGATTCAAAGGCCAAGTTGAACTTGTGTACGTCGGAGAACAGTACGCGGACTTCGCGAATACCGAGGCGCCAATTCCCAATGGCGATGGACAAAGAGGAAAGTTAGAGGCCTATACGATCTACAACCTTGCCCTAAATTACCGCATCGCCAAGTACCACACGTCAGTTTTCTTTGCTGTCAAGAACATCGCGGACAAGGTATACATCGTGGATCGAACCCGCGGCATTCAAGTGGGAATTCCGCGGCTGCTGCAGATGGGATTGAAGTACGAGTTTTAGTCGAAACGCCGCGGTCAGCTCCGGGCTTACACGGCGGCACTAGCCCCAGCGCCCGGCTGCGCCCACCACAGACACCGTCATGGGTGTCGTGATCTCTGCCGCTTTCGCGAGTGCTGCCCGGGTGGCACGATCGGCCCTATCCAAAGTCAGTTCGATCATCTGAGTTCTCCTTACATTATTTGATTGACGATACCGCCATCCACACGCAGTGCGGCGCCGGTGGTGGCGGAAGCACCTGCGCCGCACAGGTAGACCGTGAGGTTGGCTACTTCCTCAGTGGAGGCAATCCGCCGAAGGATGGAGGTAGGGCGCCAAGTGATGAATACGTCCGCCTCGATTTCTGCGATGGTCTTGCCGACGGATTGAGCGCGTTGGGCGCGCAGTCGGTCGGTGTTTTCGGTTTGAGTCGGACCGGGTAGCACCGAATTGACGGTGACGCCGGTGCCGGTCAGCTCGATGGCCAGCCCGCGACTCACGGAAAGCTGCGCGGTCTTGGTCATGCCATAGTGAATCATCTCGCGCGGGATATTCAGCCCTGATTCGCTGGAAATGAAGATGATCCGTCCCCAACCTTGCTTCACCATGGCCGGAGCGTAGTGGCGCGAGAAGCGAATGCCGCTCATCACATTGACGTCGAACAGGCGTTGCCAATCGGCGTCGGGAATTTCGAAGAACGGTTTGCGCTCGTAGATGCCGAGGTTGTTGACCAGAATGTCGACTGCGGGCAGATGTCTGAACAGGGCTTCCGCACCGGCCACTGTTGCGCAATCGGCCGCGACCCCATCGGCCTTTGCTCCGGGGACTGCCTTGCGGATTTTCTCCAAAGCGCTATTGACGGAATTCTGGGTGCGGCCAGTGATCGTGACCTTCGCGCCTTCCTGGGCGAGTCCTTGGGCGATGGCGTACCCAATGCCGGAGGTGGATCCTGTTACGAGTGCCGTGCGATGGGCGATTTGTAAGTCCATGGTTTCCTCTTGAAGAGTTTAGCGGGGAGTGTCACGCACGCGCAGTTTGGTGACAATGTATTGGGCGTGTGGTACGTATAGGAGATCAGCGATCTTGCGTATGAAGTGTTCCTCGTACATGTCGAGCTTGTTGTCGGCGAAGGCTACTTGCCATAGTTGTTCGACGACATGAATTTTTTGTTCCTGGGTGAAATGCTGATTGATGAGGCTGGTGAACTGAAAGTAGTCGGTGGCCTGACCAGCCTCCGCCTCCGCTAGTTCGACCAAGGTCGAAGCTTCCTGGGGCGAGAGGCCGAACTTGCTGCGAACAGACGCCAGAACCGCTCGTCGCTCGTCGTCGTGGATCTGAGTGTCCATGCGCGCGACTTCAATCAGCAAGGCGGCGGTGGTGAGGTCGAGCCGGTGGCCCGCGTCGGCCTGATCGGTGCCGGTTCGCAAGTTCTGTTCGAAAAAATCTAATATGGTTTTGAGCACCGATTGTTTCCTAGTTAACGGACTTATTTAAAGCGCAAGTGTCGCATCCCGACGTCATTTTGGTAGAAAATACGTCCTTCCGCCGCAGAGCGGGCAAAACCAAATCGGAGGTGAGATGAGACTCAGAGACAAGGTTGCGATTATTACAGGGGCCGCGCACGGCATGGGGGAAAGCATGGCCCGGCTATTCTGCCGCGAAGGGGCCAAGGTGGTTATCGCCGATGTCCTGGAGGCGCAAGGCCAGAAGGTGGCGGCGGACATCGTTGCCGCGGGCGGCAACTGCTGGTTTGTGCGGCTGGATGTGTCCAACGAGAATCAATGGTCGGATGTCATCCGCTCCACCAACGCCCGCTATGGCCGACTCAATATTCTGGTGAACAACGCGGGCATCAGCGGTGCGGTGCCCGACCGCATGAACACAGAGTATTTCGATCGCTTGATGGCGGTGAATGCGCGCGGCACATTCTTGGGCATAAAGTCCGTGGTGCCCGAAATGCAGAAGGTGGGAGGCGGGTCCATCGTCAATCTATCGTCCATTTCGGGACTGATTGGTCAGCCGTTCGTGCACATGGGCTATAACGCCGCCAAGGCCGCCATTCACCTCATGACCAAGTCCACCGCCGTGCAGTTCGGTAAGGATGGTATTCGCTGCAACTCCGTACATCCGGGCATCTTGCCGCCGATGAAAACGTCGGTAACTTCGGCCGATCCGGCGTTGCGCGAGAAATTGATCGCGAGTATTCCGTTGGGTCGCGCCGGGCGAACAGATGAAGTGGCGCCTGCCGTATTGTTCCTGGCTTCCGATGAAGCATCTTATATCAGTGGCGCAGAGATTGTGGTGGATGGTGGCTTTCTCGCGACGTGATGGGTAGCTGGCACGGTATGGCTAAGACTATCGCGTCAAGCGCGACCGGCGCTCGGTTCTCCACCTGCAAACGGTGGCGCTATTTACTCTGGCGGCGCTGGGATGAAGTCAAGCCCGTGGCGAATTTTCTGATGCTCAATCCCAGTACTGCCGACGAGGGAAGCCTTGACCCGACGTGTGCGCGGGCGCGAGATTTCGCCGAGCGTTGGGGCTACGGCGGGCTCATAGTGACCAATGTGTTCGCGTGGCGGGCGACGGATCCACGCATCTTGCGGGAGGTAAGTGATCCCGTGGGCCGCGCCAACGATGGTGCGATCATGCGTGCGGCGCGCGAGGCTGCCCTGGTGGTGGCCGCCTGGGGCAATCATGGGACCTATTTGCGTCGTTCCGAACGTGTGCTCGGGCTGCTTCGCGGCAGTGGTGTGGCGTTACATGCGCTGCGCACCAATGGGGGCGGTGAGCCGGCTCATCCGCTTTATCTCTCGGGTCGTTTGATGCCTGTCCCTTTTTCTGCGAGAGAGAACACCTGACGCGAGGACATTGATGGCGTGCGCGATTCGTTTATCATCCGCCCACTGACTTACATCGCTCTCGCCGAGAGCGATTCAACTCAACCTATTGGTTCGGAGGCAGGCAATGAGAGTTTCTTGGACACTCGCTCTAATTTTTTTGTCCGCGGCCAACGCCAGCTACGCCGACGTG
>JANNFC010000552.1:0-3394 GCA_031379405.1 Betaproteobacteria bacterium | reverse complement strand
GTCGCACAAAGGCGCGCACTACGAATACGCTGACCTCTATAGCACGCGGGGTATTGAGCACCGAGGCGGAGCGCGGGGGCACGCGATTGATGCGGTTCGCTATAGTGAAAATCTCTCAACGGTAGATTTCTCGCCGGTGCCCGACGCGCACGATGGCTACCGTGCGTGAAGCATCGGTAATGTTGCACACCAAACGATAGTCACCGACCCGGTAGCGCCACGCATGCTGATCGCCCTGCATCGCCTTGCTCACACGGCGTGGATCCTCTGTGATGCGGGATTCAACGAAAGACAGGATGCGGCGCTGAGCGGGCGGATCAAGCTGCGTCAGCGCCTTGAGCGCCGCAACGCTATACTCAACCCGCCAAGCCAAGACGTTTTTTAACTTCGGCGTGGCTGTAGGTGCGCCCGCCTTTTTTGCGGAACGCGACCACGGCGCGGTAATCGTCCTCTTCCTGTACGCGGTCCAGGATCAACTCGCGCAACATCGCCACCGGCGATACTTTTGCGCGGCGCGCAACACGCTCCAACGCCTTCTTTAGATCGGCGTCAAGTGTTTGCAGATACTGATGTTCAGAGGTTCCGCCCATAGATGCGCAGTATAGCATCCAACGGTCTATCGTTCGGCTTCAGCCATTCGAGCTGGTGTGCGCCGGTTGAATGGCTGCTGCGATCTCGCCACCGGCGCCGCTTCGCCCAAACGCCTGATTTGTCTGGTCGCCTACCCTTGTTCCGACAGGCTATTTTCACGATTTGCAAGTGCTGGTGAAGCTTACTGGCACATCCCGTGTTTCCCCTCAATCCACTGGTACATGACCAGACCGATTGACTATCGATTCGCTGCAACCCATGCCACCATGTTGTCAATAAGCTCTGGCACCGGAAATTCCTCGATATCGAGCGAGGAATAACCCTTGGCGGTAAGGTCATTGTACTTGTGAGTACCGAATTCTAGACTACCCCGCGAGGCGCAGCGCCTCGTAGTTGCCAAGGTCAATACGTTCCTGAAGGAATTTCTTGAATAATGGGGCGGAATGACGTTGCGCGAGAAATTGCGGCAGCGAATTTCGCAGTGCGGTGGCGGTGACGAATTCGGAAGGCGGGATGCCGGGGCGAATGGTGCGCAGCCAGGAACCGAAAGAAGCCCACACCAGGCGCGGAGAACTCACCGCCAGATACTGTAGGGTGCCCTGAGCGATAAGACCGATCTGGATGTGACGGTGATAGGCGTCGAGCTTGCGGCGCACCGCATCGCGGTATTGATCGGTCTTGTGGTGTAGATACTGGGTGCGCGAGGCGCGTGCGATTTTGGGCATAGAGCGCATCCAGAAGTGATAGGCGTAGACGCCGATCACGCGCAGGGCCTGCTTGAAGGACAGCTCGATCTTGAAGCGCAGGCCATAGAGGCGAATGATGTCGATTGCGGGCATCAACCAATCGGTGCCGATGAGGATCATGCGGCCGCGCGTGGGATGATCGACCAGCACGAAGCGCACGAGCCGCTGAACCGGCCGCCACAGCAGATCAAGACAGACAAAGCGAATGGTGACGCCGCGCTCGCCGTACACGGGACTATCGGCAGACTGCCACGCCTGGGTGGGGGAGTCGAACAAGTCCCACAATTTGATTTTCTGGCCGTAGAGGCGCGGACGCCCGCGTCCTCGCGGTGCGTGGTCAACGGGCATGGGTTCGTAGGCGGTGGTGTTACGGCGCACGCGCGAGATGAGATGGCTACCTGAGCGTTGCAGGTGCAAGATGACTTGCTTGCAGGCGTAATAAGCATCAGCCACGAGGTAGAACGGCCCGGCGATGCCGAGACAGTCGAGCAGAGCGGCGAACTTCTCGGGCAGGGTTTTCTGATCGCGGTTGGTGAACTTCACGCCTTCGTGAATGCGCCCGGCCAGAGGCACGGCGAAGAAGGAGGCGCCGGCGGCCACCAGCATCGAGATCACTTGAATGCTGTGACCCATAATGTATTCGGGTTTGGTATTGCCCTCGGACTCCTGATGCAGGAGCTTGACCGCCGGCATCTTGCGCCCGCTCTTGGGGATCTTGATACCGTCGCCCAGGAGCACGGGCCTGCCTGCGAAGCGGTGCACCGGGAAGAGGCTGAGTGCGCGCTGCGTCCAGAGGCGGGTTAAGTGCGCCACGTCCAGCGCTGGCGAGTGGAAGAAATCGAGCAGCCGGTCATAGCAGCGCGGTGCGAGGCCGAGGGTGCGCACGATACTGGTGACGCCTAACAGGTCATTGCGGGCGCAGAAACCGGCGAGGGCGGCCAGCAGCCACAGAAAGCTTCGGTTGCGCGAGCATGCGGCGCGCAGGGGTTCTACCACGGAATACCACTGTAACCAGAGTGACATGGCGAGGTCGCTTATCAGATAGCCTCTAGCGGCTATCTGATATTACATGATATAAATACGCCATGCAACAAAAACGCATTGAAAAACAGATTGAGCGCATCCAGCGCGATCTGATGACGCTCGGGCCGATGCGCCCGGGCGCGCTCTCGCGCCAATACGCCGCGTGCCAGAAGCCGGGCTGTGCCTGCGTAGACCCGGTAAACCCGAAGAAGCACGGGCCGTTCTACCAACTGAGCTACAGCCACGAAGGCAAGAGCACCACCCGGTTTGTTCGCCCCGGGTATGCGGCGCAGATCAAAAAGGAACTGGCCACCTATAAGCGGTTCCGGGAACTCACGCAGAAGTGGGTTGCTCTGGCCCTCACGCTCTCGCAGCTACGCCTTGAGCAGGCGCGGCGCGAGGAAGACCAGAAAAAGTAACCGAGAACTCGGTACTCTCAAGCTAATCAGGTGAAAGCGTCGGTTTGAAGAACCGAAGAGCGCGGCTCGATACCGCGGGAGTGCACCAGAGCAGTACGGACGGGGCGTAGCTCAACTGGCCAGAGCACGAGCCTTTGAAGCTCGGCGGTGTGCGTTCGAATCGCACCGCCCCTGCCAGATTCATACCTTGGGTAGCTCAGCCTAGCAGAGCGCGCGACCGATAATCGCGAGGGCGTTGGTGCGAATCCAACTCCAAGGACCAGCATTTCAGTGTGAAGCGCAGCCTGGCCAGCGCACCTGCCTTGGGAGCAGGGGGTCCTGAGTTCAAATCTCAGCACACTGACCATTTTCCAGTTTCATCAATTTCAATCAAAATAGGAGGCGTCATGCTTAAGAATCATTACGAACAAACCATGAAGGGCGTGCGCCTTTGGACCGGCGACATGGAAGTGGAGCAGGAAGCCCTGAAGCAAATCCGCAACATTTCCACGCTGCCGATTCTGGCAGGGCATATCGCCATCATGCCGGATGTGCATTTCGGCAAGGGTGCAACAGTTGGCAGTGTTATTCCGACCAGAGGCGCGATTATCCCGGCCGCTGTGGGTGTTGATATCG
>JANNFC010000509.1:0-3935 GCA_031379405.1 Betaproteobacteria bacterium | reverse complement strand
ACCCCGCCCTTGACCAAATCGGCCAAAGGGGGTGCCGTACCTATCACTTCGCCCCCTTTGGAATCCCCCGAAGTTTGCCCCGCGCCCAGCGCGCGGGGAATACGAGTTCAATCGATAAAAAGACCTCTATGGTTGTTGAATCGTCCCAAACCCATTTCCCGCCATGGGGAACAACTGTTATTCGATGGTCCCCTCACGCTCACCGCCGGACCGGAGCGAATCGAAAGCGGCTGGTGGGATGGCCAAGATATCCGGCGCGATTACTTTGTCGCTCGCAATGCGGCGGGAGAGACCTTGTGGATATTTTGTGACCGCAGCACTTCGCGCGAGTGGTATGTGCACGGACTATTCGCCTAGTCCCTCTGCCTCATGTTCCCTTCCTACGCTGAACTGCACTGCCTGAGCAACTTCAGCTTTCTGCGTGGTGCCTCTCATCCGGAAGAGTTGGTGGAAACCGCCGCCAAACTCGGCTACACGGCACTCGCCATCACCGATGAATGCTCCCTCGCCGGTATCGTGCGCGCCCATGTGGCGGCAAAGGAGCACCAACTTCCACTCATCATCGGAGCGCAATTTACCTGTGAAGATAAGACAGCGGAATCACAAGGATCACGGCGGCGAAAGAAAGGCGAGGCTGCTGAACCCGGCAACGACATCCCCTCGCTCCCAAGGGGGGAAAGGGCTAGGGTGAGGGGTGCCTCCTTCACCTCACACTTCACACCTACTCCTTCCTCGTCTCTTCGCCTCGTCCTCCTCGCCATCAACCGAGAAGGCTACGGCAACCTATCGGAACTCATCACACGCGCTCGTCGCAACGCAGAGAAAGGAAGCTACTGTCTCGATCGAGAAGACTTGAAAAACGGGGCACCTCATTGCTTAACGCTTCTGCTTCCCAACGAAACGCCATCCACTGAGGATGCACACTGGCTATCGGAGCGATTTCCGCGTTGCGCATGGATAGCCGCCGAATTGCATGCCGGACAGAACGACGGCGCCCGACTTGCACAACTGCAAGACTTCTCCTCGAAAACAGCATTACCCCTGGTGGCGGCGGGTGATGTGCATATGCATCTGCGATCTCGCCGACTCATACAAGACACACTCACCGCCATTCGCCTCGGATGCTCCATCAAGGAAGCCGGCGCCGCACTATTCCCCAACGGCGAACGCCATCTGCGCCGACGCGAACGGCTCGCCCGCATTTATCCACCGGAGCTCCTGGCGGAAACCCTGAACATCGCGGCACGCTGCGAGTTTTCCTTGGATAGCTTGCGCTACGAATATCCGAAAGAACTTGTTCCGGAAGGTGAGACCTCCGCTTCCCATCTACGCCAGCTCACCGAGGAAGGATTTCGCTGGCGGTTCGGATGCGAACTCGGATCTGAGGAAAGCGTGAGGCATGAGGCAGGCAATGTTGGAGAACGGGTTGCGGAAATTCCCTCTCTCCCACTTGCGAGGGAGAGTGCTAGGGGAACACCTCACGCCTCACGCCTCACGCCTCACCGCCTTTTCACTCCTCACCTCTCCCCCCCCAACATCGCCAAAGCCCGCGCCCTAGTCGAGCACGAACTCAAACTCATCGCGGAGCTTCAATACGAACCCTACTTCCTGACCGTCTACGACATCGTTCGCTTCGCGCGTTCCGCAAGCATTCTTTGCCAAGGACGCGGCTCAGCCGCCAACTCCGCGGTGTGTTACTGCTTAGGCATCACGGAAGTGGATCCAGGCAGGATGGAGTTGCTGTTCGAACGTTTCATGTCCAAAGAGCGTAATGAGCCGCCGGATATCGACGTGGACTTCGAGCATGAACGCCGAGAAGAAGTCATTCAGTACATCTACCGGAAGTACGGCCGCGAGCGCGCGGCATTGGCCGCCACCGTCATCACCTACCGGCCGCGCTCGGCCATACGCGATGTCGGCAAAGCTTTAGGCATGGACCTCGCACAAGTCGATCGCCTCGCGAAAAACATGGCGTGGTGGGATGGCCACGCCATCCATGCGCAACGCATCCATGAAGTAGGGATGGACTCCGAGAGCCCCATCATTCATCGGTTGCGCCACCTCATGCAAACACTGTTGAGCTTTCCGCGTCATCTGTCGCAGCATGTGGGTGGGTTTGTCATCTCGCAAGGTGCGCTGTCTCGTCTCGTCCCCATCGAGAATGCGGCGATGCAGGACCGCACCGTCATTCAGTGGGACAAAGACGATCTGGATGCCCTGGGTTTGCTCAAGGTGGATGTGTTGGCGCTTGGCATGCTGACCGCCATTCGCCGCGCTCTCGATTTGGTCAATCGACATCGAAAGCAATCCCTCACCGTAGCGGACATTCCGCCGGAGGATCCCAAGGTCTACGAGATGATTGGGCACGCGGACACCATCGGTGTGTTCCAAATCGAATCGCGCGCCCAGCAAGCCATGCTACCGCGCATGAAGCCGCACAACTTCTACGATCTCGTTATCGAAGTGGCCATTGTGCGCCCGGGCCCCATACAAGGCGGCATGGTGCATCCTTACTTGCGTCGACGACAAGGCACCGAACTCGTCACCTATCCTTCCGAAGCGACCAAAGGCGTCCTGGAACGCACATTGGGCGTGCCCATTTTTCAAGAGCAAGTCATGCAACTTGCCATCGTTGCGGCGGGTTTTACAGCAGGTGAAGCGGACAGATTAAGGCGCGCTATGGCAGCTTGGCGGCGCAAAGGCGGACTGGAACCCTTCGAGCAGCGCCTCAAGGAAGGTATGCGAGAACGAGGGTATGCGGAGGAATTCGCTGATCGAATTTATCGCCAGATTCTCGGGTTCGGTGAATACGGATTTCCCGAATCCCACTCGGCCAGTTTCGCGTTGCTAGTCTACATATCCTCGTGGCTCAAACGTTACGAACCGGCAGCCTTCACTTGCGCGCTGCTCAATAGCCAACCTATGGGTTTCTACGCGCCCGCCCAATTGGTTCAGGACGTACAACGACACGGCATCATAGTGTTACCCGTGGATGTAATACACAGCGACTGGGATTGCACACTGGAAGAAATCACAAATGAGAGCTATGCGCTGCGCTTGGGGCTGCGCATGATCAAAGGATTATCGGAGAGCGGCGCGGGTAGACTGACGCAAGCGCGTACGTCCCTTGCGATTCATCGCTCCTCCTTGTCGATAATAACCTTCGAAACATTAGCTCGTCGCGCCGACCTCAATCCGCAAGATATGAACGCACTGGCGGCTGCGGGAGCGCTCGCGGGTTATGCCGAGCATCGGCATCAAGCCGCGTGGATGGTCGCCGGAATCGATAGGCGACCGCCGCTGCTTAAGGAAGCACCTCTAGTCGAATATCAACCCTCACTACGGGTACCTACAGAAACAGAGGATCTAATCGCTGACTACTCCACGCTCGGATTGAGCCTGGGTCGTCACCCACTGGCTTTTCTACGTCCGCAACTCGCTCGCTTAAGAATGCTCACGGCGTTGCAGCTTAAGCAACTTCCTCATAAAAGTCTCGTCCGCACGGCAGGGTTGGTCATTGGAAGACAGCGTCCGGATACGGCCAGCGGCGTCATTTTCGTCACACTGGAAGACGAAACCGGAATGATCAATGTGGTGGTGTGGAGCACCATAGCCGATCGGCAACGCCGAGTCTTGCTTGGCACGAATTTGCTTGGGGTACACGGAACTGTGGAGCGCGAAGGCGAAGTGACACACCTGATTGCGGGACGGCTGGTGGATTACCGGGGATTGTTGGAGGGACTCACCACGGTGTCGCGCGATTTTCATTGACCCGTCGCAAGCCAAGGAAAGCTGTCGCAAGCTGTGGAAAGCCAAAGGCCCCGAACGGTGTTCAGTTCGAGGCCTTGTGCTTGGTAAGTACCCTGACGATGACCTACTTTCACGCGGTAATTCCCCGCACTATCATCGGCGCTGCGGCGTTTCACGGTCCTGTT
>JANNFC010000507.1:0-9272 GCA_031379405.1 Betaproteobacteria bacterium | reverse complement strand
GGCCCTGGTGGGTAACATGCCCAGCGTGCGCTTGAAGTCCGGCGCCAAAGCTGGAATCTCCCGCCAATGCGCCCAACCCGTGATCTGCCAAGCGCACAACGTAGGGCAGCGTTGCTTGGGTCAGCGCCAGTGTGGCGGTGCGGGCACAGGCAGCGGGAATATTCGGCACGCAGTAATGCACGACGCCCTCCTCCACATAGAGCGGGTCGGAATGAGACGTCATGCGAGAGGTCTCCGACACGCCGCCTTGATCGATGGCGATATCCACCAGAACCGAGCCTTTGCGCATAAGTCGCAACGAATCGCGGGTCAGCACTTTAGGCGCAAGCTTTCCGGGGACCAACAGTGCACCGATGACCAGGTCCGCATCGGCAACATGCTGAGTGAGCGTAAGAGGCGTGGAGTAACAGGTCTTCACACGCCCCCGGTAAATGGCGTCTAGCTGAGCGAGGCGATCGATGTTGATATCGAACACCGTTACATCCGCACCCATCCCGGCGGCGACTTGAACGGCGTTGCTACCCGAGGCACCGGCGCCGATGACTACCACCTTCGCGGCGGGCACTCCCGGAACGCCTGGAATCAAGACGCCACTGCCGCCGTTATTCATTTGCAGCGCCCACGCCCCAATCTGGATGGACATGCGCCCTGCGACGCGCGACATCGGAGCCAACAACGGCAACCCGCCATGGCTATCGGTGACGGTTTCGTAACCAATAGCCGCTATGCCTGCCTGGAGCACGCAATCGAGGAGTTCCGGATCGGGGGCCAAGTGCAGGTAGGTGAAAAGAATCTGCTTGCGTTTGAGGAGTGGGTACTCTGGAGGTTGAAGCTCCTTGACTTTGACCACCATGTCGCAGGCATAAGCTTCTCGCGCCGATACGGCCAGGTTGGCCCCCGCCCCTTGGTAATCCGCGTCGCTAAAGCCCACGCGTGCACCCGCATCCGCTTGTACGCTGACACGGTGGCCGCGCTGCGTCAGTGCATGGACGCCGGCGGGTGTGATGCCGACTCGATATTCGTGATCCTTGATTTCCTTGGGGACGCCGATGTGCATTAAGTCGCCTGCGACGTAACTCGATTTGCAATGGGGGATGAAGCCTTGCGCCAGAAAAACCAAACCCTGACAGCGAGTAGGCAAGCAAGGATCATGGCATTGGTAGACGTGACTGCCAGCGGCAGCATCAACACGAAAGCGCTAAAGCCAACAGTAATAAAGGGACGCTTCACCACATCCTTGAGTGGAGTCAGGGCCTCCGCAACAGAAAGAGGACTCTTCTTCACGCCCGGCAATTTCATACCCGCGATCGCTTGGCGCCCGGTTGTCGCAAAACCCAACGCGCCAGCACCGACCAGTGCCGCGCCGCCTAGTGCCTTCAGCATGAATTCTCGACGGGATTCGTAGAGGTCGCGAGACGTAATTTCTGAGGGGGCAATATTGTCGGGGTGTTTGATCAGCATAGTTGTCTCCTTTGCGAGCCGATCGTGAGAAATTGCGGCTAGAGAAGAATCAGCCGCGCCAGACCCAGGAAAATAAAAAAACCCCCACTATCCGTAACGGCCGTAATCAACACGCTCGCCCCCGCGGCGGGATCCCGCCCAATTCGATGCATGAGCAGCGGAATCGCCAGCCCGAAGGTCGCGGCCACTGCAAGATTCAGCGTCATCGCAAGCGTCATTACAAATCCCAACGCCCAACTGTCGTAGAGCAACACCGCGATCAGCCCCATGATGCCGCCCCACACCAAGCCGTTGAGCAATCCGATCATCAGCTCCTTGACGAGCAGCCGCTTGGCATTCATCCGGCTCACTTGACCCAGCGCGATCGCTCGTACCAGCATGGTGATCGTCTGATTCCCGGAATTGCCACCGATCCCCGCGACAATCGGCATGAGGGCCGCGAGTGCCACCAGCTTCTCGATCGTTCCTTCGAATATGCCTATTACGCGTGACGCAATGAGCGCCGTGACCAAATTTACGGCCAACCACGTCCAGCGGTTCTTGGCCGCATCCCACACGGAGGCGAAGATGTCTTCCTCTTCGCGCAATCCGCCCAGATTGAGACGTTCGTTCTGCGCCGCCTGTTGCACGTAATCGAGCACGGCATCGACGCTCACACGTCCGACCAGGTTGCTGCGCTCATCGATCACCGGGGCCGTAACCAGATCGTATCTTTCGAAGGCCTGCGCGGCGTCTTGCGCTCGGTCCCTAGCCCGCAGCATCAGAATATCGCTCTGCATCACGGCGGACACCAAAGCATCAGCATCACGGACCAGCAAACGCTTCAGCGGCAACGCCCCCTTGAGCCGACCACGCCGGTCCACCACGAAAAGCTGATCCGTGTGATCCGGCAGTTCTTCCAAGCGGCGCAGGTAGCGCAGCACCGTTTCGAGGCTGACGTCCTCGCGAATCGTCACCAAGTCAAAGTCCATGAGCGCACCCACCGTGTCCTCGTCATAGGACATGGCGGCACGCAGCTGCTCGCGATCCTCCTGCGGCAACGCCTTGAAGACGTCCTGCATAACGTCATCGGGAAGATCGGGGGCGAGGTCGGCCAGTTCATCCGCATCCAGCGTCTCCGCAGCCGCCACCAACTCCTGCGGCGCCATGGATGCGATGAGCGTTTCACGCACCGGCTCGGAGACTTCGAGTAGGATCTCGCCCTCGCGCTCGGCCTTGACGAGATCCCAAACGGAAAGCCGCTGGTCTAGAGGCAACGCCTCCAGAATATGAGCCACATCGGCGACGTGAAGAGAATCGAGTTTCTTCTGAAGCTCAGCGAGGTGTTGCTTGTGGACGAGCGTTTCCACCAAGTCGTGGCGGGGCATCTCCTGCTTGTGCACCAAGCCTTCGACCAGCTTGTGTTTGTCCAACAGGATGACGATCTGCTGTAGCGCCTGCTGAACGCCTTCCTGCGGCTGTCGTTCTTTGACTTCGGACATTACAAGGAAAACGACTCAAGGTAAGGGGGTTGCTGTGGACGCGATGGCGCGATTGTACGAGGCAAGCCCAACTGGCGTCTAACGGTTTCTGACCCAAGAGTGCTTTCTAGTTTGCACCGGAGATGTGGGACATGGCAAAGGACTCACAGCAACACGCTTATCGTTTACTGAAGAGAGATAACCCGGACCGACTCAGGCACGGCCTCGGAGACACCGACCTTGGCTTTTACGTATGTGGCCTTTTGCACGTTGTCTAACAACTGAAGATTCTCAGCAAGCCGTCCGCGGTCGTTCTCGCGATGCCACAGATGAAACACTCCGGTGGCGAAGCGCCCATCGGTGCGTCGCACGCCGGCGCGAATCAATCGGATGACGAGATCGGAATCCTCGAACCCCCAACCCTCGAAGGACTCATCGAAGCCGTTCACTCGCGCCAGGTCTTCGCGCCACACCGCCAGGTTGCATGTCTTCGCGCCTTCCCACCGCTTGGCACCGTGGCAACGCCAAGCCCCGTTCGGCAAGCGCACAAGTGGCAGCAATCGATTCAGTTCGCCACGCATTCGTAGCTTAATCCAATCAGGCCAAGTCGATCGCGAGTAATCGATTCGCTCGGCCAGAATGCGTTGTGTCAATGCCCGCGAAAGCAGAATTCTGTTGCCCGCCACGAAGCGGTTGTTATCGGCCAATTCGCTATGCAACGCCACGAAGTTCTCACGCGCAACGCAGTCTCCATCCACGAAAATTAGGTAGTCCGAACTTGAATGGGCAATTGCTCGATTGCGAATCGCTGCGGCACGAAAACCCCGGTCCTCGTGCCACACGTGCGTCACGCGCACGTGATCCGGCTTCTGCCATCGAGCTATCGCATCTGCGGTGTGCGTGGTGGATCCGTCGTCCGCAACGATGATCTCCGCCGGTAGGCGGGTCTGCTGCGCGAGTGCCGTCAACGTCGCCAGCAAGGCGTCCGGCCGATTGTAGGTGGTGACGATGACGGCCACCGAGAAATCCGAGGAGATCACTCTTTTATGACTTGCTATCCAGCGCGGCTGTCGTCAACTTGTCTCGCCTTGGACGACAAGAGCAACGATAGTTTGGCATAGCGATAGTAGGTTCCTTCCGCGTTGGCCACCGCCAGCATGAAACCATGGCGGCCATCGAGGAATCCGGCCCTGAGGAAATAAGTTCGGATGAATGCCCAAAGACCGCGCACGACCGCAGATCCAAGTCCCGCTCGGCGGCCACGTGCATGCAACATTTTTGCGCTCGCGGACGAATAGCGATCCATCTTTTCGATGACGTCCTCCAAATCCACAAAGCTTTCATGCATCAAGGATTGATGCAGGCGTCGGGTAACCCCTTTGACTTGTAGCATCTCGTGAACGAGGACATCGCTGAATCGTGCCTGACCACGCTTGAACACGCGCGTCACTCTATCGGGCCACCATCCCGAATGGCGCATGTGACGGCCGCAAAAACTGGAAAGGCGCGGCATCTCGAATGCGACCGCGTCGCCAGGACTCGAGACAGCGCGCTGAATCTCATCGCGTAGTGTTTCACCCACCCATTCGTCGGCGTCGATGGACAACACCCAATCGCCAGTCGCCAAATCGAGTGCGCGATTCTTCTGAGGACCAAAGCCGGGCCAATCGTCGGTAACGTGCACTTTCTCGGTAAACTGCCGGCAGATTTCCACCGTACGATCGATGCTGCCGGAATCGAGCACGATGATCTCGTCGGCCCACTTCACGGATTGCAAGCATCGCCCGATGACCGATTCCTCGTTTTTGGCAATGACGATAGCCGAGATAATCACGCGCGCTGCCACACGGAGAGGATTGATCTAAACCCTATTATTAATGCTGCGCACCATGTTATCAGCTTATTTCCGTGGCATATCAAGTGACAACCAGCCCGTGTGTGCGGGGAATACGAGTTCGATGGGGTATCGTGCTTCGATTCCCAGGGAAGAAAGTACTGGCCACCATTCCGGTACTGCTCGCCGTAGCAGTGTTGGTGTTCTCGCTGTGGTGGCGGAGAGCGTAATTCAGCCGATTGGTTTACGCTCCCGCTCTACCAATTCTCGTCTGAGAATTTTCCCGGAGGGTGATTTTGGGATCTGCTCAATGAACTCCACCTTGCGGATTTTCTTGAAAGGCGCAACCTTGCCGGCGACGTAATCCATCACGTCTTGCGCGCTAAGCTCGCCTTTTCGCACAATGAAAGCTTTTGGCACTTCGCCATGCTCTTCGTCGGGGCTGGGAATCACGGCGGCGTCGGTGATGGCTGGATGGGCTACGAGCACGGCTTCCAGTTCCGCTGGCGCGACTTGGTAACCGCTGTATTTGATCAGCTCTTTCAAGCGGTCCACTACAAAGAAGTAGCCTTCCTCGTCCGCGTAGCCAATATCGCCGGTGTGGTACCAGCCCTCCGAATCGATGCTCTGCGCGGTGGCGTCGGGACGGTTGATGTAGCCCAGCATAATGTTGGGACCCCGTACGCAAATCTCTCCTTGCTGGAGGGCGCCGAGCGCGACACCGCTCTCGATATCGACGACCTTACTCTCGCAGCCGGCGACCGGCGGTCCGATGGACGCAATTTTTTCCGGATCCAAGGTGCGCGGGTTGAGATGGGTGGCGCCACTGGCCTCCGTCATGCCGTAGCCCTGCCAAATATTGCAGCCCAATCGCTTCGCGCAACTCTCCAAGGTACTGGCGGCGATGGGCGCAGCGCCGGTGCCGATCAAGCGTAACGAACTCAGATCGAACTGATCGATCAGAGGATGCTTGGCTAATGCCAGAACGATTGGCGGCACACAGGGCGCATAAGTGATCTTGCGGTCCTGAATGGTACGTAGGAATGTCTCCAATTCGAATCGAGGCAAGGTGTACAAGGTTGCACCCTGATACAACCCCAGTCCCAGAATCAGCACCATGCCGTAGATGTGGAAGAAGGGCAGCGTGGCAAGAACGTGATCCGATTCGCCGATCATGCCAAATGGCACGCTCTGGCAAATGTTGGCAGCGAGGCTATAGTGCGTGAGCATCACGCCCTTGGATCTGCCGGTTGTACCGGAAGAAAATGGGATGGCAGCGAGATCTCGTCGTGCATCGAAGGCTTGCACTCGGACCACCGGATTGGCGTCGAGTAGTTGATGGAAGGACGTAGCGCCTGGCGCGTCCCCCAAGACAAAGACCTCCCTTACCGAGGATCTGCTCGCTGCCTCCTGCGCCCGCTCCAGCAAGGCGGGAACCGTCAACAGGAATTTCGCGCCAGCGTCCTGCAACTGATGACTGAGTTCATCCGCTGTATAGAGAGGATTGATGGTGGCGCTCGCTCCGCCTGCCGCGGCCACGCCAAGAAACGCCACGGCATAGTCAGGAACGTTCGGGCAATAGATGGCCAATACATCCCCCTTACCGAAACCGCGTCTGGACAATCCAGAGGCGAGTTGTGTCACGCGGTGCGCCAACTGGCCGTAGGTGAGGGTATTTCCATTCGTGACATCGATAATGGCCGGCTTCGCGCCCAGTGCAGCGGCTTTGCGCAAGACGAACCGATCGAACGGCATCTCGGGAATGGAAACGTCAGGAAACGGGCTTCGGATAATCATGCTCAGTGGGTGGATTGTCGAGATTGGGAAGGATGCTAGCGCATAGCCGAGGCGGCTTGGCGTACAAGATTGTGCTGTTTGCATTTTCGCAGTCGCACGGGCACAGTGTAAAGATTGCACTCGTCCAAACTCCCCGCCGTGCTCTGTTAAAGGTCAAACCCATGGAACAAGAAATCGCATTCTCTTCGGCAAAAAAGCTTGCCTCGCGAATCCGTCGCCGTAGTATCGGCTGCCTTGAACTACTCGACTTCTTTCTCGATCGAGTACGGCGCTACAACCCCGCGCTCAATGCCATTGTCGCGATTGACATCGAAGGGGCGCGCAGGAAGGCAAAGGCGGCGGATCGAGCGATTCGCAACGGTAAAGCGTTAGGACCATTGCATGGCGTTCCGATGACCGTCAAGGAATCCTTCGATATCGCGGGGCTGCCAACCACATTCGGATTAACGCAGTACAGGAACAACCTTGCGGCGAGGGATGCGCTGGCGGTAGATCGGTTGAAGGCAGCGGGTGCGGTGATCTTCGGAAAGACAAACGTGCCAGTCATGTTGGCCGATTGGCAAACATTCAATCCCATCTACGGGACAACCAACAATCCTTGGGATTTGACGCGCACGCCAGGAGGCTCATCCGGGGGCGCCGCGGCCGCATTGGCGGCAGGCTTGACTGGCTTGGAAGTCGGGAGCGACATTGGTGCATCGATTCGCAATCCCGCACACTACTGCGGCGTTTATGGCCACAAGCCCACTTACGACATTTGCTCGCCAACCGGTCACAACTTGCCCGGGATACTCACACACAAGGACATCTCCGTGGTCGGGCCCCTGGCGCGTCACGCCGAGGATCTCGAATTGGCGTTGGACGTTATCGCGGGGCCTAGCACCATCGACGCTCGCGGATGGCAGCTGAAGCTGCCAAAATCGAAGAAGTCTCGATTGCGTGAGTTTCGTGTTGGGGTGCTGCTCTCCGCCGCTACCGCCGAAGTCGATCAGGACATTCAAGCGCTGCTACAACAATTAGTCGAGTATCTCGCTCGATCCGGAGTCAAGGTGACCGATAAGGTCTTGCCGAGGATCGATCTGGACGCTGCTCATCGAGTTTTCATTCAATTGCTCCGCGCCGCAACCGCCGGTGCGCTGGATGAAGATGCATTTGCGAGCGCAAAGCATGCTTCGCAATCCGCGACATTGGACAATGACGACTACCATCAATGGATGGTTATCGCCCAATCGATGCATCATCGCGATTGGCTGGTCTGGAATGAGTATCGTCATCAGATTGGGGCGGCGTGGGAAGAGTACTTTCGCGAGTACGATCTGCTTCTGTGTCCGGCGGCTGCGACAACGGCTTTTCCGCACAATCAAGAAGGTGAGCGCTGGGAGCGCATGATTTCAGTTAACGGGAAACCGCAACCCTCGACCACTCAAATGTTCTGGGCGGGATTTTCGGGGATGGCTTATCTACCTTCTACGGTGGCGCCCATCGGGCTTGCCGCGGATGGCTTGCCCGCAGGCGTTCAGATTATCGGGCCTTGCTTTGGCGATCACACCTGCATTGCTTTCGCTGACTTGCTGGCGCGGGAATACTACCCTTTTACCCCACCCGCCGGTTTCCAATGAATTCGTATTTCCCCCGCTCTTGGCCGGCGCGGGGGCGAACTTCGGAGGGTTTCCAAAGGGGGCGAAGTGATTGGTACGGTGCCCCCTTTGGTCAAGGGCGGGGTCAATACCCCGCCCGCGAGGTCCCTTTTATTATTTGCACGCCACGCTTTACAAGTTGAACACTAACGATGGGTGAATTTGCTTTCCTGTTGAAAAAAATTCTTACCGCTATGGTGCTCCCGCCAACGAGCACCATGTTCGTCATTTTTTTGGGGCTCTTATTGTTACGGAAACAGAAGCGTCTCGGCGTAGCGTTGATCTTTCTGGCTACCCTCATAACGACCGTACTTTCGATGACGGGGGTCGCCGGTTACTTACTTTCGACGCTTCAGTATGGCCCCCCGCTCAGCCTCACGCCGCGCCCCAAGGCAGATGCCATAGTAGTACTCGCCGGAGGTATTCGGGAACAAGCGCTGGAATACGGCTCCGATCAGTTGAATTTCTACACGCTGGAACGATTGCGCTACGGAGCCTGGCTTGCGAAACGCACGGGGTTGCCCATTCTCGTGACGGGAGGGACCAAGTTCGACGGGCCCACCGAAGCCCAAGTCATGGCACAAGCCCTGCGAGATGAATATGGACTTACCGCCAGATGGGTGGAATCTAATTCCCGAGATACCGCCGACAATGCCACGATGTCAGCAAGTATGCTTCGTGAGGCCGGGATATCTCGCGTGCTTCTGGTGACTCACGCTTGGCACATGCGGCGTGCATTGGCAGAGTTCCGTGCCGCCAGGCTCCATCCTATTCCCGCACCCACAATTTTTGTGCGGGAGAATGCTCGTCTAGAACTCAAATATTTCATTCCCAATGCGAGGTCGCTATTTGATAGTTCGATCGCGCTGCATGAGTGGCTCGGAATTTTTTGGGCACGCGTTCGCGAATCGTGAGTTCCCATCGCGCGATTTTCATTGACCCGTCGCAAGCTGTGGAAAGCCAAAGGCCCCGAACGGTGTTCAGTTCGAGGCCTTGTGCTTGGTAAGTACCCTGACGATGACCTACTTTCACGCGGTAATTCCCCGCACTATCATCGGCGCTGCGGCGTTTCACGGTCCTGTT
>JANNFC010000488.1:0-1536 GCA_031379405.1 Betaproteobacteria bacterium | reverse complement strand
TGGTCCTGCGCTTGGCGATCAAGAACTACCGGAAGGTGAGGAAACTACTACGAGATTGGGAGGTGCAAACAGAACGCCTCATAGAATCCGAAGATCTCAGCGGGTCCTAGAAACTTCAGCCGCCGCGGTAATCCCGCGGTAATTACGGATTAACGCGTTCCGAGATGTGCGGAATGTAAGACTGGCGCGGCTGGGCCGCGTCCTTCTTCATCCGCTCCACACACGCGGCGCCTCCTTCTGGGCTAACTCAGGCGCCACAACCTGCGCGTCGGCCTTTCGGTGGCGGCTCAGCATCTTCTTCACTTCGGTTTCAATCTTGCCGGCTTGTCGCTCGAACTCGGCTCGGGTTCCGGTCTTGGTTTTGCTCGCATTGCTGGGCAGCTTCACCCCGTCGATGGCGAACATCTCGCGCCCGATCATCCCCCGGGCGTAGCCGTACAAGATGACCTTGAGCAATACCGAGGGCGCATAGGCCAGAGCGCGTGTTTCATCATTCTCACAGCGCTCGTCCATGGTTGCGCCTTAGGCACGACAGGAGCAATATTATTGGGGACTTTTTCTACAACCTCGTTAGCCGTCAGACTCACCCCCTCATGGCGTCGCTCGCATCGCTGCTCACTGATGTCCGCGCCTGCGTGCTTTGCGCTGAGCACCTGCCGCTTGGCCCACGCCCGGTGGTCCAAATGCATGCGTCGGCCCGTATCCTGATCGCAGGTCAAGCGCCAGGCAGAAAGGTTCACGAAACGGGCGTCCCGTTCAACGACGCAAGCGGTGACCGGCTGCGCGCCTGGTTGGGTATTTCGCGTGAGGTGTTTTACGACGCCGAGCGAGTAGCCATCTTGCCCATGGGCTTCTGCTTCCCCGGAACGGGCAAGTCCGGCGACCTCCCTCCGCGGCCGGAATGCGCGCCGGCGTGGCGAGCGACGTTGCTGTCACGCTTGAGGAACCTCAAACTCACGCTGGTCATTGGCCAGTACGCGCAGGCTTACCACCTTTCAAACGAAACTGCATCACTCACCGAGGCTGTTCAAGCATGGCGAAAGTACTGGCCTCGCACTGTTCCCCTGCCTCATCCAAGCCCACGCAACAATCTGTGGCTTAAGCGCAATGCGTGGTTCGAAGAAGAACTCATTCCCATCCTTCGAACCCGAGTGTCCGAGGTACTCGAACATGACGGCTAACCCTTCCATTGTCAGCTATCTCGTGGCTCGCCCAAGCCGAGACTCGGTGACTGCCGCACGCCAACAGATTACCTCTGATTGGTGGACTCTTCGACGTGCAGGATTCGAAGTGTATATTTCTGAGCTGGTCTTCGAGGAGGCTGCCGCTGGAAATCCCGAAGCCGCAGAAAGACGAAAGCACGTACTCCGTGCATGGTATCGATTTCCTCTTAACTTGGAATTCGAAGCACGTTGCCAATGCTGAGCTGAGGCCACGAGTTGAAAGAGCCTGTCGCGACAACGGTTACGAACCGCCAGTACTTTGTACCCCTGATGTGTTGGCCACGCTGCCCTCATTCCTTCGCTTGAGTTTCGT
>JANNFC010000472.1:0-5792 GCA_031379405.1 Betaproteobacteria bacterium | reverse complement strand
AAGCTAGCCACCGAACTCGATGCGATAGGCCTTCTTTCCGGGATTCCAATAGGAGTCGGCGTGTTTCACGTAGATGCGACGCGCGGGTGAACCACCGATGGTGTCCCCGTCCTCGATTACGGGGCCTTTGGCGATCAGATACTGACTGGTGCTAAGCATGAGCTCGAGCAAGTCCCGGCCTGGATACGGGGCATTCTTCGCCTCGATCTCCATGAGATTGAATTCTTTCAATCCCCGCGTGAAGATGGAAACGTTGCCCGACGCCTCGCGGCTTAACTGATAGTTCACCCAAAGCATGACCGGAATACTGCGAGGCGAAACGGTCTCGCTCCCCTTCAAGAAAGCGTCGCTCGACTGCAGGTTGCTGCCCCAGAACACTGCGATGGCATTGGACTGTTCCACCACGGCGGCGACGACCTTTGTCATGAGCACTGCGGAGTCGAGTTTCTTCAGCTCCGTACCGCGCAGGACGATCCGCAGGTGAGCCTTATGGCGGTTCACGGTGTCGCATGCCGCACGCCAATACCAGGCACGCTGGCAGATCTCCCGCACTTCCTGACCGGGCATTGGAGAGGGCGTTAGGGACACCAATGCCGTTCCCTTGCCGATACGCACCAGCACGGTATCGTTGCGCGCTTCGACCCCGGTGAACTTATCCTGCTCGCTCACGCGCTTCATCAGCGCCGCGTTGAGCCCACCGGAATCGATCGGCGCCGACTCGAGGAGTAGCGCGGAGACGACCCAGTCGTCACTATTCAACTGCGCGCGCGCATGGACCACCACTAGCACGGCCAACATCGAAAACAAAATACGCAATGCGTTTATCCCAAGGGGCATGACGTGTTGTCCTCGCGGCTACTTCGCGGTTCGGTGAATCGCGAACGGGCTAAACGCCTGGCAGGTCGCCATCATCGAAATGGTATTGACGTTCACGCGCGCGGGGCGAGTAGCCACCCAATACACCGTCTCCGCGATATCGTCCGCGGTCATCGGCTCCGTTCCGGCATAGACCGCGGCGGCCTTGGTCTTGTCGCCTTTGAAACGCACTTCGGAAAACTCCGTTCCGCCGCTAAGCCCTGGTTCCACGCACGTCACGCGCACGTTGGTGCCCAACAGGTCGGCGCGCAGGTTCAAACTGAATTGATGGGTGAAGGCCTTCACGCCGCCATAGGCATTGCCGCCAGGGTACGGAAATTCGCCCGCCACCGAGCCGATGTTGATCACGTGCCCGCGCTGACGCTCCACCATTCCCGGCAGTACGGCGCGGGTGCAGTACATCAGGCCGCGAATGTTGATGTCGATCATCGTATCCCAGTCATCGAGGTTGGCCGTTTGCGCCGGCCCAAGCCCGTGGGCGCCGCCGGCGTTGTTGACCAGCACATCGACCGTCTTGAAGGCGGCCGGTAGATTTTCCACGGCGGACAACACTTCTTGGCGCTGCGTAACATCGAGTTTCAGTGGCAGTACGGCCTCGCCGTATTCCTTTCGCAAAGGATCGATCCGCTCGATCCGTCTGCCTGCGGCCACGACGGACCAACCCTCACGCAAAAACTTCTCGGCGGTAGCGTATCCGTAACCCGCGGTGGCACCGGTAATGAATGCAATCATTGAACTCCCCTCCTGTGTCATTTACTTATGACAGGCTTTTCCTAAACCACTTGCTTTTCCTAAACCACTTCTTCCTGAAAACCGGCACGCCCCCTTACCACTATCCTGCGCGTGTAATTCTTTCCCACGCGCCACAACTCGCCACAACGAATTTCGGTGATCGACACCGGTAGCCAGCAGGAACTCGCCAGGATAACGTAACGCGCGCCTTCATAAACGTCGTGAACGGACTATTTTCGGGTAGAGTCGTCGTAGTCAGTCTTGCGACCAACACTGTGGATTCGCTCCGCCACCGCCAAGATGCGCTGCATCGATCGGATCACCGGGATCTCAATCAACTCGTTGTCGACCACCACCAACCCGCTCGGATCTTTCTCAAAAGCAGCCACGGCTTTCTTGGCCTTCGCGATCTGTGCTTCAGTCGGCGTAAAGGCAGTGTGGATGATCTGCAGTTGATTCGGGTGAATCGATGCCTTGCCGGTAAAGCCCAATCGCGCGCAGGCCTGGGCTTCTTGCGCGAGTCCCTGTGGATCGTCCAGATTCAGGAAAGGCACATCGAGTAGATCGATTCCCGCACTGGCGGCGGCGTGTACCAAGCGTGAGCGCGTGTAGAGCAACGGCTCCCACGCCTTTACACAGCGCAGATCCGCGGACATGTCGACCGCGCCTAGAATCATGGAGTCGATGCGATCTGATGCACGCGCGATCTCTTGCGCGCGTTCCAGTCCTTGATTGGTTTCGATGATGATGCAGAAGCGGATGTTCTTCGTACTCTTGCTGGACAACAAAGTATCCAAGAGTTGAACCTCCTCCACCGACTTGATCTTAGGGATCATGATGGAAGGCGGTGGCGCGGTGCTTTCGATCAGTGCCTGCACATCCTTCAGTCCGTGATAGGTCGAGATCGAATTGATGCGCACCATGCGTTCGACTTGGGGATGAGAATCCTTCTCGAATAGTGGTAGCGTATTGGCACGCCCCTCGTCCTTGCGCTCCATGGCGACGGCGTCTTCCATGTCGATGCAAACGATGTCGGCGCCGCTGTCCATAGCCTTCCAATAGCGATCTGGGCGTAGCGCGGGGACGAACAGCAGGCTGCGACGGGGGCGGATAACTTGATGGGTATTTGTCATTGAAGGACTGGGTGGGCTGGGACATGTCCAATCGCGCAGTCTATTCGAAATGCACGTCCGATGGCTTTACTTGCTTGGCACGATCGGCGTCCCGCGCGACAAAGAACAACAGGGGCAATCCTATCAGCGCCGCCACCGCGAACATGCGGAAATCTCCCATGTAACCCAGCATGGCGGCTTGCATATCGATCTCATGCGCCAGTGCGGCAAGCCCTTGCGGCGTGGTGATATCCCACGTGCTGGCGTTCGCGCCCTGTTGCAGTGCCTCGTTATAGGGCGTGACATGTTCGGTCATATAGGCGCGGCTGGTACCGCTGGTGCGCAAGAACATGGCGAGCGCCGTCGAGATGCCAACGCTCGCCGCCACACTGCGTACCAGATTGAACAACGCGGCGCCCTCGGTGCGCCGGTCGGGGGCCAGGGTGGCAAAGGCGATGGCCTGATTAGGCACCAGCATGATGCCGCCACCGATGCCCTGCAGAAAGTTGGTCCACACCAGAGGCCACACACCCACCTCCGCGGTCCAGCGCGCCATCTCGAAACTCGATGTCGCCAGGATGATCAACCCGGCCGCCATCTGCACGCGCGCATCCACTTTGCCTAGCATGCGCCCGCCCATCACCATCGCCAACAGCAGTCCGACTCCGCGCGGCGCCTGCAGAAAGCCGATAGTGTCGATCGGATAGCCGCGCAAATCCTGCAGGAATGCCGGCATCAACACCACCAGTGGCGTGGTGACGAGTCCGTAGCCTGCGGAGAATATCAGCCCAATAAAGAAATTCCGATTTAGAAAGATTCGCAGATCCAGAAACGGATGCCTGCGGGTCGTCAGACTGTGCACCAGGAATAGATAGAAACCCAGCACCGACAGGCACGCTTCGAGGACGATCTCCATGGAATCGAACCAGTCCAGACGTCCGCCGCGATCGAGAATGAGCTGCATTGAGCCAATGCCCAGGGCCAGTGCCAGGAATCCAAACCAATCAAGCGGACGCTCCTTATCGCGTTTGGTCTCCGGAACAAATAGGAAGGTCCCCGCCAGTGCCAGCATCCCCATCGGAATATTGATGTAGAAGGTGTAGCGCCAGCTCATATATTCGGTGATGATGCCTCCGAGAAACGGACCAACGAAGCTGCCGCCGGTCGAACCGATGGCCCAGATCGACATCGCCTTGCCCTGCTCCTCCGGCGGATAAGTATCGAGGATGATGGCGTGAGAAATAGGAATGAGAAACGCGCCTCCGATACCCTGCACCACGCGCGCGACGATCTCGAATTCAAGCGAGTTTGCCGCCCCGCAAGCGACGGAGGCCAACAGAAACAAAGTCGTGGCCCACATGTAGACGCGCTTGCGCCCGAAGCGCATAGACAGCCAGCCCGCAGTGGGCAAGCTGATGGCGGCCGCAACAATGTACGAGGTGACCACCCAGGCAATCTGGTCCTGTGTGGCAGAGAAGGTGCCCTGCATGTGCGGCAGGGCCACCGCCACGATGGTCCAGTCGAGCGAATAGAGAAAGCTCGCCGTCATCACCGAAATGGTGATGAGCAGGGGATGGCGCGGAGTGGTCATTGCTAGCGCTCGTTACGTGCAAGCGCCGTAGCCGGTTTGAGAAACTGCGGCAGATATCCCTTGTCGATGAGCGCTTGGATGCTGCGCGGCAAGCCGCGGTTGTGGCCCGTATCTACACGCACCGTTACCGTCATTCCCGCGCGTAAGGGTGGCTGGCCCGGTATCTGTTCCACTTGCACTCGCACCGGAATGCGTTGCACAACTTTTACCCAGTTACCGGTGGCGTTCTGCGGTGGCAGCACGGCGAACTCCGATCCGCTCGCGGGTGCGATGGCAATGACCTTGGCTTCCCATTCCACATCGGGATAGGCATCGGCCACCACTTTTGCCAGTTGTCCTTCTCGCATGTACGTCAACTGGGTTTCCTTGTAGTTGGCTTCCACCCAGGGTTGGCCGTTTTCGATCAAACTGAATACGGGCGCGCCGCGATTGACCCATTCGCCCACCTGTAACTTCATATTGCTGAGCACACCGTCGTTGAGCGCTTTGACGTGCGTACGAGTGAATTCAAACATCGCCGCATCGTAAGCCGCCTTGGCCTCTTGATAGCGCGGATGTGCGTCCGCCGGTGCGTTCAAATTACCACCCAGGCTGGCAATGACGCGTTTGGAGTGTTCCTGGATGGTTTGCAGCCGGCGCTTGGCGGCTTCGAAGTTGTGCTTCGCTTCGTCGTACTGATCCGCGCGACTCATGCCGCGCTCCTTCAGGCGCTCCTGCCGTTCCACTTGTTTGGCCAGGTATTCGATACGCTCCTTGGCTTCGGCGGCCTCGACCAAAGTGGTTCGATAGTCGGCTCGGAGGGATTCCATTTCCGTGTTCACGACATCCATTTGAGCCCTTGCTCGCGAGGCAGTGATCTCATAGGGAGTGGGGTCCAGCCGGAACAGCAGATCGCCCTTACGCACCACGCTATCGTCCTTGACGACGACTTCGATGACGCGCCCTTGCACCGCTGCACTCACGGCAACGATATTGGCCTTGACGTAGGCATTTTCGGTTTCCATTTCGCGCCCGCCTTCGGCGTACATTCGCAAACCATACAAGGCGGCCACGAGCGGCACTACCAACAGCAGCGCAAAGCGGACGAAACGCAATCCTGGCATCCAAGGTTGAAATTGCTGGAGTGTCATGTGCGTGCCTGCTTCCTTACCCCGATCTTAGCCGCGTTCCTAGCTCCGTCCTTGGCACCGTTCTTCGCGCGGTTTCTGGCCCCGTTTTTTACGCCGTAACCCTGGTTTCCATTGTCGGCTCGCGATAGGTTGGTCTTGACCGACAAAAGGGTATCTACAAAGCGTTCTTGCTCCGCCGAGGACAGCTCACCCAATGCATCGCGGCGGACCTCGGCTGCAACCGTGCGCAGGTCCTTCATGGCCGGCTCTACCGCCTCGGTGAGAAAGATGCGCTTGGCGCGCCGGTCGACGGCGTCGCTTTCCCGGCGCAGCCAGCCATTACTCTCTAGGCGATCTATGAGGCGGCCCAGG
>JANNFC010000461.1:0-1654 GCA_031379405.1 Betaproteobacteria bacterium | reverse complement strand
GCTTCTTGGGGTTGACCGGGTCAACGCAGGCACAGCCCGGCTTCTGGCACGCAGCGTATTGGCGCGAGAGCGCGCCTGGGCGCATCGGCCCGAGCACCATCAATTCGCGTTGGATGCGCTCAATCTGCTTTTCAATTTGTTTTTGTTGCATGGCGTAATTGTATCTTGTAATATCAGAGAGCCGCTAGCGGCTATCTGATAGGAAAGCCACGCCATGCCCCTCTGGTTACAGTGGTATTCAGTGCTCACGCCGTTGCGCCCCGCCTGCTCCCGAACCCGCAGTTTTCTATGGCTACTCGTCGCTCTGGCCGGCCTCTGCGCTCGCGCTGACCTGTTGGGCGTCACCAGCATCGTGCGCACCCTCGGACTTGCGCCACGCTGCTATTACCGCCTGCTGCATTTGTTTCATTCGACAGCGCTCGACCTGGCATGCTTAACACGCCTCTGGACCCAGCGTGTTTTCGCCCTCTTTCCAGTGCACCGCTTCGCAGGCAGGCCCGTGCTGTTAGGCGATGGCATCAAGATTCCCAAGAGCGGGCGCAAGATGCCGGCGGTGAAACTCTTGCATCAGGAGTCTGAGAACAACACCAAACCCGAATACATCATGGGTCACAGCGTACAAATCATTTCGTTGCTGGCGGCCGCCGGCGCCTCCTTCTTCGCCGTGCCCCTGGCCGGGCGCATCCACGAGGGCGTGAAGTTCACCAACCGCGATCAGAAAACCCTGCCCGAGAAGTTCGGCGATCTGCTCGAATCCCTCGCTGTCGGTGAGCCGTTCTACCTCGTGGCCGACGCCTATTACGCCTGCCAGCAAGTCGTCTTGCGCCTGCGGTGCTCGGGCAGTTATCTTGTTTCGCGCGTGCGCCGTAGCACCAGCGCCTTCCTACCCGTGCCCGTCAACAGCGCACCACGCAAACGCGGGCGTCCGCTGTTCTACGGCCAGAAAATCAAGCTGTGGAAACTGTTCGACTCCCCCACCCCAGTGTGGCTGTCCGCCGATAGCCCTGTATATGGCGAGCGCGGCCTCACCATTCGCTTTGTCTGTCTCGACCTGGTGTGGCGGCCGCTCAGGCAGCTCGTACGCTTTGTGCTCGTTGATCATCCCACACGCGGTCGAATGATCCTCATCAGCACTGACCTGTTGATGCCCGCAATCGACATCATTCGCCTCTATGGCCTGCGCTTCAAGATCGAACTGTCCTTCAAACAGGCCCTACGCGTGCTCGGCGTCTACGCCTATCACTTCTGGATGCGCGCCATGCCCAAAATCGCACGTGCCTCGGGCACCCAGTACCTGCACCACAAGACCGATCAATACCGCGACGCCGTGCGCCGCAAACTCGGCGCCTATCATCGTCACATTCAAATCGGTCTCATCGCTCAGGGTACCCTGCAGTACCTGGCGCTGCGTTGTCCGCGCCTGGTGTGGGCTTCTTTCGGCTCTTGGCTGCGCACCATTCGCCCCGGCATCCCGCCTTCCGAATTCGTCACCGCCGCAGCATTGCGAAATGCCTTGCCTGATTTTTTAGCGGAACCTCACACAGGCTTATTATTCAAAAAATTCCTGCAGGAAAACATCGATATGGATAACTACGAGGCACTACGCCTCGCGGGATAAGCGAGAATTCGTCACTCTCAAGCACCATATCTCGGG
>JANNFC010000433.1:0-2467 GCA_031379405.1 Betaproteobacteria bacterium | reverse complement strand
AAAGTCGTGGCGCAGGAGCGTGATCGTTTGGCTCAGCTCAAAGGTACAGTGGAAAAACTACAGGCGCAACTCACGCGCGTTGGGGTTTGATCACTATGCGTGGGCGAAGGAACGAGACGATAGTCGGGCGAGTTCGTCGGCATGGAGTTGATCAATCACCTCACGCAGGACTCTCTCGGCCTGATCATTCCCAGGCTGACAAGTGCCGGCCGCCTCGTGACCGCCGCCGCCGTACTTCAGCATCAATTGGCCAATGTTGCTGGTACTGCTCCGGTTGAGAATGGACTTACCGGCGGCGAGTACAGTGTTTTGCTGCTTTAGTCCCCAGATGACGTGAATCGAAACATTCGCCTCGGGGAACAAGGCGTAGATCAGAAAGCGGTTGCAGGCGTAGATGGGGTCTTCGTCGCGCAGGTCGAGCGTGACCACGTTTTGATGCAAGGACGAACGACGCAGAATCTGCTCTCTCGCCTTCGCTTCATGTTCGAAGTACAGTTCCACCCGCTCTTTGACGTCAGGTAGCGTAAGAATTTCATCGATGTCGTGATCGGCGCAGTAGGCGATCAGATCCATCATCAAATGATAGTTGGAGACCCGGAAATCGCGGAATCGTCCCAAGCCCGTGCGCGCATCCATCAGATAGTTGAGCAGCACCCAGCCGGTGGGCTTCAGAATTTCTTCCCGCGTGAACTGGGCGGAATCCGCCTTGTCCACCGCCACCATCAGGTCCGCGCTTATCTTGGGAAAACCGGTGTTGCCGCCGTAGTAGTCATACACGACCCGGGCTGCGGAAGGGGCATGCGGATCGATGATATGGCTCTTACCGCGGATGGAATTGCGCAGTGTCTCCGATGCGTGATGGTCGAAGGCCAGATGCACTCCCGGGATATAGGGCAGATTGGTGGTGATGTCCGTCGGCGTGACCGCGACTTTGCCGTCCTGCATGTCCTTGGGATGAACGAACAGAATGTCGTCGATCATGTCCAGTTGACGCAGCAGCACCGCGCACACCAGCCCGTCGAAATCGCTTCTGGTAATCAGTCGATATTTGCCTTCGGCCATGTGTCCTCCTTTGATCTGGAAAATGCGCAGGTCCGCGCTCGGACTGGTATCGGACAGTGTTGGCGAAAGTTGAAGGGAACGCGTCACGTGAGTTCGAACCGTTGTTTTTAGTCATGCTTTGGCGGGGTTGTGGGAGATGTTCGACTAGTCTTCATCCCATCTGGGCGATGCGCCAGATGGCGGTGGCCTGTGCCGCCATCCAGTTCTGATGGGCGGCAATGCGCTCTGGCGTCCACTCTGCATGATCAGCGGCCACTTTGGCTGTGATGGCGAATCCACTGTGCTCGAAAGCGGCCCGTTTCGCCGGGTAGGATGCATTGCCCAAGTCCTTATTCGCCCCCGCCTGCATCAAGGTCATGTTGCCCAGCCGGTAGGTCAGGACATCGGCCTCTTCGTTGCTGAACGCCTCCCAGCCGGCCTGCGGACTCTGGGGCAATATGTGCTCGATGTTAAAGCTGTCACTCGTGAAGCTGTAATCCTGCCCGGTCAGGTGCTTCTCCAGCGCACACAAGATGTCGCGCACCACGCGGTTGTTGCGTGACTGCGTGGTGCGAATGGTCTTCTCTGCAAAGGCGGCGCGGAACGCCGCATCGTTGGGGTAGATGCTTGGCATGGCTGCCAAGGCCGCTCCCAGATTCTTGATCTCCTCGTTCGCCACCCGCTCCGAGACTGCGTTGTAGGTTCGCTCCTGCTCGCCGGTGCTGTAGCCGCAGATGACGTTGAAACGCATCGAGATCACCACACACGCGCGCATTAGGCCAGCGAAGTCTGGCGCATCGAAGACCCGCTTGGCGGCCAGCAACAACGGGTACGGTTGCCGTACGTTGAATGTTCGCAGGGTGCCAGCGAGCACCTTGATTTCCTGTGGCCAGTCCGACGCCTCGGGCGAGGAAAGCGCGAGGTAGGTATCAAGATCTTGCTCCATGTCCCGCAGCAGTTGGAACACCGCCTCACGCGTGCTGACTTGGCCTCGGATCGTCTTAAACAATTCAGCCTGGCGTGCGAAGGCTCGCCGGCTGTTCCAGTGCACCCGCAGGAAGTCTGGAAAGTTCTCAGACTGCAGCCGCCCGACCATTGCCTCCCACCGTTCCTCGAGGTTGCGCAGTTCGTGCTCATTCTGATTGCCACGATCGAGCACCGAGAACAGGTAGTTCTTGAGCAGGTCTGTCGCGGACAGGCGCACACCGCGCGCGTTGAGTAGTAACTGTTGTTGTTGCGATTCAACGTCAACTTGGGGCGCGAGGCCAGTGTGACCGGATCGAGGTAGCCCACATAAGTCTGCCGAATTTGGTCGATGCGCTGCTTGTTGGCCTCGGCATCGTTGCCGACGTCGATCAGCCTTTGCATGTTCTTCAGAACGGCGAGGACGATGAGGCTGACGGTGGTCAAGCGCTGCTGTCCGTCG
>JANNFC010000353.1:0-8998 GCA_031379405.1 Betaproteobacteria bacterium | reverse complement strand
GCTCATACTTTCCCAAGTGCGGTGCGCCAAACTGCGATAGCACAGATCGACCAACTCTAATCCTCTTGTTGCACGCGCGCGATTCCAAGTCGCTTGTTCGATTGAAGAACTGAGAATAGTATCTGTCCGGTTACTTATGTGGTAAAGCGGTGAAGATGAGCAAAGCACTCTTTTTTGAGGAGGTGCCTGAGGGCTTTACCCTGGACACCGGCGCTATCGTGGTCACGGAAAGCCACATTGTGCAGTTTGCTGGCCTTTCCGGCGATTTCTTCGACGTGCACATGGATGACGAATTCGCGCAATCGCTAGGCTTTCCACGGCGCATCGCGCACGGCTTGCTGGGACTCATCTTGACGGATGGTTTGAAGAATCGCGCCGAGTGCACCTTTGCCGGGGTAGCGTCATTGAACTGGAACTGGAATTTCCGCAAGCCGATTTTCGCCGGCGATCGCATCAAGGCTCACGTCACCGTTATCGCCAAGCGTTTGACCAAACGTTCGGATCGCGGCCTTCTAACCCTGAGCTTCGCGGTTACCAATCAACATGGAGAAGTGGTGCAAGAAGGGACCAATGTGCTCATGGTCCGCACCAAAGAAGGAAGCTAAGCATGAATGAGATTGATGTGGGTATCGTTGGTCTTGGCATGGCGGTCAAACCGCATGCGTTGGCGCTTAAGGAACTGGCGCCGCGAGTGAAAGTCATCGGAGGTTTCAGCCCAACTCCGGATCGACGCAAAAGCTTCTCGGATACCTATGGTTTACCGGTGGTGGATTCGTTGGAGGTTTTGCTCGAAGATCCGCGTGTGCAGGCGTTGATAATCCTGACACCGCCGCGCACCCACACAGAGCTCGCCCTGCGTGCGGCACGCGCGGGTAAGCATGTCTTGCTTGAAAAACCGATGGACGTCACTTACGGCGAGGCCAGCAGTCTCGCATCGAAGTTCGCCGCCACCGGCAAGAAACTGGGTGTGGTGTTTCAGTTTCGCTTCCGGCCCGGCGCGCTGGCGCTGCGGGAATTACTGGCGGAGGGTGCTTTGGGAGACTTGCTTAGCGTATCGGCTTCGATTCGATGGTGGCGTTCGGCGCAGTACTACGCCGAGCCCGGTCGTGGGATGCTGGCGCGAGACGGCGGCGGTGTTTTGTTGACGCAAGCCATTCATACCCTGGATTTGATGTTGAGTCTGGCTGGTCCGGTGACCCGAGTGGCCGCGCAGTGTCGCACCAGTTCACTACGTTCGATGGATACGGAGGATATCGCCTGCGCCGTACTCCGTTTTCGCAACGGTGCGGTGGGCGTTGTTGACGCCACGACAACGGCGTATCCGGGATATCCGGAGCGCATCGATTTCGCGGGTACCCGAGGTAGTGCGGTGCTGGAAGGCGAGCGGCTCATCGTTCAGATTCAAGGACAACCTGCGCGAGAAGTGGGTGGCAGCCTGGCCGGCGGCGGTGGCGCCGACCCGATGGCGTTCTCGCACGAACCGCACAAGAAGTTGATTGAGAATTTCCTCGATGCGGCGGCGAACGAGCGCGAACCATACGTCAGTGGCCGCTCGGCTCTGGCGGTGCATGCCTTGATCGATACGATGCTGGAGTCCTCCCGTGCGGGTGGATGGAAAGACGTCCCGGCGGGCTAGTCTGCGAACCTGATTTGGCCGCCCGACGGCCATGCCGTTGTATTGGAACTTTCCGCGCGAGCCCTCAGTCGAACAGCCCGCTGTCGCGCGACACGGCTTTCTAATCTACTTTCTCATGGAGTCTTGAATGAATCGAAAGATATCGAGGAGCGGCTTGCGCACGCTTGCGCTGGTCGCGGCTTTGACAACGGGCTTTGCAGGAACGGGTGTCCTGTGGGCCAACAGCGCATCGCACGGCGCGCCGCAGGTGGCTGCACTTGAAACACCTGCACGCGCGCTTTCTGGTCTGCCGCAATTCGGCGACATCTACGAACAAGTGGCGCCCAGCGTAGTCAGTGTTCGAACGGTACGGTCCGCGCCAGCGGAAAGTCCCATCGCGACGAACCCATCGCAGGGCATGGGTTCAGGTTTCATCATCAGTGTTGACGGCTATGTCTTGACCAATGCACACGTGGTCAACGACGCTACGGAAGTGACGGTAGTGCTTGGCGACGAGCGCGAGTTCAAAGCCAAAGTCGTTGGGTCCGATCGCCGTACCGATGTGGCGCTCCTCAAGATCGAGGCGGACAAACTACCGGCGGCGAAGATCGGCGATCCGGGACAAACAAGGGTCGGCGATTGGGTGGCGGCATTGGGGTCACCATTCGGATTTACGCAGACGCTAACGGCCGGTATCGTCAGCGCCAAATCGCGTGCTCTGCCCAACGAAGCCTACGTACCCTTCATTCAAACGGATGCGGCGCTTAATCCGGGCAATTCGGGGGGTCCTCTACTGAATACGAGAGGCGAGGTCATCGGCATCAGCTCACAAATTTACAGCCCCACGGGCGGGTACGCCGGCTTGTCGTTTGCGATTCCCATCGACGTCGCGGTGAAAGTCAAGGATCAACTGCAGCAATTCGGAAAGGTGACGCGCGGTCGTATCGGCGTGGCAGTCCAAGACATCAACAAGGACTTGGCGGAATCCTTCGGCTTGGCTACAACGAAAGGCGCACTGGTCAGTTCGGTGGAAAAGAGCGGTCCGGCGGCAATGGCCGGAATCCTCGCCGGCGACGTGATCACGGCTGTGAATGGCAAGGCTGTGGACAACGCCGCGCAGGTCTCGCGTACCGTGGGTGACTTGAAACCTAACGAGCAGACGAACATCAGCGTCTGGCGCAATGGCGGGACGCAAGATATAACGGTCAAGCTCGACGAATTGCCCAACGATCGTCTCGCAGCCTTAGATGACAAAACGCAGGTGCCGCCCAAACTCGGCGTAGTCGTGCGCCCCACCACCGCCGCCGAGAAACTACAAACGGGAGAAGCGGGTGGCGTGGTGGTCGAGCAAGCCACGGGACCCGCTGCGCGCGCCGGCATTCGTCAGGGCGACGTGATTCTTGCGCTCAACAACACGCCCATCAACGGCGTGGAGGATCTGAAGCGGCTGGTGGACGGTGCCGGCAAGCGCGCCGCCTTGCTGGTGCAACGCGACGGAGCGCGTCTATACGTTGCCGTCAATCTAGGGTAAGTATCTCCTTATGACAGCGGCGGCAACGACCTTGCCGCCGCTGCTTGGATCATTCCAACCGGGCACCGCATCCAACTGCGAATAAGACATAATTGCCGTTCTGCCCGCGCACCACCTTGCAAAGATAATCACCGGTGTGATTCGGGTCTTCGTCGAGGAGAATGGCAATGGAAGCAAATGTCGCGATGTCGAGGGCCGAAGCCCGCGCCAAGGCTATCGAGAACACGGTCGGCCGAGTCCGAGATATCGAGCGCTCGCAGGGCGTGAATCGCGAAGCCCTGCTGCATATCAAGTCCGAATTGCTGGCACTTGCTGCGCAGACGGAATTATTTCCGTTGCAGGATTTCCCTTCGCCTTCAGGCGCTAGCGGGAAGCCGTCTTGTTTGTATCGGCTGGCCGAAGACGATGATCATCGCTTCGCGCTGTATGCGAACTCGACCCATCTGCGCTATGTCAATGCGCCCCACAATCATACGACTTGGGCAGTGATCGTCGGAGTGCGCGGCGAGGAGCCGAACCGGTTTTACCGGCGCACGGCGGATGGCGGCGTGGAAGAAACCGGTAGCGAAGTGGTGAGGCCCGGCAGCGGCGTGACTTTCATGCCGGACGATCTGCACTCACTCGATATCAAAGGCGAGGCTCCACTGCTCAATTTCCATATGTATGGACTTGCCATTGAACAGCTCACACGCAGGGAGTATTACACCGCCAGAGAGCATGTGTGGCGCCACTATCCTCCGCACAGCGATATCCGGGAAGCGCGCTACGGCAAATGAACAAGCCAGTCACGCCCACCCAACTCAAAGCCATGTTGCGCGATGGCCAGGAGTTGGCATTGGTGGATGTGCGCGAGCAAGGTGTCTACTTTCATGGTCACTTGCTGTTCGCTGCTTGCATTCCGTTGAGTCAATTGGAGTTGCGCGTGGCGGACTTGATCCCACGACGCTCTACTCGCGTCGTAATGTGTGACGGCGCAGACGACGATCTCGCTCAGCGCGCGGCGGAAAAACTTGCGCGCTTCGGCTACGACGATGTGGCCGTACTGACGGGTGGCGTGAAGGCTTGGCGGGATGCGAGTTTCGAAATCTTCTCCGGGGTGAATGTGGTCAGCAAGGCATTCGGCGAATACATCGAGCATCGTTACAGTACGCCTCACTTGAGCGCGGAAGAGTTGGCGAAGAAGATTGCCGCAGGCGAGGACCTGACTATTCTCGACAGCCGGCCGCTGGAGGAATACCGCAATCTCAGTATCCCCGGTGGTATTGATTGTCCTGGCGCGGAGTTGGTGCATCGTGTGTTCGACGCCGCACCCGATCCTGAGACTTTGGTGGTGGTGAACTGTGCCGGGCGCACGCGCAGCATCATCGGCGCGCAGTCGCTCATCAACGCGGGGATTCCCAACAAGGTCATGGCGCTGAAGAACGGCACCATGGGTTGGGAACTGGCCGGCTTCGAAGTCGCTCGCGGAAAAACAACACACGCTTCGGATCCAAGTATCGAAGGCGCCAAGAAAGCGCAGTCGGCAGCTGCAAGGGTTGCACAGAAGTTTGGCGTCAGATCGGTCGATGTCGCGCAGGTACGGCAATGGGAAAAGGAAACCGCTACACGCACCTTGTACATGCTGGATGTCCGCACGCCTGGCGAATACGCGGCCGGTCACCTGTCTGGAAGCCGTCACGCCCCCGGTGGCCAGCTGGTGCAGGCTACGGATGAATATGCCGTAACGCGCCATGCGCGCGTAGTCCTGGTAGACGATACCGGCGTGCGCGCAACGATGACAGCCTCATGGTTGATCCAGATGGGTTGGAACGAGGTTTTTGTATTGAAGGACGGCCTAGCTTTAGCGCTGGAGGGGGGCCGTGCGCGGCCTACGCTGCTGGACTTCACGCCCGCGGCGGCGATCTCGGCAAATGCGTTGAATAGCCGCCTCGAACAGCTAGGTGATTGTGTTGTGCTGGATTTCGCAACCAGCCTGCAATTCCGCAAACAGCACATCCCCGGCGCGTACTGGGGCGTGCGCGCGCGCCTTTCACAAGTTGTATCCAGCGTTTCGTCGTCGCGCAATCTGTGCATCACTTCGCCTGATGGCGTTCTTGCCCACTATGTAGCCCGTGACATGGCAAGTGCATATCCCGACCATCGCGTACAAGTAATTGAAGGCGGTACACGGGCCTGGGTCGATGCCGGATATCCGACCGAGAGCGGATCTGAGCGATTCACCTGCGAGCCCAACGACGTTTGGTACAAACCCTACGAGCAAGCGGGCGCAGTGCGCAAGGCGATGGAGGACTATCTCACCTGGGAGGTCAACCTCATTCCTCAGATCGAGCGCGACGGCGATGCAAGATTTCGCTGAGCCTGTTTCCGCGCAAGCGCTTTTCTAACACCTTGACCGCGTATCAGCTTGTACGCGGCAGGAATCACCAACATCGACAACAAGGGGGCGGTGATCATACCGCCCACCATTGGTGCGGCGATACGCTGCATCACCTCCGATCCGGTCCCTTCCCCCCACATGATGGGGAACAAACCCGCTAGGATCACGGCGACGGTCATGGCCTTGGGTCGCACTCGCAGCACGGCACCTTCGCGAATCGCGTCGAGCAGATCGTCTACACTGGTTTTACCCTGCGCCATCCTTTCCTCCCAAGCGTGCCGCAGGTACAGCAACATGATCACGCCGAACTCAGCGGCCACCCCTGCCAGTGCGATGAAACCGACCGCTCCTGCGACCGACAAGTTATAGTCCAGCAGGTAGAGCAACCAGATACCTCCCACCAGGGCAAAGGGCAACGTGGCCATGATCACCAGCGCCTCGTCGAACCGCTTGAAGGTGAGATAAAGCAGCACGAAGATGATCAATAAGGTGAACGGCACCACCACCTTGAGCTTCGCGGTGGCTCGCTCTAGAAATTCGAATTGACCCGACCACGAGATCGAATAGCCCGCCGCCAGCTTCACCCGCTCGTTAACCGCTTTCTGCATGTCTTGCACCGCTGATCGCAGGTCGCGCCCACGGATATCCACGTAGACCCAGCCCGACAGACGAGCGTTCTCGCTGCGCAACATCGGCGGGCCGTCGGCAATGCGAAAGTCGGCCACATCGGATAGCACCAGTCTTGCGCCACGCTCGGTGATGATGGGTAAAGCGCGCAGTTTCTCGACCGAGTCGCGGATCTCACGCGGATAGCGCATATTGATCGGGAAGCGCTGCAGGCCTTCGACAGTCTCGCCGATGTTCTCTCCGCCCACGGCAGAAGTGATCACCGACTGGACGTCCGCGATGTTCATGCCGAAGCGCGCGGCCGCGTCACGGCGAATGTTGACGTCCACGTAGCGCCCCCCGGTCAAGCGCTCGGCCAAGGCGCTGGTCACGCCGGGCACGTCCTTCAGAACGCGTTCGATCTCGCCCGTGATGCGGTCGATCTCTGCCAAGTCGGCGCCCGCGATCTTCACCCCAACTGGGCTCTTGATGCCGGTGGCCAACATGTCGATGCGATTGCGAATCGGCGGCACCCAGATGTTAGCCAGGCCTGGCACCTTAACGATACGGTCGAGTTCTTCCACCAGTTTGTCCGTGGTCAAGCCGGGCCGCCACTGCGCACGGGGTTTGAATTGAATAGTGGTTTCGAACATCTCCAGCGGTGCGGGGTCAGTGGCGGTCTCCGCGCGCCCCGCCTTGCCGAATACGCTCTCGACCTCGGGGATGGTCTTGATCAGCCGGTCGGTCTGTTGCAGCAGCGAGGCCGCCTTGCCTGCTGACAGGCCGGGCAGCGCCGAGGGCATGTAGAGTAAATCGCCCTCGTCCAGTCTTGGCATAAACTCGCCACCGATGTGCTGCAGCGGCCAGAAACTGATTGCCAGAACGATGGCGGAAACGAACAGCGTGAGCTTTGGCATGCGCAGAACGCCATCTAGCAGAGGCCGATAGACCGCGATCAGAAAACGGTTGAGTGGGTTGGTCTTCTCGTCCGGAATGCGCCCACGGATCAGGTACCCCATCAGCACTGGAATCAAGGTCACCGCCAAGCCGGCTGAGGCTGCCATCGCATAGGTTTTTGTATAAGCGAGCGGAGAGAACAAGCGCCCCTCCTGTGCTTCCAAGGTGAACACCGGGATGAAGGAGAGCGTGATGATCAACAAAGAAAAGAACAACGCCGGGCCCACCTCGGCCGCCGCATTGCTGATGACGCTCCAACGCGCTTCCCCTTCTAGTTTTTCGCCTGGGTGCGCATGGCCCCAGCGTTCGAGGTGCTTGTGCGCGTTCTCGATCATGACCACCGCAGCGTCGACCATCGCTCCAATAGCGATCGCGATACCCCCCAAGGACATGATGTTCGCGTTCACGCCCTGGTAGTACATGACAATGAAGGACACTAGCACGCCCAGCGGAAGCGAGACGATTGCAACCAACGCCGAACGCAGGTGGAATAGAAAGACGAAGCACACCAGCGCGACCACCAGGAACTCCTCCAACAGCTTGTTTTTGAGGTTATCCACCGCGCGTTCGATCAGGCTGGAGCGGTCGTATACCGGGACGATCTCTACGCCCTTGGGTAGGCTCGGTTGGAGTGACTTGAGTTTGGCCTTTACGGCGGCGATGGTCTCCAGGGCGTTCTTTCCGGAGCGCATCACGATCACGCCGCCGGTGGCTTCGCCTTCACCGTCGAGCTCGCCGATGCCGCGCCGCATCTCCGGCCCCAACTGGATACGTGCCACATCGCCCAAGCGCACCGACACACCCGCTTCGGTCGTCATCAGTGGGACCTTGCGGAAATCGTCGAGCGACTGCAAGTAACCCGAGGCGCGCACGACGTATTCGGCCTCGCCCAGCTCCAGCACCGAGCCGCCGGCCTCCTGGTTTGACTTTCGGACAGCATCGGCCACCTTGGTGTGGGCAATGCCATAGGCGGCGAGCTTATCGGGATCGAGCACGATCTGATACTGACGAACCATGCCGCCTACCGACGCCACTTCGGCAACGTTTGGCACAGTCTTCAATTCAAACTTTAAAAACCAGTCCTGCAATGCGCGCAATTGCGCCGCGTCTTGCGTGCCCCCGCGGTCGATCAGGGCGTATTGGTAGATCCAACCCACGCCCGTGGCATCCGGTCCGATGGATGTCTTGGCCGCGGCGGGCAGGCGTGATTGCACTTGGTTGAGATACTCCAGTACCCGCGAGCGCGCCCAATACAGATCGGTACCGTCGTCGAACAGCACGTATACGAACGAATCTCCGAAGAACGAGTAGCCGCGTACGGTCTTGGCGCCCGGCACGGACAACATCGTCGTGGTGAGCGGATAGGTAATCTGGTTCTCGACGATGCGCGGTGCTTGCCCCGGATAGGTGGTGCGGATGATGACCTGCACGTCGGACAGATCCGGCAGCGCGTCCAGGGGCGTCTTGAGCAGCGCGTACACGCCCCAGGCGCTAATCATCACAGTGACCAGCAGAACCAGAAAACGGTTGAATATAGACCAACGAATGAGCGCCGCGATCATTTCGTTCCCCTCGTTGGCTTCGGCTCGGGAGCCAGCAACGTGATCTGGGTGAGTTGCGGCGGACCCTGGGTATCCATGTAGAACTCGAAGGTAACGCGGTCACCGCTCTGGATCCCACGCGGCAATCCACGCGAGGGAAGCCTGAAGTCCATCGTCATTGCCCCCCATTTGAGTGAGGTGATCGGACCGTGGGACAAGGTGATCGCGTCGCGACCAATATTCTCTACAACTGCCTCTCCCTCATGCCGTTGCGCAGCCTCCGAGACCGCTGATCGCGGCACATCGTTTAGTCGGGCCTCGACACCCTTGAGACTCGCTTCAGAGTCGATCAGGAACTGCGAGGACACTAC
>JANNFC010000324.1:0-5025 GCA_031379405.1 Betaproteobacteria bacterium | reverse complement strand
AGCGAGGCGAGGACTTCGGCTTCGCGTTGAAATCGGGCGAGGCGATCGCGATCAGCCACCATCGAGGGCGGCAGGACTTTGATGGCGACCTGGCGTTTCAGCCTGGTATCGGTAGCCCGATAGACTTCGTCCATCCCTCCGCGACCGATCAACTCGGTCAGCTCAAAGACGCCGAGACGGGAGCCAGGAGTGAGCGCCAAACCGTTGGATTATATGGGCGAGACGGGGCTCGGCGCGGATAGATCCCGTGTGACGGGCTTGTGGCGACCGCTTGTGACCGTGGACCGAGGTTTCAGGTCACACGTTCGTCGTCAGGGCACCGAAGGCCGCAGGAGTCCGACGACGGCGTCAACGATCCGCTTGAATGCATCCGGCGTCAGCACGCCGAGTTGGCGAGTGACGAGGTCCTGACTGGCGGTGAACAGCTTACCTGGGCGAGCGTAGCTCACCACCCGGAGCGAGCCGGACGCGAACGCTGCGTCATCCACTTCGACCGCTCCCGCGTCGCCGTATGGCTTGCTCGTGATCTGAGCGAGAATCTGATCGCCGCGACCGGCGTTGGCAAGCACGACCGCGGGCCGCAGTTTGGATTTGGGCTTAGGCGATTCCGGCGCTGTCGCCTACATGCGGATTCCGCTGCGCCACCCGATACCTCGATCAAGCAGCACCCTCGGCTTCACCCGGCAGCAGATCGCCGACGGCTTCGGGCCGGCCGACTGGTTTCCTGGCGACCACCCCCCAATGCCTGAGATCGTCTCGCACGGCAAGCGGCCGGATGCGCGCCTGGACGATAGGAAGCATTGGATTGGAGGGGGTAACAGAAGAGGCCTGCGCGGCGACAATGAGATCTGCCGCACAACTAGTTGACGCCGCGCAAGGCCTTATCGGCCTCACCCTGGCCTCACCCCCGCCGACTGCCCCATCCGCCCACGGTCACGCACTCTCGAGCGTCCACACCATCGTCGGCTTCCCGGCCTCGTCGAGCAATTGACGCCCTGAATTCAGGCAAGACACACGCGTACTTGCGGAAAGCTCTGCTCAAGGGCTTGCCTACGATAGCGTTGCCTGCGCCCTGTGGAGGCACACCCGCAACCTCTCCGCCAGGACCCTTACGTGCGGTTCTCCGAACAGCGTCTCATGACTTCCTGGAACCACATGGACCTCCAATCCATCGGCGGCCATTTCGTTCCAAGCCAAACGGCGATCGTAGAAAGATCTGTCAGGCGCTTCCCTGCTCAAGAAGAGGGTGATCCGGCCCGGATAGGCCTGCGGTACATAGTTACTCAGCGCCTGACGATTCGCCTCGAAGACAAATTGGAGGGCCCGAGATGAGGAACCTTCGCTACGCGTGTCACCCTTGTAGGTAATTTTCTTGAGCTTCTCGCCAATCGCGGTCTTGAGCGGCCCTAGTAGCTCGAAGATATATCTCAGCTGATCTTTGGGTTTGAGTAGCAAGAGGCTACCTAAGTGACGATCTGCCTTTTGGATGAAGTTGTAGGCTCTTGCACGAAGTACCGCAGGACTTGCCGGAGGCCTGCGATTATCCCCACAATAGGCGTCAAACAACGCCAACAGCGCCACTTTCTGATCGAGTGCATGGAGCTGCTGTGCCATTTCGAAGGCTATTACGCCACCGGAAGATCCGCCGCCTAGAAAGTACGGACCCTCCGGCTGGAGGGTGCGTATCTCGTTGATGTAGAGGGCTGCCATTTCCTCAATCCGTGTGTGAGGCGCCTGCTTTCCATCTAACCCACGGGCTTGCAGCCCGTAAAAGGGTTGATCGGGACCCAAATAACTCGACAAATAGCGGTAGTTGAGGACGTTGCCGTTGATGGCATGAATGAAGAAAAACACGGGCTTTGAACCGTTGGCTTGGATCGCCACCAACGGGGACCACAGCCTTGACCATTCATCCCGCCGGAGCACGTCGGCTAATTGCTCAACAGTCAGGGCTTGGAATAGGGTAGCCAAAGGAAGATTCTTGCCGGTCTCCCTCTCAATCTCCTCGAGCAGGCTCACGGCCAGCAAGGAGTCTCCTCCCAAATCAAAGAAGTTGTCTTTGACCCCGATGGGCTTGCGGGCCAGAACTCTTTCCCAGACGTGCAGCAGTTGCACTTCCAGCGCATCTTTGGGTGCCTGGAAGGCACTTGGCGGCACAGGAGACGCCGGATCGGGAGTGGTAAGGCCCAGCTTCTCTGCTAGACCAATGCGCTGCAGTTTACCGGTAGGACCTTTGGGTATTTCCGACACGATGATGACGCGACGGGGTATCTTGAAATCAGCCAATCGCGTACGAGCAAACTCCTGGATGTCCTTTTCCGTGACTGACGCATTCTCCCGTAACACGACGGCGGCTGCCACTTCCTCTCCCAGCGAGATATGCGGAGCCGCAAAGGTCACGGCCTGGGCAATCGCCGGATGATCCATGAGCACTTCATCGACTTGGCGGGGGGAGATCTTTTCGCCTCCACGGTTGATGATCTCCTTGAGGCGGCCTGTGATAAACAGATACCCCTCGTCATCCAAGAAGCCTTGATCGCCCGTCCTGAACCAGCCATTGATGAGGGCGCTGCTGTTAGCGGTTGAATTGTTCTCGTAGCCCTGGGTGACGTTGGCACCACGAATGACAATCTCACCCTGCTCACCCCATGGCAGCGAGTTACCAATGTCGTCCATGACGCCGATTTCGGGACCGGCCGCCATCCCTACCGAACCAGGCTTACGCGCACGCGGAGGCAGCGGATTACTGGCCATTTGATGAGAGGCCTCCGTCATCCCGTAGGACTCGATCACCGGTGTCTGGAAGACGCTTTCCAGCGCCGCCATGACCTGCGGCGGCAATGGGGCGGAAGACGAGCGGATGAAGCGGAGTGGATTGCGTTCGATGATCTCACGGTTGCTCTCGGCCCGGGTCAAGACGGCGTGATGCATGGTGGGAACGGCGGTGTACCAAGTCGGGCGAAATGCTTCCAGCCACTGGAAGAACGTAGTCACGCCAAAACCTGTGGTGCACACCACACTGGCACCGGCTGTCAGTGACGAAAGCGTCGCCCCAATGAGGCCATGGATGTGAAAAAGCGGCATCACGTTCAGGCATCGATCCCGTTCCGTCAGCTCGAGTGCCACCTGAATGTTGTACGCAGAGGTACAGAGGTTCCTGTGTGTGAGGGGAACAAGTTTCGGCCGTGACGTGGTCCCTGAAGTATGGAGCACCAACGCCACATCGTCGGGTCCTGTGAATCCGGAGAGCACCGTTTGGATGTGCTCCCCTGACGGGCGCGAGCGTTCCTCGCTGTCCAGTGTGAAGATTCCGGCTTCAGCGTCCAATGCCGGTGCACATTCGATGATCGCGATGCCACGCCTGCGAGCCACGACTCTCGCGGGTGAATCCACTCCTGCCTGTATCATCAGTGCTTTGGTGCCCAGATCTGAGAGATAGAAGTCGAACTCATCGGCCAGATAGGCTGGATTGAGGGGGGCACTGGTCGCCGCCGCAGCCACGGCGAGGAAGGCCACGGCCATTTCCGGTCCGTTCGGAAGCACAATCGCGACGCGGTCATTGCGGCCTAAGCCCATGGCATTGATCGTCTTCACCACATGGTCTATATGGACGCATAAGCGGCTATAGGTGAGAGGGGTGCGCCCAGGGGCAGCAATGGCAATGGCATCGGGGGTGCGTGTGGCCTGGATCGCAAGCAAATTATGAATACTCAAACCTTGGTCAGTCGTGCTCGACCGGTTCTTGGGATGGACATGAGACATATTTGTGGCAGCCCTACCAGCATCTCCCCTAATAGTTTCCATGGTGCTTCTTTCCTGAGGCTTTGAGATCGCCGGGGGGTCTTGATAATGACCATCAATGTCAGGGTGGTCATCTGCGGCGTCGTTGTGCCCACCCTGCCCGCCTCGATCTTCCTTGTGATCGTCCTGGTGATCGTCCTTGTCGTCCTTACCTACGTTCTCATCGACTCCGTCAGCCCTCCTGCGACCCGCGAATCCTCGCGTCTCTTCAAGTACGACGGGCCGAACACTTGCTGTCCTTCGACGGCGATGACCAGCGCTCGTGACACCGGTGGGTGATGATGCGAACGAGATGCGCCCCCTGCGTGTGCTCCATCGAAAATGATCGGACCTCCCCGGACAGGCCCGCCTGCGCGGCGGAGAAACGATCGGGGACACAAAGACGGTGATGGGAGAGCTGGCAACAACAGCCTGTAGCCCGAGCACTCCGAGAGCCGCAGCATTAAGGATGACCTGGATAGCGAAGGCGTCGGATGATCGGCCGGCGGTTTAGCATGCGGCGCTTTCAGTGCCCACGCAACATCCGGAGAGGCGCAAACGAACAGCCCTGTGCAAGCCCGACCATATTGGCTAGCCCAACAATAGTCAAGGAATTTCGGGACTTTCTTGAAAGACGCAGTCTTCACCGGCATCGTAGTTCGGATCGCGATCCTACCGAGATGTACAACTTCGTGCCGGCACGGTTGAAGAGGATGTTTCGCGTCGAATGGCCGCCTGTCGGCAGTTCGAGCAGATTCTCGGGATCGCCCTACGCCTTCAGATCGCCGTTCGCATACCTGTAGCGTACGATCGAGTCGGTGTTTCGACACGTAGATGCCCGTCGTGAAACGCGAGCCGAACGGCAGCCGTGGATTTCCAGGACCCCGGACGGCGAAGTCGGGCGGAGGCGTGCATGCCGGCGCATTGGCACCAAGGATCGACGGCGGCGCAGGCGGTGGCGTCGGCTGCGCGCCGCGGCCCTGCGGATTTTGCGGTGGAGGCGGAGCGGCGGGCGCCCTGCCCTGCCCATAGGTGCTTCGCGACTCGAACACGCCGACGCTGTTCGTGTCGCGCAACACGGTCATCGAGTTCGTATTCGGCGAGCTGACGAACAGATCGCCGTTCGGCGCGTAGACCATCATCCGCGCCATTGAACGTGGCCAGTCCAACTGGAACCAAGAAGCGCGCCGCTTGGAGGACTCGCACCCGCTCGCCTTGAGCGATAGCGAAAGGCGGCGTGAGCTA
>JANNFC010000299.1:0-11124 GCA_031379405.1 Betaproteobacteria bacterium | reverse complement strand
CCTGCATTGTCTTTTCGGGCGCTGCGCTGGTGCTCATCACGCTGATCATTCCGTTGGGCGTGTTCATGCGCTATGCCATGAACAGCCCGCTGTCGTGGCCGGAGCCGGCGGCCATCGTGATGATGGTGATGTTCTCCTTTCTCGGCGGCGCCGCAGTCTATCGAGCCAACGTGCACATCGCCGTCGAGGCCCTGCTCAACGCCGTCAAGCTGCCCGTGCGGCGGATCATGCTCTGGGGTGTGAATGCGTGCATGGGCCTGACCGCGTCGTTCATGCTCGGCTATGGTGCGCACCTGTGCCAGATCACCTGGTATCAGACGATGGCCGAGTTCCCAAGCCTCAAGCAGGGCGTCGTCTATTTGCCGATTCCGATCGCCGGCCTGCTGACGCTGCTGTTCCTCATCGAGCGGGTCTGGGTCGGCGCCCCGCCCGCAACGTCCCTGATGTACAGCGACCAAGCCGCCGAACTGGAGTAAGCATGGACACCCTGATCCTACTCGGCTCGTTTGCCCTGCTGTGTGCGCTGGGCGTGCCGGTGGCCTATGCCCTGGGGCTGGCGGCCTTGGTCGCCGCGTTCTGGGTCGACATTCCGCTCGAGGCGGTGATCCTCAAGATTTCCGACGGCACCGACGATTTTGCGCTGCTGGCGATCCCGTTCTTCGTGCTCGCCGGCGCGATCATAGCCGAGGGCGGCATGGCCGCACGGCTGATCAACCTGGCACGCATCTTTGTCGGCATGATCCGTGGTGGGCTGGCGCTGGTGAACATCCTAGCCAGCACGCTGTTCGGCTGCATCTCGGGCTCGTCGGTGGCCGACACCGCGTCGATTGGCTCGGTGATGATTCCGCAGATGGTCAAGGCCGGCTACCCGCGCGTCTTCGCCACCAACGTCACGATCTGCGGCTCGGTTCAAGCGCTGCTGATCCCGCCATCGCACAACGCCGTGATCTACGCGCTCGCCGCCGGCGGCACGGTCTCGGTGGCGCATCTTTTTCTGGCCGGCATCTTTCCCGGCCTGCTGTTCGGCCTGTGCCTGATCGGGCTGGTGCTCTGGACTTCGCACCGGCGCGGCTACCCCAAGGGCGAGCCAATCCCGCTCAAGCAGGTGCCGAAGATCGTGGCCGATGCGCTGTGGGGCCTGATCACCGTTGTCATTATCATGGGCGGCATCCTGTCGGGCGTATTCACGCCCACCGAGTCGGCCGCGGTGGCCTGCGTCTATGCCTTCCTGGTTACCTTCCTCGTCTACCGCGACTACAAATGGCACGAGCTGCCGCACCTGATCCACCGCGTGGTGAAAACCGTTGCGATGGTGATGATGCTGATCGGCTTCTCGGTGGCTTTCGGCTACATGATGGCCATCATGCAGATCCCGGCCAAGGTGACTGCGTTCTTCCTCAGCGTCTCCGACAACAAGTACGTCTTCCTGCTGATGGTGAACGTGCTGTTGCTGCTCCTGGGCACCTTCATGGACCTGGCGCCGATGCTGTTGATCTGCACCCCGATCTTCATGCCGGTGATCCTGAAGTTGGGCATCGACCCCGTGCATTTCGGCATGATCATGATCCTCAACCTGGGCATCGGGCTCATCACGCCGCCGGTCGGGCCAACCCTGTTTGTCGGTTGCGCGATTGGCAAGGTGACGATGGAGCAGGTGTCCAAGGAGCTGTGGCCGTTCTACAGCGCGATGTGCGTGGCGCTGCTGCTGGTGACCTACGTCCCGGCGATTTCGCTCTGGTTGCCGGGCCTGACCCGTTAGCCGCTGAGGCCTTGGTGCCGTGCCGGATGCCGGTGTGCTGCACCAGTTCGTCGACGATGGCGTGGTCGAGCTCGGCCAGTTCGAGTTGAAAACCTCAATCCGAAACATCGCCCGAAATTCACCACAGAATAACGTTGGGGATGCCTGGTCAATTAAACAAAGAGCTAACAGCCGTATTTTCTCGCACAACCTCACGACGCCCCACTATTCAAGAAATTCATGCGCGAGGACATTGACCTCGATAACTACGAGGCGCTGCGCCTCGCCGGATAGCCCAGAAAACGGTACTCTCAGGTCAGCATATGTATCACCTGCTAATCATGCAAGACTTATGGTGCGGGGTTGGGGAGTGCCAGGGCTTGGCCGCGGCATGACAGTATCGCTTTTTCTATCGGGAGTGATTCTCACAAGGGTACCCCTAGCTACTGGCCCGGTATCGAGCCGGTGATTGGATGTTTGATGCGCAGGTGCGAAAACAGGTGAGGTGGCAAGGTGACAGCAGTTGCCCTGAAGGATGACGTCCAGAAATGACCGAATTGGAGTGGGCCGATGGTTTCAAAAGCATAAGAAGCGAAGAGCGCGCGTTACACTCACGCGCGGACGGCGTCACGGTCTATAGATGAATCTCGCCGCCTGCCCGCGCTAACCCGGAAAAGGATGGGAATTTCAACGTCATCAACCCAGCGAAAGCGGGTTTTACTCAATCGAGACAGGCCTATATGCAACAGCCTTTATTTCGATTAGCAGATGAGGATGCGGCAGTTGATGCACCGCGACCGTGGTGCGCGTCGGGCCATCGTAGTCGAAGAACTCGGCGTAGGTTTCGTTGTAGCCGCCAAAATCGTTCATGTTGACCAGGTAGGTGCAGATCTCGACCAAGTCTTTCAGGTCGGCGCCCTCGCTACGCAGAATGTCTCGAATGTTCTCGATGACCGCGCGGGTCTGCTGGCGGATGTCGAGTTTCGTGGTGCCCATCTCATCGACTTCCACGCCGTCGAAGCTATTGTCCGCGCGACGGGAGCTGGTGCCGGAGACGAAGAGGAAATCGCCCGCACGTTTGATATGAGGAAACCGCCCTCGCGGGCGGGCCTTGCTTTCGACCACCTTCGCACTCTTCATCGCTGACGCCTCATTGTTCAAACACGAAATTCGACCACCGCTGCGCCACTGCCATAGGCTGGTCCATAGCCGTGCACAGTCGCGCCCTTGAGTTCGTTGCCTAGGCAACCCAACAACCATGCGAAGTGTTTGAAGCCCATGTCCACCTTGGCATCGCGCGCGAAGATGGGAACTTCCGCCAGCAATTCGTCCAGTCGCCCGTCGCGCAACTTTTCGAGCACCTGTTTGTTCCAGCCGTCGTCCGATTCGCTGGCGATCTGGTCTGTTTCGAATGTCCGCTCATCGCGCCATTGCGTACCGGAGAGTCCACCGACGGCCAGCGCCACCACGCGCTTGCCCTGTTCGATAGCACAGGCCACCGCGATCTCACCCAGTTGGCGCGTGGTGTTCCAGTCGTGATACAGATTGTTGGCCGCGATGACCAACGGGAACTGCCCGTGCGGATTGAGTTGGTTGTGGGCGGCGATGGTGCCGATGTCGATGGGAAACTGATCGTAGTCGACTGCCTTGGAGGAAATGCCTGCCTCATTGCAGGCTTTGATGCAAGCGCGGGCGAGGCTACCGTCGCTGCGTAGATCGAATCTGAGCGTGCCCAAGTCGTGCCAGTTGTCATCCACTTGAAGCCCCGAAATGCGCGCACGTGTCTGCCACAGCTGATCGAGCACGGCTACCCACTGCGTGGAATACACCAATAACGTGTCGGGTTGCAATTCCTGCAATCGCTTACGCACCAAGGACATTGCCTCGACCAGGGGTTTGTAGGGTGGGTTCTCGGGCCGCAGCAACAAGAGCGCAGACCCCGGCACGAGGAAAGCGCCGACCACGCCGGGTTGTTCTAACTGAGCGCCGCGCATCGCGGGTTCGCCAATGATCGTCCGCCACAGGCGTCGCCAGGCGCCGCGTTCGCGCTGTAGCGCATCGGGGCCGTGACGCAGATCCGTGACGATGCCCATGACACCGCGCGGCAAGAAGAACATCAGCGCAATGGATGCGATGCCCAACACCAGCAGGCCGCCGCCGAGTGAAGCTGAGAGCAGCCGATCGATGATGACGAAGATCGCCGCACCGATGATCGGCCCTGGCAGCGTCCCCATACCACCGGCCACGACGATGAAGACCAGGTAGGCCGACCACGACAGTGCGAACCCCGAGGGCGGCGTGATGATCACCGAATCCATGTAGAACAATCCGGCCGCCAACCCGGTGAATAACCCGGAGATGAGAAACACGACCATTTTGACCTGACGGATGTTCACGCCGACGGTTTGAGCGGCTTCCTCATCATCGCGCACTGCCGTGAGTGCGACACCGTAGCGCGAGCGCTGCAATCGCCAGATGGCCGCGGTCATCACGATGAGCAGAACCAGTCCGCCGTAGTAGAGCTCGGTCAAGGTGATATCCGATTTGATTTGCATGCCGCCACCGGCGCCCACCAGCTTCCACTCATTGAAGACCGAACTCACGGATTCGGCGATCAACCAGGTCGCGATGGCGAAGTAGGCGCCTTGCAAGCGCAACAGGGGCAATGCGCCCAGGAAGATCAGCAGCACGATGGCCACGCGCCGGACGTAATCGCTTTGGAAGACATCCCAGGCAGGTTGATAGCGCACTAGCACTTCGTAACCGATCCAAAGCAGCACGGCGATGGCCACGGGCAGCCGCAACCCGCGTCCATCGAATCGATCCGATAGCGGGATAGCCAGCAGCCATGCGAACAGCACGCCGGCCAATCCGGAAAAGGCCCACGCCCACCAGATGGGCAATCCGCCGTAGTAGAACGCCAGTGCCATGGCGAAGCCACCTAGCCCGATGTAGGCCTGGTTGCCGAAGGACAGCAACCCACAGTATCCGGCCAATAGGTTCCAGGCGTGACCCATTACCGCGAACACGAACACGCTGAACATCAATTGCAGCCAATAGCTGCGCGGCGACAAACCGAGCGGCAACAATACAAGCACGGCAAGCACCACAATCAGTGCCGTGGGCGCCGCCCAACCCATGCCGTGACTTGTCGCGTTCTCGCGTGGATGTGCTGCCTCAGTGTTCATGAATTGAACAAGCCTTTGGGTCGCACCGCCAACACCGCCAAGATCAACATATAACCACCCACCAGTTGGGCAGCCGGGCCGAAATAAGTGCCGGCCAGCACCTGAACGATCCCCAGCAACACGCCTCCGATTAGGCTTCCCTGGATGGAACCCAGGCCACCGATGATGACCACGCCAAAGGCGACCAGCAGAAACTGCGGCCCGTCGAAGGGCTGAAAGGTGCGAGACATTCCCACCATGATGCCGCCCGCACCGGCGATGGCGAGCGCGATACCGCTGGCCACCGCGTAGATGTGCGCGGTGGGCATACCCATGAGCCTAGCCACCTCACTGTCGTCCGAGGCGGCGCGGATGGCGCGGCCGATGTGGGTGCGTGTCAGAAACTGATGCAGGCATACGAGGATCACCAACGCCAGTACAAAGAAGATTAAACGTAGCACGGACACGCTCAGGTCCGGGCCGAGGTGAATGGCGGCGAAGGACAATTCGTTGGTGATGGCCCGTGCATTGGAATCGAAGATGCCCAGCAGGGCTTGCGCAATCACGATGGATGTACCGAAGGTCACCAACAAGGGCGACATCAAGCCGAAGTTGGTGGACATGCCGCGTCTTTCCATCGCTTGCACTGATACCCGATTCAGAAACCAGCGTTGCAGTGCGTAACCGATGACGAACATCAACGGCACCACCGGAACGAACATCCAGAAGGGCGATACCGGCGCCAGCGAGCTGAGCACCGCCGCGAAATAGGCGGCAACGATCAACCAGTCGCCGTGCGCCAGATTCACCAGTCGCATCACTCCGAAATTGAGCGCGAGGCCGATGCTGACCATGGCGTAGTAGCCGCCGAGCATGGAGCCCGTCAATAATCCATTGGCGATATCGATCAGCGCGTAGTAGAGGTCTTCGTTCGACATGAAGCTCTTATGGATTCAGTGTTGACAGATTTGGAGACGGTTTTGATGAGCGACACTCTGGTTTCGAGGGATAAACAAGGGCGGTTCTCCCCTTGTTCGTAACATGCTTGTTGCCCACGCGAGCGCATCCATATTGGTTCCAGCTCTGTCGGCTCACGAGTCCATTCCAAAGTAGGCCGATTCGATGCGGCTGCGCGAAAGCGTGCACGGCGTGCCTTCCAGTACTACCGATCCCTCCAGCATCACACACACCTGGGTAGCGACGCTCAAAGCGCGCGCAAGATCCTGCTCGATCACGACGCAGGTGGTGCCATCGCGATGAATGAGATCGACGGTGCGATAGATATCCTCCACCACCGCCGGCGCCAGCCCCAGGGACAACTCATCGAACAGTATGATGCGCGGCGCCGACATCAGCGCGCGCCCGATGGCAACCATCTGCTGCTCACCGCCTGACAGCGACGACGCCACCTGTGCGCGGCGTTCGGCCAATCGCGGAAACAGCGCGTAGATCCGCTCCAACTGCTCAGTCATGCCCGCCCGGCAGCGCGGCAGCCAGGCGCCAGAAAGCAGGTTGTCCTCCACGCTCATGCGGGCGAACAGGCGCCGTCCCTCGGGCACCATGGCGACACCAGCCTCAACGATGTCTTCGGTTTGCATGCGGTCGAGGCGCATGCCATGAAACGTGATCTCACCGCGAATATGGGCCGCGGCGCCACGACTCATCATGCCCATAACGGACTTCATGAGCGTGGTCTTCCCCGCGCCGTTGGCACCGATGATGGAAAGAATCTCGCCGTCGCCGATGGTCAGGCTGACATCGCTGACTGCGCGCAGCTCGCCGTAGTAGGCCGACAAACCGGCAACACGTAACGCAGGGGCGCGGGGCGCGCGCGCCGCAGTGTCGGTTCCAACTTCTTTACTCCATGCAAGCTGTGCCATGGCGAAGCGGCTCAGGCCCCCAAGTAGACTTTGCGCACCTGCGGAAGATCGATGACTTCGCGCGGCTTGCCCACTGCCAGCACCTGACCTGCTTGCAACGCCAGCAGGCGGTCCGTCGCCGTCAGCATGGTCTTCATGACATGTTCGATCCAGACGATGGTGACACCGCTCTTGCGGATGGCGCCTACCAGATTGATGAATTGATTCACCTCATGGTCCGTGAGGCCGGCCGCCACTTCGTCGATGAGCAGGAGCCGTGGTCGCATGGCCAGGGCGCGGGCAAGCTCGTGACGCTTGCGCATGAGCAGCGGCAACCGGCCCGCCAAGGTATCGGATTCCGCCCGCAATGCCGTCATGGCCAGGACCTTCGCGATCCAACGGGGTGTCTCCTCTTCGCTCACGCCACCGCCGAAACGCGCCGCCACCCGCAGATTCTCGTACACGGTCATGTGCGTGAACGGTCGTGGCACCTGAAAGGTGCGAGCAATCCCAAGGCGCGCCCGCACATGAGGCGGGGCGGACGTGACATCGCGGCCTTGAAAGAGAATGGCGCCGGCGGAGGGTTGCAGATTGCCGGCGAGCAAGCCAAACAGCGTGGTCTTGCCCGCGCCGTTGGGACCGATGATGCCCAAGATCTCGCCTTCTTCGACCTCGAAGCTGACTTCCTGCGTAACCCTCAACGCCGCGAAGGACTTGCACAATCCACGCACGGACATCAGGATCGCCATGGGCGGGCCCCGCTAGGAACGAGAGCGCGGGCGATCCGCATCGACATCCATGAATCTGAATAACGCACGGCACAGGTCGCTCTGCGGATCTTCGAATCCGTAGATGGCGTCGAAATGATTCTTACCGGGCTGCGGCAAGAACTCCGCGGTGTTGCCAGCGGCTTGCCAGGTGCCCATGTATTCCTGCGTCTGGCGTTGAAACTCCGCAGGCTCGACGCCACCCACCGAAAGCAATAGCGGGGCGCGCTGGCGGCGCGGAGGATTGAGTTGCGGACTATTGCGTTGGATCACGCCGTCATCGAGCTGCAGCGCGGGTTGCATCAGGGTGTATCGAATGGGACGCAGATCGAATACCCCGCTCACCGCGAAACCGCCCTTGACGGTATCTTCCGGCAGGCCATACTCGCCGAGCCAATCCGTGTTCATGCACATGGCGGTGAGCTGGCCGCCGGCGGAATGCCCCGAGACAAACACTCGCTCCGGGTTAGCGCCGAAATCCTTGGCGTGGCGAAAGGTCCAGGCCACTGCGGCACGGGCCTGCCGAGAAATTTCGTCGACGCTGACCTTGGGGCAGAGCGCATAATTCACGTTCACCAAGGTGACCCCTGCCGCCACCGGGCCCAACGCGACACAGCTGAATTCCTTGGACGACAGCATGCGCCAATAGCCGCCGTGGATGAATATCAGCACCGGCGCGTTGCGCTCCCGCGCCGGAAAGATATCCAGGTGTTCGTCCCGCGTCGGACCGTAGGGTACGTCCAGCTCGCACTTCAGGCGATGACGGGCGAGCTTGCTTTCGTCGATGAAATGGCGCGCGTAAACCATGAAATCAGGCACCGAACGCTCGACGTCGTATTGGACGTCGAGCTCGGCTTGGGTGGCGAACTCCCGGTACAGATGGAACGCCATGGCGTACGCGCCGCGATGAAACTGGTTGCCGACGTTACTTGGCGTAGAGCTTCATTTCGGCGGTTTTCTTCACTTCCGGGTAGACCGCGTTGTAAACATTTTCCTTGATCAACTTGCCCCCTCGGTCGTGCCACTGCGCGCCACCCAGTGGCGTGACGGAGAAGTTCTGGTCGTTGAACTTGATGGTACCCACCACGGTTTCGAGTTGGGTTTCCTTCAACGCCTTCAACAATGCGGCCTTGTCCTTTGAACCGGCGCGTTGCAGGGCGCTGAACAGCACGTCGTACTGCGCATCGACAAAGGCCAGGGGCGGCGCGTATTGGATCTTGCTCGCCTTTTCATAGGCCTCCGCCAATTGCTGACCGGTGTGACCACTGAAGGTGGACTTGCCGGGAAATGCGGGTGACCAGAAATTCACCGAGAGAATGTTCTCGCCGTTCTTGCCGATGGCCTTCATCGGCTCAGGATAACCTGTGCCTTTGTCGATGACGTACATGCGGGGTCGGAATCCCGCCTGCGCGGCCTGCTGCAAATAGTTCTGCAGATCCGGGGGCGCCAGCACACCGGTTACGACCTCGACCTTGTTGCGCTTGAACTGGTTGATGATGGCGGAAAAATCCGGCAGCCCCTGCTGGAAGCGGCCCGGGTCCACCGGTTTCCATCCAGCCTTCTTGAACTCGGGATCGAAGATGGCGGCGAACACGGTACCATCCGGATCGTTCGGATAGAGATAGCCGATGGAACCGTTGAAACCGCCCGGCATCGATTTGATCATGCCGATGTGATTCTTCACCAGATCGGGCACCTGGAAGAAGAAGTGGAAAGTGTGCGTGAAGGTTTTGGGTTTGCCGTCGGGGCCGAACAGCCACGCCTCGATGGGCGTGTCGGCGGTGATGCAGGGCACCTGATAGCGCTCGCACAAATCGGAGGGCGCGTTGGTGGTGTCGGGCGTGCCTTGCGCCATCAGTACATCCACCTTGTCTTGCAGGATTGCTCTGTTGGCGGCTTCGGCCGAACCGGCCGTCGTGCCCTTGGAATCGTAGAGTTTGTAGACGATCTTGCAAGTCTGATTGCCCATCTTGAGTCCGCCCTTGGCGTTGATGGGTTTGGTCTTGTAATCGTCAATCCACGGCGCCTGCCGGCCGATGTCCACCAGCGGGCCAGTCATCGGTTCGACGCGCCCCACGGTGACGCTACACTCCTGCGCCGACGCTTGCATGACCGGCACACCGAGCCATGCGGCAAGGGTCGCGGCGAGAACAATATTGTTTCGATTCATCTTGCTTCTCCTCCTGGGGATCGAATCCCCGCTATAGTTTGAATTCGACAACCGCCGCGCCACTGCCATACACCGGCCCGTATGCGTGCACCCTCGCTCCGTAGAATCGCCCATCGAGCGCCCCCAGGATCCAATGCAGATGTTTGAAACCCATGTCGGCGCGCGCGGCCTTGGCGAACTCGGGTGCTTCGCGCAGGAGTGCGGCCACGTCGCCGCGCTCCATGAGATCCAGCATCTTGCGATTCCAACGGTCGTCTTCGGCGCTGGCCACACGATCGGCCTTGATATCGATGTCTTCGCGAAAGATCGATCCGGATAAATTCCCCACTCCCACCACGGCGACTCTCTTGTTCTGCTCGGCTGCGCCCTGTGCCGCGAGTCGCCCGAGCTGTTCGGTTATTTGTGGAGAATGGTACAGGTTATTGGAAGTGAGAACTACGTTCACTGGCTTGTCCCGCAACAGGAGGCGAGTCGCCACGATGGTCCCGGAGTCGACGGGAAAGGCGTCGTAGTTCACCGCCTTGGAATTCACGCCGATGCGTTGGGTGGCGGCAATGCAGGCATGGGTCAGTTCGGTGTCGATGCGAAAGTCGTATTCCAGGTCACCGTACTCGTACCAGTTTTCATCCACATGGGTGCCATGCAGATGCGCGCGCGTTTGCCAAAGCTGGTCCAACACTGCAATCCATTGCGTGGAATAGAGGAGAACGACGTCCGGACGGGCAGCCGCCAACGCGCGACCGGCACGCTCATAACCCGACGCCAGGCGCCCCCACGGCAGATTCTCTGGCTTGAGTAACGCCAGCGGCGAACCGGGCACGAGAAAGGCCGCGACTACGGTCATGCATGCGCCCCATTGGCGCCATGCCCCTGACCCGCCAATCCCGCCTTCACCAGATTCCACTCCATGACGGCATTCCCTGTGCCGATGACCGTGCCGTACCCGTGTAACTCTCCAGGCAGCTCGGGATAGTTCATGGCGGCGAACATCCAAGTGAAAGCGCCGGACTTTACTTCGGCGAAGGCTTCTTCAATGAACTGCGGCAGCAGTTGAAACACCTCCTTGGTTTTACCGTGACGCAGCAGTTCGATGATGCGCATGTCCCATTTGTATCCGTCGTAGGTTTGTGGATGCTCCTTCGACATGTCCTCGGGAATGGCGGGTTCTTCGTGGAAGTGCCAGTGTGACAACGTGTTCGAAGCCAGCAACACGGCTCGTCGCCCGCTACGCTCGATGGCCTTGCGTGTGGCCTTGCCGAGCAGATCCATCTCGTACAGGCCCTCCTTGGTATTCAGGTAGTAGGGCGAATTGTTGGCTGAGATGCCCACCACCGGAATATCCCATTGCGGGCGGATCATGTGTAAGGTGGTGATGGTGCCGTAATCGACTCGAAAATTGGGATTGCGCATCATCTTCGATACC
>JANNFC010000296.1:0-8290 GCA_031379405.1 Betaproteobacteria bacterium | reverse complement strand
AAACTTCGGGGGTTTCCAAAGGGGGCGAAGTGATTTTCACGTAGCCCCCTTTGGTCAAGGGCGGGGTCAATACCCCGCCCGCGAAGTCCCCTTTATTTAAGCGCCATTCGACTTAACCCCTTTTGCAGGAACTCTGCGTTTATAGGCAGGGTTTCAACTAAAGGAGAAGGTCATGGCGCCGATGCGCAAGATTGTTTATGCCGCACTAGGACTCACGTTATTCACGTTATTCGCCTGCTCCGCGCCGGAGCAACAGTCAAAGGCTCACAGCACCGCACTACCTCCGGCGCGGCAAGAGGGACTCCCCAAGCGGGAAGCCGAATCGCAGCCATCCCCCGTGGGTCCTCAATCCATCGACGCGTCCAGCGCAACCATTGGCAAATTGAAGGAAGATGACAACCTCTCGGAAGCGAACGTGCTACCGGAACTGCGCGCGCGCGAAGAGGCAAAACGCATGTTCGGCAACGCCGGATCGGTTGCGCGGCGCGCGATGCAACCCTCTGCAGCCGCTCCCGCCGTCGTTGCCGATTCGTTCTCTCGCTATTCCGCCACCCCCGAGAACACGGAGAAGTATCAGCACCTCGACGACAATCCCATCAAGCTGGTCGCGGAGCATCCGGTCTCGACTTTCAGTATCGATGTCGATACGGGTTCCTATGCCAACGTGCGCCGTTACCTAAACCAAGGACAGTTGCCGCCGAAGGATGCGGTACGCGTAGAAGAGTTGATCAACTACTTCCCCTACGCCTATGCCGGGCCGTCAGAGCAGGACGGGCCTTTCGCCGTGCACACCGAGCTTGCACCTTCGCCTTGGAGCGCCGACACGCACTTGTTACGCATCGCCATCAAAGGCAAGGATCTGGCGAAAGAGTCGCTGCCGCCGGCCAATTTGGTGTTTCTGATTGATGTATCGGGTTCGATGGATGAACCCAACAAGCTGCCGCTGCTCAAATCCGCCTTCAAGCTTTTCACCAGAGAGCTTCGCCTTCAGGATAGGGTAAGCATGGTGGTGTACGCCGGCGCCTCCGGTGTGGTGCTCGATCCGACATCCGGGAAGGACCAGGACAAGATTTTATCCGCACTGGATCGACTGTCGGCCGGTGGTTCGACCCACGGAGCGGCAGGTATCGAACTCGCCTATCGAGTCGCTCAACAAGGCTACATTGCGGGCGGAATCAATCGCGTGCTACTGGCAACAGACGGCGATTTCAATGTCGGCGTCACCCACTTCGAAGCGCTAAAGAGTTTGATCGAGAACAAGCGCAAGACCGGCATTTCGCTCTCCACGCTGGGCTTCGGCACGGGCAACTACAACGATCAGTTGATGGAGCAACTGGCCGATGTGGGCAACGGTCACTACAGTTACGTGGATACCCTCAATGAAGCGCGCAAGAGCCTCGTCGAAGAATTCACTTCCACGCTGGCCACCATCGCCAAGGAAGTGAAGATTCAAATCGAGTTTAATCCGAGCGTGGTCGCCGAGTACCGTCTGATTGGTTACGAGAATCGCGCGTTGAAGCGCGAGGACTTCAACAACGACAAGATCGACGCCGGCGAGATCGGCGCGGGACATACTGTCACGGCGCTATACGAGATACGTCTCCACGGCCACGGCAAGAGTCTGGTCGATCCATTACGCTACCAGTCCGCACCAAAACAGGCATCGCAAGAGGATGAGATCGCGCACTTGCGGTTACGCCACAAGGACCCGGAGGGCGAGATCAGCAAATTGAAAGAGATTGCTATCCGCGTGCAAGACAGGCGCGCGAATCTGGCTTCAACGTCGGCCGAATTCCGTTTCGCCGCGGCGGTGGCTGCCTTCGGTCAGGAACTTAAAGGCGGCAAATACCTTGGCAACTACCGGTTCGAAGATATACGACGTCTGGCCAAGGGCGCCATTTCCGAGGACAAATTTGGCTACAGAGCGGAATTCTTGGAGTTGATCGCTACGGCGCAGAGCCTAACCGCCGACACCCGAGCGCAGTTGATTGCTCCCGCAGATTAACCCTACACGCGCTTGAGCTTACTTTGGAAGTGCTTGCGTAGCTTGTCCACCTTGGGCGCAACCACGAAGCGGCAGTAGGGTTGGTAGGGGTTTTTCTCGAAGTATTCCTGATGGTAAACCTCGGCCACGTAAAGCTCCGTGGCCGGGGTCACTTCGGTGACGATGGCATCATCGAACGCTTGATCCTTGGTCAGGCGCGCGATCTTTTCCTGCGCGATGCCCTGCTGCGCATCGGTATGATAGAAAATCGCCGAGCGATATTGGCTTCCCGCGTCGTTGCCCTGCTGATTCAAGGTAGTGGGGTCGTGAATGGTGAAGAACATATCCAGCAATTCCGAGAAGGAGATTACGCTTGGATCGAAGGTGAGCTGGACCACTTCCGCATGCCCAGTATCGCCGCCGCACACCGCCTGGTAGGAGGGGTTGGGTAGGGCGCCGCCCATATATCCAGATTGCACGCGCTCCACGCCCTTGACTCTGTTGTATGCCGCGTCAAGGCACCAGAAGCACCCGCCCGCCAAGGTCGCGATCTCGCGACCCGAATTTTTGATTTGCGTATCCATGGTCTCTCAATCCCGCAGTGTTTACCCCGCCGGTGGCCGACTGGGGTTCTCTCCGGCTAGATTATGACAAAGCAATAGGTGTGCTCTTGCCGATGGGTTCGCCCCGGGCGCGCCGATCTCCAGGGATCCCTCATTCGAACGCGCCGTGCTACGTGGGAGGAGGTACGACTGGTTGCCTAAAAAGCCTCCGCAGACTAACGTAAATCCAGGCTGCCCTTTCACGTCAGATTTGTTCCTATGACACCAGAACGAGGGGGCGAAACCGGTCGATGCCCCCCAATTTATCCCTTCGGAGTATATAACCTTGGTCCAATTCCTAATCGGCGCATACCTCCGTAATCTACGTCCATGCCGTAGACATTCGTATCCGAAGCCCCTTCGGGCAAATTAAATACGGCGGACGGTTCTCTCCGGAGAGCAATTCCTCAGTCTTAACTCGTTGAAAGGATATGTCATGAACACACGCAATTCATTCAAAACTGGCTTAGGTCTCCTAGTGACGCTAGTTCCCCTCACGCTCTTTTCTGGCCCGGCCGGTGCCAGTGTGGCCGATACGGTTTGCGCCCCTACGCGCGACGTCAATAGCGTCATGGGCAATGGCCCGGTTGCGGTACCTTCTGTAAGTTGCCAAGTCGAGCGCAAGGTCATGGCGATCGCCGGCTCCCAGGACGTATCAACTATCCATGGAAATGGACCGCGATACATTAACGTCGAGAACCGGCCTGATTCAGTCGTGGCACGACGAAACCTGAAGGGCAACCCCGTCGAACTCGTTATGGGCCGCTCAGGGGATCCGATTCCCGCAGCCGCGCATCGTATCGAGCAAGGCATCGCAGCCGCGCCGAAGGAGTGATCACTAGCCGGGTGGCTCGGCATCTAAGCGAGAGGGAGTGGGGTCGACTATCGGCCCCGCCCCTATTACTTAGGAGGTGACGCTGCTTGGATCCCGCCATTATGCGAATCCTTGATGCTCTACTTACACGTTCGTGGTCCGGCACTGCTACCGATCTTGACAGGAGCGCAGTCCCCGCAAACGTCCCGGCACTCCCTCGAAAGTCTGCCGAATCGGCGACTTCGCCACCACGCAGGCCTACGCGCGAACAATCCGAGCTACGTCCTTTTGGGTCCGAGCATGGATTAACCGTGAGGGAGTCCGAAGCGCTCGCCTTAGCTATCAAAGGCAAGACCAACGACGCCATTGCAAGCGAGATGGACGTCGAGTTGGGAACGGTGAAACTCTACTTGACCAACAGCTATCGCAAACTGCAAGTGAAAACCCGCTGTGAGGCGATGGTGTTGGCCTGGCGCCTAAGGGAATCTCAAGCCCCATCCAATGTAGGCCAGAATGCCTGGCAAAACTGGTTCTCGACCTGTTGCCGTCCGCAACGCGTAACAGCGGGAGATGTCCTGTTCCGAAAAGGCGAACCCGGAGACAGTCTTTACTTATTGAACGACGGTGCCGTGGCACTGGAAGATATCGATTCGGTTGTTACGCCTGGCGGCGTTTTCGGCGAGATCGCCGTGTTCACGCCGGCACGGATCCGCACATTCACGGCGGTATGCGTTTCGGACGCGGACTTGCTGTGCGTTTCGTCTACCCAAGCGAAGCAACTTTATTACGCCCGCCCCGAGTTCGCGTTTCGGATGCTTCAATTGATCACGTCGCGCTTGCTCGCCGACAGAGAACGCAGCCATTGACGGGGCATGATATGTATATTCGTTGCCTCAATATCGCGGAGAATCGGTGTGACGTTAAAACGAATCCCCCAGACCGTGCCAGGCAAGTGGGTGCTTGCAGTGGCATTGGCTTGGGCGTTAGTTGGGGTGGCCTTTTCGTTTCTGCCACAAGCGCAGTACATGGAACAGCGCGCCAGCCTACCTCTTCTTTTTCATCTACGCGGAGATCGTACCGCGCCTTCGGAGGTGGCCATCGTTCGCATCGATCAGCGCGCCGCGAGCTCCATCCATCTGTCGAGGGACCCCGACCGGTATTTTCGATGCCAGAGCATCACCGTGAATCAGTCCATCCCAGGTCATGAGCCGCTTCCTTCGCCCACTCGATTGACTGAGTGGCCGCGTTGCATCCACGGCGAACTGATCAAATCGCTCACCGGTGCGGGCGCGCGGCTCATCGCCTTTGATGTGTTGTTTCGACCGCGCCCTGCACTACCCGGCGGCAGCATGAACATTCGATCGGAGGAAGATCGTCTGCTCGTCAAGCAAATAGAAACCGCCGGGAATGTTTTACTTTCTCGCCGGCTGGATCCCAGCGGAACGCCCCACGCGGGCGCTGCGGTGGCCACAGCGGACAACCTGAGCCCCCTTAGCATCGATTTCGAACGCGCCGCGTTGGGCAGCGGAATATTCTTGCTACCGGACGCGGAATCCGGCCGATTTGATCGATTCGTCGCCTTCGCACCCAACACTTGGTTGATGTCGTCGTTTCCCGGTCTCGCCGTGCAGGCCTATTTGCGCGAGGGGTACGAACCATTCCGAGAGTTGCTGGTGGCCACCTCACCTCCAGCGAGGGAGTTATTGTCGGGACAGTATGCCGACATGCAATCCCCCGGAGCACTGGAGGCATTGACGCTTCTCGCAAGACAGTTATTTGTTTCGGATGCGTCACTCCACGATAGGATGCGCCGCGCCTTGGAAAGCCCCCAAAACTCAAAGCTAGGGCCGGCGGCTACCGCAGAAGTAGCTGCTCTTGCTCGGATGTACAGCAGCCCAATGGAGCACTACTTTAATTTCTATGGCCCGCCTGGGACCATCCGAAATGTTGGCTACGAGGAAGTGCTGGACGTGCGCCGGCAAGCCTATATCCAGTCGATCGTCAAAGACAAGGTCGTCTTCGTTGGTCGCGCGGAACTGAACAATCCGGAAACTGACGACTACTTTCACACGGTGTACTCCGGCAAAGGTGGCGTCGATACAAGCGGTGTAGAGCTCGCCGCAACGGCCTTTGCCAATCTCTTGCACGGGGAGAGTATTGCGCCTCTACCCTCTATTGCCAATGCCGCTATCGCCTTGTTATTCGGCTTGGCCGTTGTACTGCTGCTGGTTCAACTGCCGATTGCCGTCGGCGTAGTGATTGTTGTGGCTATCACACTCGCGTACTTGATAGTCGCGGTATTCGTGTTCTCTCGGTTCAATGTGTGGTTGCCCATTGCGGTTCCCGTAGGCATCCAAACCGGTGTTGGCATCATCGGCACAAGCGCCTGGGTGTATTGGCGCACCAAGCGCTACGCCGGCGAGATGCGAACTTTGTTCGGTCATTTCGTGCCTCCGCATGTGGTGGACGGGCTGATAAAACACGGCAAATCGCTGGGCGATCAGCGCGAATCCCTCACGGCTGCTTGCGTTGCCACGGACGTCGAACGTTATGTTGCCGTCGCCGAAGGCCTCAGTCCGGCAGCGCTTTCGGAGTATCTGGATCGCTACTTCGCCGTGCTCTTCGATGTTGTGTCGCGCAATGGGGGTCTGGTCACCGACGTCGTAGGAGATGCCATGATGGCCGTCTGGCCAGACCGCAATGGCGAGCGTGCAATTCGCGCCGCGGTATGCAACGCCTGCTTGGAACTGATTGCAGCCGTAGACACCTTCAATCAGCGAAGCGAACTACAGCGTTTGCCCACGCGCATTGGCGTGGATTGGGGCTCCATCGCGCTGGGACCCGTGGGTGCTGGCGCGCACTACGAATTTCGTGCCATTGGGGATCCCGTCAATACCTCCAGTCGAATTCAAGGACTGAACAAGCAACTCGGTACCTGGTTACTCGTTTCGCAAGCGATGGTCGATGGATTAGATGAATTGCTTATTCGGAAGGTCGGTACGTTTCTTCTGCGTGGCAAATCTATTCCGATGACCCTGTACGAGCTCATCGGACGTAAGCAGGCTGCGTCGGCAGCGCAGTTGGACCTTTGCTCCCGCTTCGCGCAAGGTCTGCAGTGCGCTCGCGACGGGCATTTCCAGCGCGCGCTGGTGTACTTCCGTGGGATTGCCCGAGATTTTCCGGGAGACGGTCCGTCGGCTTTCTATATTAGTTTTTTGGAACGTCCGTTAGTCCCGGACATGAACATCATTCCGGTGGACTGAATGGAAAGCAGGGATAAGATGGGTCCAACGTGCCGGTGTGAGGACTTTCAAGGAGCCTCCGCACGATATTCCATTTGCATTTATGCACGGAAAGAATTACCTTGTACGCGACTTTGGGGAAAGTCGCACTCGTTGTTGAGCGGAAACAACAAGGAACGAGGGAGGGGCGGTGTATGCCGCTACGAAGGGAGGACATAGGCGCGAAGAATACGAGCCGTGTGTTGGCTGGTGTTCTTGCGTTCTCGTTGTCTATGGTTTCGCTTAGCAGTTTGGCGCAGGAATCCCAACCTGCGTGCAAAACAATCCTTGGCCGGGTGGTGTCAATTCAAGGCACCGTCGAGGTTAGGCATGCTGGTACGCGAGACTGGATCCGGGCTATTCGTCTGAATACCCCGATATGCAACGGCGATCTCGTCCGAACCGGCGTGAGGAGCCGCGCCGGCGTCATCCTCGCACCGGAGACGCTTATTCGCGTCGACCAAGGGACCGTACTCTCCGTCCGGGCGATCCAACAAGAAACCGAAGCGGAACTCCACCTGGAAGATCGCGTTCCCAGCGATGTGTTAAGCAACGCGTGCGGCGCCAGTTACTTCATTACTCGATTCCCCAGGAAGTTCAAAGTTAAAACCCCGTACTTGAGTGCGGCAGTTGAGGGAACGGAGTTTCAGATCGCGCTGGCCTGTGATCGAGCCGAGTTGTCGGTGTTTGAAGGCCGAGTGTTGGCTGAAACCCTAGTTTCACAGGCGTCGCGCATCACACTTGGGACTGGGCAAGTTACTTCGGCGGGAACAGGGGAAGCACCCTCCCCAATCCAGGTACTTTTACGCCCAACCGACGCCGTGCAGTGGGCTCTGTTCTACCCACCCATTAGCGAGGTTAGTCCGGACCAAATCCCCTCGGATTGCTGGGGCTTGGCTTCTTTCGAGCGCGCTGTCTGCCTTACCACTCGCTCGGAAGAGCTCCTTCGGGTGGGACGCGCGGAAGAGGCTCAAACACAGATCAAGCTACTTTTCGAGTTGGTACCACTCTCTCCCGATGCCCACGCATTGTCTTCAGTAATTTCGTTGGTTAAGAACGATAAAGACAAAGCATTGAAGCTGGCACTACGTGCTGTCGAACTCTCAGATCAATCTAGCCGGGCTTGGTTGGCACTGTCTTATGCTCAGCAAGCGCATTTTGAGTTGGAGAAAGCACTGGCTTCTACCCAAAGAGCTGCGGCGCTCTCACCCGATAGCGCGTTGGTTCAAGCGCGGGTTGCGGAGATCTTGATGTCCCTAGGCGATGCAAAGGCCGCCGAGGACGCCGCACGGAAAGCCATAGAGATCAATCCCCGTGAGAGCCGAGCGCACACGGTGTTGGGATTTGTGCGCTTGGCGCAGATCGACACCAAACAAGCCAAAGCAGAATTCAATCAAGCGATCGAGTTAGATTCCACCGATCCGCTGCCAAGGCTGGGTAACGGCTTGGCGATTGTAAGGGAGGGCAAGTTGGAGGAAGGAAGAGAGCAACTCGAAATAGCGGTGGCGCTCGACCCAACAAACTCGTTGATAAGGAGTTACGTAGGGAAAGCCTATTACGAAGAAAACTCTAAGGAGCGAGATCAGCTTGCGGCCACCCAGTTCCGGTT
>JANNFC010000217.1:0-2610 GCA_031379405.1 Betaproteobacteria bacterium | reverse complement strand
TCCAACCCGTACAAGGTGTTGCTGCGCGAGTTGCCCTTGAGGATATTGTCCAGGGTATTGCCGGTGCCGCGGTTGGCCTGGGTTTGGATGGGCGACTGGATTACACTGGTGCTCAGATACTCGGCAAGTTGCAAGTTCTCCAAGGTGCTGGCCAGCGTCCAGTCAATGGAGCTGATGACGAAGTCGGTGTTGCCCGCGTAGCGCACGCCGATGCTGCCAGGCGAAACAATCACATCCCCCGCGTTGTCCACGTAGAAGATGCCGCCGCCATCACGGCTGCCGCTGATCAGGGTGTCTTGTCCGAACTTGCCATCCAAGGTGTTGTGGCTGGCGTTACCGGCGATCACATTGTTCAGCGCATTGCCCGTGCCGTGGATGGCGAGCGCACCGGTGAGGGTGAGGTTCTCGACGTTGGTGGGTAAGGTATAAGTCACCGAAGCCTCGATGCGATCAATGCCCTGATCAAGAGCTTCGGTGACGAGATCGTTGACATGGTCCACTTGGAACACGTTGTCGCCTGTGCCTCCGGGCTGACTATTCTGTGTGCCCGCTGCCGTCAGTCGCGATGCGAGCGCACTGCTGTCCCACACCTCGCCTGAGGCGAACTTGATCCCTTCGAGCGCATTGGCGGTGGACAGGAAGTGGTTCTTGATCCACATCTGCGTGGCGGGGCTCACCCACACCACCAGATCGTAGCCGTGGCGATGCAGCTTGACGCCAGTGCTGGAAACCGTCGCGTCCGCGTTCACGCTGTCGAATCCGCCTGGGTCTTGCACACTGTCGATGCCAGTGGTGGCGGTCAAACCGTACACGTCATTCAGGGAATCACCCACCAAATTCTCAGGGGCGGGCGTATTCAGGCGGACCGAAGCCGGTAGCGTGCTGGCGGTCCAAGCGGTGCCATCGGCGAAGCGGATCTCCTCGATACTGCTCACGCCCGTGCCGCTTTTGAAGTATTCATCGATGGTGAGTTTGTCCACGCCATTGCTGTGCAACAAACGCAGATCGGTGCCGGATTTCTCGATGCGGAACTGTGCCGGACTAATGCCCTCGACGAATTCGACCACATCGCGCACGCCGTACTGATCGAGAAGCCTGTCCTCACCAAACCCAGGGCCAAAGCGGTAGATATCGTTGTCCGAGCCCCCGTTGAGGAAATCATTGCCCGCGCCGCCGTCGAGGATATCCTCCCCTAGCAGTCCCGAGAGAATGTCGTGGCCCTCCAATCCCACCAGGGTGTCCTTGTAGTTCGTGCCGCTGATCTGATCGTCCCCTTGGCTGCCGTACAAGGGGACGGTGGTCAGCGCCTGCAGATCGCCGATGCGGATGAATGAAGCATCGGAGAAGGTAATGCGTTCGATATAGTTATTACTTCCTGGCGTGTAGTAGCCCTTCAAGGTGACGCGCTCGGTGCTGTTGGCGATGCTCAACACCAGGTCGCCATTGAGCATGCGTTGCGTCGATACGTCCGCTTTGGCGATGCCGGTTTTGAAGCGTAGTTCGTCCTGGAAGCTATCGTTCTTTTGATCATCGATGAGGTCTTGTCCATCGCCGCGATTGAACTCGTAGATATCCCCGCCTTCGCCCCCGATCAGAATGTCGTTGCCGGGGCCGCCGCGCAAGATATCGGAACCGAACAACCCCATGAGGGTGTCGTTGCCCGCCCCGCCGACTAGGGTTTCGGTGCCGGTGCCCCCGCCGATCAAGACATCATCGCCGTCGGTGGTCAGGGTCAAGCCTTGGGCGATCAAGGCGGCGGCGTTCCACGTGGTGCCATCGTCGAAAGCCACCATGGGGCTCGCATCGAGCTGGTCGAGGGTGCTGGGGGTGAGCCCCAGAATCTTGAGGCTATCGGGGCTGCCATGGCGCACCAGAGTCACGCTGTCCAAAGCGCGCTGGACGCGGATGTCGGTGGGTTGGAGTCCCACGACTTTGATCATGTCGCGCTCGCCGGAGGCAAAGCGAGCCGGGTTCTGGTGCCGCCAATCGGTGATGACATCAGCGCCCGCGTTCGGGCCGAAGATGAAGGTGTCGTTGCCGGTGCCGCCGGTCAGAGCATCGTGAGAGACGGAGCCCGGCGCGCCTGCGCCGGCCGGAACGCTATCCGCTGCAGGCGTGCCACTCAAGTTGTCGTTGCCGGTGCCGCCATTTATCGGAACCAGCGGCGCGCGCGAAAGTATTTCTCCGATGGATAACACCGTGCTATCCGCGAACACAAACGAACCGATCTTGCCTTGCTGCCCGCCGGCGATGCCGAAAATATCGGAGTCGCTGAAGCGAATGAACAACCACGCGTTGCCCGCGGTATCGAAGCCTTGGTCGACCTTCACCGCGTCGGGCGATATCCCAGTTCCGAACTGGACGATGTTGCCGGTATCCTCTTCATGAATGGCATCCACTGAACCATCCATCACGAGAGAATCACCAAGATTGAATAGGTAGGTATCCACGTCAACGCCGCCACGTAGCGTATCGATGCCGCGCCCGCCACTCAATCGGTCGTTGTCCGCACCACCTTCTAGAATGTCCGTGCCTTCCCCGCCATTGAGACGGTCTTCCCCTTCGTCCCCTAACAATTCATCGTTCTCGCTACCGCCCACTAGTACATCC
>JANNFC010000203.1:0-4819 GCA_031379405.1 Betaproteobacteria bacterium | reverse complement strand
CGAAATTCGCGCAGCGGCACGAAACTCGACTTGACGTACTTCACCCCGGACTCCACGCGCCCTTTCTTCTTGGGATCGCGGGGCGGGCAAGCCGAAATGCTGAAACCGTATCCGGTGGCAAGTTGAGCGTAGGAGCGCTGCACTTCGGGCTCGGAGTAGCACGCTCGCGTAATCGCGCATTTCGGGTTGTCGATCATGATGCTGCGTGGCACGCCGTTGAACCACTCGAAGGCGTGCCGGTGACAGGCGAGCCAGGTGTGCACCTTTTGGTCGCGCACGATCTCGCAATACTGATGGCGGCTCCAAGCCAGCGTCATCACGAAGATCCAGGTCTTCACCGGCGCACGCTCGCCGGGCACGTTCAGTAACGGCCCTTGGCCGAAGTCCACCTGGGCACACTGCGCCACCTCGAAATCGAGCATCACCGTGGGCGCAGGCGCCGATGGGGCGTGCCGGTCTACGAACCGGTAGATTGCCGAAAGCGAGCCGCCGAACTGGTGCTTGCGCACCAGCGCGCGGTGAATCGTGGTGACGGTGATACCCTGCGCATGCCAGGCCAGCACGTCGTCTCGAAACAGCTCCACACTGGAGACGTTCTGGGCGCGCACACCGGTGCTGGCAAACACCTGCGCAATGGCCGTGTCCTCGGGCAGCATACTGGCGGCATTGAGCCAGCCCTGCGCCTGCGCCCGTTTGCGTACCCCCGCCACCGTCTTGCGTCCCACCCGCTGGGCGCGCGCTACGTCCCGGTCGGACTCGCCTAGCCGAAACCGGGCAATGATCTGTCGTATCTCGTACATCTCGAACCTCCTGTTAGCCATCGCATTGCCTCCGAGCAAAAACTCGAAGGGTACGGGGTTGAAAGAAAGTCCGAGATCCCCAAAAAAACAACGGCACCACACCCTATCAGCGCCACCACCACCGCCAACGACTTGACTGGCTCCTTTATGCCGACAATGCGTTGGCCTCTTTATGCCGACGAATCACTGGCTCCATTACGCCGACAATCCTCTGGCTCCTTTATGCCGACAACCAATTGGCTCCATATGCCCGACAATTAACACCCCTGACGGGGTCTTTTCCATCGTCAGCTCGCTGTGATCACCGCCTTGCCAGTGCAATACCATCTGGATCGTGTCGCCGTGTGTACGGACGATGATCTCTTTCAAGACGATACGCAAGATCCGCTTCTTGAGTTCCGGCGGCGTACTGGGATGATCCCACAGTCGCGGCAGGTCCTCCCCGAGCGCGAGGAGTTCAGCCTTCGTCGTGTGGGTCAGGAAGCGCGTCTTTGCGCTCTTGAGCGTGCTCAATTCCTCAGCAAGTCCCGCTTCAATCCTCATCGCCTCATTCCAGCGCCGTTCAAGCTCAGCCGCCACCAGCCGGTTGAGTGGATCCACCGCGTCGTACTGGCGTTGGGCTCGGCCCACCTCGTAGCGAGCCTGCTGCAAGGCAAGCTCCTTTTGCCGAACCCGTTCATCGTCGGCGCCTTGCAGCTGCTCGATGGCTTGAAGGGCCGCTTGAATTCCGAGGGGCTTAAGGCTCGCGAGAACGCTATCGGTCACCCTACTGTCAGCCCGCTGTCCACCGAAGCTCACACAGCAGGTCTTCTCCCGCTCAAGGATGTGGCTCGCGCATTGGTAGCGGATAACACCTGGCCCGGGGTACTGCGCCAGTAGCTTTCGCCCACAATGGCCGCAGCGCAATATTCCGCTTAGCAATGCGCCCCCGCGCCTGACCGAACCACGGACCATATCGCCCATCGCGTTGGCATTGTGTGCGATCAACGCCTGATTGCTATTGTATGCATCCCAGGTGATATAGCCCTCGTGATGGTCCGTGATCAAGACCGCCCATGCGTCGCGATCGTGCTGCTTCTGACGCACCGTGCGCTGGCGCCCATGTTCAATGCGTGTAGTCGCCTTGCTACGGCCGTAGGCGTACGCACCGGCGTAGATGGGGTTCTTCAACATGCTCAGCACGGCGTGATAACGTGCCGCCTTCCAGAGCGTTTGTGCGGCATCTATGGTACCCACGATCACCGGAAGCTGCATCTGTTGTGCAACCAACCAGAAATAGAGCTGACGTGCACTGCCTATCTCGGAGAACTTCCGAAACACCATGTCAATGGCGGCGCGCACACGCGCATCAGGATCCTTCTCAATCCGATCCTCGCCAACCCGGACGTAGCCAATCGCAACGCGTCGAAACAGCTCCCCCCTTTTGGCTTTCTGTTCAAGGGCGGCCTGTGCCCGTTGCCGAAATGTCGCGACTTCCATTTCGCTTATCGTGCCTTTCATCCCCAGCAGAAGACGATCATTGATTTGCGTGGGATCATAGACTCCATCTGCATCGATTAGCAAGGCACCCACCACGGAACAAAACTCCAGCAACGTCTGCCAGTCTCGACCGTTGCGTGCCAAGCGCGAAGCATCGACGCTCATAACCGCGCCCACCTTGCCGTCGCACAAAGCAAGCAGCAGCCGCTCAAATCCCGGACGAGGCGCACCGGACCCCGAGCGCCCGAGATCTTCGTCTATGACCTCTACATCAACCCATCCCAACTCCTTGGCCCGATCGGCGAGCGCATATTGCCTGCGCTGACTCTCGAGGTTGTTGTGCACCTGGTCTGGTGTCGACTATCGAATGTACACGCACGCTCGTCGCGCCAAGTGCTCAGCGGTGATCTTGGTCATCGACCACCTCCTTCTGGCTGCTTTGGACCAGCGCCAGCATCCATAGCACCAACACCCGCGTCGCGTCGTGTTGCAGTTTCGGACTTAGAATAGGTGTGTGAATCGCGTTGCTTTGCTCCTCGAACAGCTCTGCTTGACGCTTTGCTCGCCGCCACATCGCGCTCTCCTTTGGGCACCGTGGAAGCGACGCAGCATAGACCTTCGCTCACGTGCCGGCGCAACTCGAGAAGCGCTCCAAGGCAAAGGTGCGGTGTACTCACAATCTCGACCTGAACTGCCTCTGGCCATGTCATCCACACAGGAATTGAGAGCGGCAGATCATCGTCGTGTCGGATCACATAACACGCCTCTTCATGTACGTAGTGCTTCCGAGTTATTCTTACGCGTGCCCCGCAAAGTGGGTGATACCGGTACGTAACGATGACTTCAGTTGTAGAGGGATGTTGGTGGGCAGTATGTCGCCCAATCGTTCAAATGGATAAAACAAAACTTGAAGATCAAGCATTTCTTCGGCAACTCAATGAATGCCGTCAAGTCGCAGATCTGGATTGCGGTGTGCGTTTATCTAGTAGTGGCCATCGCTCGAAAGCGTTTGAACCTGACAGCTTCACCGCAGATTTTGCTGAACATTCTCGAAGTCAATATGTTCGAGAAAATTCCAATAGATCAACTCGTTACCGAAGCGCTACAGAACTTCGATGACGACCCTCTCGATAAACAACTGAATCTATTCTGAAATCTACCGGACAGATGTGATTAGATATGATTAAACCTATGTCCACACGTGTCCTCACTGCCCATATCCCTGTTGAGCTCGCCGAACAGGTCGACGAGATCGCCGAGCGCATCGATCGCCCTCGTGGATGGATCGTCAAGCAAGCCCTGGCGGCGTGGGTGTCACTGGAAGAGAAACGCCATCAGCGCACCTTAGAAGGACTTGCCGATGTGGACGCCGGTCGGGTGGTGGATCATGCCGAGGTCGAGGCATGGGCGAAGCACATTGCGCGTACCTAACGATGCATGGAGATCAAGTGGACAGCGAGTGCCCATCGCGATCTGGTGAGACTCTACGAGTTTCTTCTTCGAGTGAATCCGCGTGCGGCGAAGAAGGCCGTGGGGCAGTTGGTCGATGAAGCGAAACTGCTCCAGTCCCATCCGCTCTTGGGCGTCGAGCTCGAGGAGTACGCACCGCGCAATGTGCGCCGGCTCACCATCGGGGACTATGAGCTTCGGTATGAAGTGACCGAGTCCACACTCTTTGTGCTTCCCCTCTGGCATTCACGGGAAGATCGCACACTATGACGACTTCACACACAACTGGTACGGGTAAAAGAAGGGAAAGACACCGGTATTGTCGGCGGAAGAGACCCGCACACCCCTTGATTCCATCGATACCTCTACCCTGATCGGTCTTCGGGATCGTGCTTTGATTGCACGCCTTACCTATACCTTCGCGCGCGTGGGTGCGGCCATTAAGATGAAAGTCGAAGATGTGTACGTGCAAGGACGGCGCACGTGGGTACGACTGCACGAGAAAGGAGGCAAGTGGCATGCGATGCCTGCCGCCACACGCTCGATGAATATTTGAACGCGTACATGGAGGGAGTGCGGCTTAGTTTGGATCGTAAAGGATTTCTTTTCCGAAACCTGTTCAGGAAGACGAATCAGCTCACCGAGAATGGAATCGCACAAGCCGATGTGTATCGTATGATCCGACGGCTCGCCGATGATGCCGCGATTCGTACGAAGATTGGCTGGCATACCTTCCGCGCAACAGGGATCACCGAGTACCTCAGAAATGGGGGCAAGCTTGAGGTGGCGCAGCAAATGGCAAACCACGAGTCGACGAGAACCACCGGCCTCTATGACCGGCGAAACGATCAGGTGAGCCTCGATGAGGTGGAGCGGATGCTGATCTAAAGACTACCTAAGCCGGACGAGCCGGAACCAAACAGGGGTTACGATTAATGCCTGAGCGATGATGGGGAGTGCGACCATGACTACGGCGGCATTGGAAGAGCGCTACGCGGCGAATCTGCATGGGGTGTTGTCGTGTTTTGATCGAATCATCATTGTCGGCACGTTGCCCGGAGCGTGCTACGCGCAAGGGATGACGAGCTACC
>JANNFC010000023.1:0-10025 GCA_031379405.1 Betaproteobacteria bacterium | reverse complement strand
AGATCGCCCACCTCCGCGCTGCCGTCGCTAAGCTCAACCAGGGGGCGAATCGCCCGTTGCCAGTGATCCACAACTTCGCAAGTGCGCGGCAGCGTCGATGGCGTGCACGCAGCGCTACCGCTTCACTGCGACAGCCTAGGCCTTGCGCTTCAGGAGAAGTCTTGATGCGCAACCAATGCCAGGCCTCTTCCAGCATAGTTGTGACTAGCCCAATATCCGGCTCACCTGCCGCGCTAGGGCGATACCGAGGATTTCGTGCTGATCAGCGTCGAGATGAATACCGTCCACACGACTGGCGGGTGTGACGCTTCCAGCATCGAAGAAGTGACATCCCGTGTTCTTGCACACCTCGGCGTAAGCCGTGGCCAGACCTACGCTACGTTGTTCTCCCCCGCGAAACTTGGCGGCGATGGTGCCCGAAGGCGTGCCCATGGGGGAGGGCGCCACCACCAGAATGGGCGGTATGGGCATGCCCGGTTCGATAGGCGCCTGGCGCACGCTGGCAATCAGCGTAACAATGCCTTGAGCCGATAACACGACATCGTTCTGGTGGGTACATTGGAAGTCGTTTGTACCCAGCATGATGAGCACCAATGCGAGGGGCGATTGCTTCTCGATGCATTGCGCCAAGCCCTTGGATCCGTTGCGCCCGGGTTTGAATGGATCGTCCCAGACGGTGCGCCGGCCATTCAGACAATCCTCCACTACGCGAACCGGCTGCCCATCTCGGTTCAGTTCAATCTCCATCACACCGGGCCAGCGTTGAGGGAAGGGCAACCGGTTTCGCGTGTCGGGAATGATGCCCCACGTCAGAGAGTCGCCATAGACCAGTATATTCCGCACTTGATATGCACGCGGTGGGATCTACTGCTTCGGTGCGCGCTGCTTGAGCTGTTCCAACTCCGCCTCCAAGGCGTCGACTCTGCCTTGCAGTTGGTTGAGCGAATTGCTGACGCGCCCGACGTTGAAGTAAGTCACGCTTTCCACAGGCGCGGAGAATTCGTTGCCCCATCCGAGCCAGGAAGAGTCGTAGACCTTGACGTTCTTGAATCCGAGGTTGTGCAAGACCGTAGCGGTCTCCGAGGCGCGGCTGCCGCTTTGGCAGTAGACGATGGTTTCCTTGTCGGGGTCGAGTGCGGCGTAGAGATTCTTCAGGTCAGCTTCCGCCTTGAGATTCATGCCGTCTTTGTTGGCGACCAGTTTACGCTGCAGTTTCCTGGGGGTTTCGGCATCCACCCAGTTAGCTTCGTACGGAATATTGACAGCACCCGGAATGTGACCGCCGCGCAAGGTGCGAATGTCGTCGCCGGTGTATTCCTTGGAACTACGCGCGTCGACGATTTGCACGCTACCGTCCTTAACTTTCTTGACGACATCCTGCGTGGAGATAATGACTTCCGGGTTGACTTTGGCCTTGACGGTGATGGCGGGCAAAGTCGTGGCGCGCGTGCTGACTTCCTTTCCGGCGGCTTTCCAATCGTCAATGCCGCCGTGATAAACGTAGGCCCTGAGAGCGCCTAGATAGCGCAGGCTCACATGGCCGAAGTAAGGCTGGGGAAAGGCTTTGGCGCCGTAGAGAACGATCTCCTTGCTCAGATCGATGCCGTTGTCACCGAGAATTCTTTCCAACTGGGCAACCGGTAAATAGTCCTCGGTGTTGCCGTCGCGCAACTCTGCCTGGATGTCGCCGAGGTTGACGGCACCGGGGATATGTCCGCGTTTGTAGTCGTCGTCGCTGCGCACGTCCCAAATAATCGCATCGCGTGCTCGGGCTTGGGTAACGAATTCCGTGTCCACCACGATGGAGCCGTCTGCCGCGTGCGCGAACTGCCAGGTGGTCAGCAGTGCGCACAAGCCTAGAAGTAGTCTACTCATTGCTCTGTCTCCATTCATTCTGAAAAAGCGCTTCAACGCATGCGAAGCCGCTCAAGGGAAAAGTGTACATCCATCCCGGAATCAAAGTGCTCTTCTTTTGAAGAGTGCGACCGCAAACAGTATTCCGGCTAGGACTAGGAAGGCAGCGTTGCCCCAGTGTGAGAACGGCGTCATGCCCGAGAATCCTTGCACGCTGCCGTTCAGTGTCGTTTCGACAAACTGCGGCGACGCCGCGCGCACGCCCCCGCGTTCATCGATGATGGCGGTGACGCCCGTATTGGTGGCTCGCAGCATGTAGCGCCCTGTTTCGCGGGCACGCATCTGCGAGATCTGCATGTGTTGATCGGAGGCCTTGGAGTCTCCCCACCAGGCATCGTTGGTGAAGTTGGCCAACATCGTAGCGGCGGGCAATTGCCGGATGATCTCCTCGCCGAACACGTCTTCGTAGCAGATGTTGATTGCGACCTTCTGTCCGCCCGTTTCGATGGGTCTTTGATGAGTTTCGCCGCGTGCGAACGCCGACATGGGAATTTGCAAGGCGTCCATGATCCAGGTCAGCACCGGCCAGCGCGGGAAGTAGTCGCCGAACGGAACCAGATGATATTTGCGGTAAACCTGCCTGGGCGCGGTACCGAAGCTCATCACGCTATTGAAGTACTGGTCGCGAGATACATACTCAGGAACCCCGATCAGCACGTCGCCGCCCTGGGATTTGGCGTGTTCTGAAAGCAGCCGAAAGTATTCTTGTGGCACATCCACGTTGAACATGGGCAGCGCCGTTTCGGGAAGTATGATGAGTTTCGATTTGGCCGAGAGCGTCATGCGCAGATAGGTGTCCAGCGTGTCGCGCGCCGCTTCGGGCCGCCATTTCATCGATTGCTCGATGTTTCCTTGGAGAAGACTGACAGTAGTTGGCGCACCGACGGGTTGGGTCCAATGTATCTGGTTGGCTGCCACGCCACCGGCGAGCAGCGCAAACAAGGCGAGCGGCGCTTTGTAGGATCTTTCGCGCCGGGTCGAGTACCACAGCGCGAGCAACGCGCCACATAATACTGTCAGCCACGACACGCCATAGATCCCTAGTATCGGCGCGTAATGACCGAGGGGGCCAGCGGGCACTTGCGAGTAACCCACGGCTAGCCACGGAAACCCGGTGAAGAACCATCCACGTAAGTATTCCCCCAAGGCCCATAGTGCGGGGAAGAGCAATGTGAGCCGGACGGCGGCGGGGAAACGTTGGCTGCCAAGCATCGCACCGGCTGCGGCCGGAAATAGAGCGAGATAAGCGCAGAATAATAAAGTTGCGAAGGCCGCGACGGGCATGGGCATACCGCCGAAATCGTGCATGCTGATATAGACCCAGCTCACGCCGAAAAGAAAATAGCCCAATCCAAAGCCGTAGCCGATGGCGAATGCTTGACGCCATGATATGGCGCTCACGCCAAGATGAGCCAGACCTGCCACTAGCGCCACGATGAGTGGGTAGACGCGATAGGGCGCAAACGCCAAAACCCCCATGGCGCCGAGTGCGAAAGCGACGGCGCCACGACGCAGCGTTTGGGTCACTTCCGGACGATCTTTTCGACTTGCAGTGTGTGGATACGCCGGCTGTCGGCGCGATGCACTGTAAAACGCAGCGAGTCGATGTCGGCGAATTCTCCGCGCTTGGGCAAGTGTCCGAATTTTGCCAGAACCAGGCCGCCGATGGTATCGAACTCCTCGTCGCTGTGCTCGGTGCCGAAGGTTTCGTTGAAGGCGGAGATCTCGGTTTGCGCCTTGACGCGGAAGGAGCCGTCACGCTCCGGGATGATGTTGGCTTCGGTGTCATCGAAATCGTATTCGTCCTCGATTTCGCCGACGATCTGCTCCAACACGTCTTCGATGGAGACGAGCCCCGCCACGCCACCGTACTCGTCCACGACGAGGGCCATGTGGTTGCGATTGCGCCGGAAGTCGCGCAGCAGAATATTCAGCCGTTTGGATTCGGGAATGAACACTGCGGGACGCAGCATTTCCCTTAGATTGAGTTGCTGTCCGGCGAAGTAACGCAACAAGTCCTTGGCGAGCAGCACGCCGACGACGTCGTCCTTATTTTCACCGATGACCGGAAAGCGCGAGTGCCCTGACTCGATGATGAAGGGAAGAAACTTCTCCGGCGATTCACTGATATCCACCACATCCATCTGCCCGCGCGGCACCATGATGTCGCGCGCCTGCAGTTCGGATACTTGCAGGACGCCTTCGATCATGGACAGCGCGTCGCCGTCCATCAGATTGCGCTCGAAGGCGGCGTGCAGCAGTTCGATCAGTTGCTCGCGGTCCTCAGGTTCGCGCGTTAGAAACGCACTAAGGCGTTCCAGTAGTGTTGGCTTTGGCGCAGGTTCCATTGGTAGAAATGCGGTTAACCGATTCCCGCAGCGTCCGCGTAGGGATCGGGGTAACCCAAGGTTCGCATTATCCTGGTTTCCAGGGCTTCCATTTTTTCGGCTTCGGCGGCTTGCTCATGATCGTATCCTTGCATGTGCAAGGTGGCGTGAACGATGAGATGGGCGCAATGCCGGTAGAGCGTAATGCCGCGTTTGGCCGCTTCGCGTTTGGCGACCGGAACGCATACCACGACGTCGCCTTGCAATGGGGTGTGATCACAGTAGGCAAAGGTGAGGACGTTAGTGGCGTAGTCCTTGGCGCGGAACTGCCGGTTCAAGCGTCGCCCTTCGGTCGTGCCGACGAAACGCACCGTAACCTCCGCGCGAGCGCGCAATGCCGCGCCCACCCAACGGCGCAATGTTGTGCGGCTGGGTAGAGGTCGATGATTACTGGCGTCTTGAATGCTGAGGCGAAACTCAGAAGGCATGAACCGAGGCTAGGAGTTTTTTCCGTGTGGCGACTTGGCCGTTTCGCGCTGGGTGCGCGCTTCATAGGCGATGACGATGCGCGCCACCAGCGGATGGCGCACGACGTCTTCGCTGGTGAACTGAGTGATGGCGATGCCGCGAACGCCGGCTAGCACTTCCTGGGCGTCCACCAGTCCGCTCTTATTTCCCCGCGGCAGATCGATTTGAGTGATGTCACCGGTGATGACGGCCTTGGTGCCGAATCCGATGCGGGTCAGGAACATCTTCATTTGTTCGGGCGTGGTGTTCTGCGCTTCGTCCAGAATGATGAAGGAGTGATTTAACGTGCGCCCACGCATGTAGGCAAGGGGTGCGATCTCGATGGAGCCTCGCTCGAACAATTTTCCGACCTTATCAAAACCCATCAAATCATAGAGCGCATCGTAGAGCGGGCGTAGGTAGGGATCTACTTTTTGCGCCAAATCGCCAGGCAGGAAGCCAAGGCGCTCCCCGGCTTCCACCGCCGGGCGTACCAGGACAATGCGTTTGACCGCGTCGCGTTCGAAAGCGTCTACCGCCGATGCCACCGCGAGATAGGTCTTGCCGGTGCCGGCCGGTCCGATGCCGAAGGTGATATCGAAGCCTTGAATCTGATTCAAGTACGCCACCTGATGGGGCGTACGGCCGTGCAAGTCGCGCCGGCGAGTGATCAGAACCGGTTCGTCGGCGGCATCGATGATGTGATTGGGATTGGCGAATTCGATCAGCGTGAGCTGCAAATCCTCCGCGCTCAAGTGCTTGTGCGCCATATCATAGAAACGCTGCAACGCTTGGGTTGCGAGCTTGGTTTGGGTTTCTACTCCCGCCAACGAAAACATCTCGCCGCGCCGGGAAATCCGCACGTCGAGGGAGGCTTCGATCTGTTTGAGGTTCTCGTCGAGCACGCCACACAAATTCAGCAGGCGCTGGTTGTCGACGGGGGTGAAGGAAATTTCGGTGGCGCTCAATGACGTCGGCGGCAATGTTAGTGCGCGAGCGCGCGTGCCCGCAGGGAGTTGGACATCGCTTCGGTGATGGTCACCTCCGCGAATTGGCCGATCCATTCGGCCGGACCCTGAAAGTTCACCACGCGGTTGTTCTGTGTGCGGCCGGAGAGTTGTGTGTCGTCTTTCTTTGCCGGGCCTTCCACCAGAATCTGTTGTCGAGTGCCGATCATCGATTGGCTCACGGCGGAAGCTTGGGCGATGATGCGCGCCTGCAATTGTTGCAGGCGCGCAAGTTTCACGCTGTGGGGCGTATCGTCGGGAAGATTCGCCGCCGGGGTGCCGGGGCGCGCGCTGAAAATAAAACTGAAGCTGCCATCGAAGCCGACATCGTCGATGAGCTTCATGGTGGCGTCGAAGTCCTGCTGCGTTTCGCCGGGAAAACCGACGATGAAATCCGAGGTGAGCGAGATATGCGGGCGCACGGCTCGTAAGCGACGAATGATGGATTTGTACTCCAACGCGGTGTAGCCGCGCTTCATCGCTGCCAGAACGCGGTCCGACCCCGACTGCACGGGCAGATGAAGTTGGCTTACCAGTTGCGGCACTTTGGCGTACACGTCGATCAGTCTTTGGGTGAATTCCTTGGGGTGCGAGGTGGTGAAGCGAATGCGTTCCAACCCTGGCACTTCCGCCAGATACTCCAGCAAAAGCGCAAAGTCCGCGAACTCGGCTTTCGCCATCTTGCCACGATAGGCATTCACGTTCTGGCCTAACAGTGTGACTTCCTTCACACCTCGATCCGACAGGTCCGCCACTTCCGTCAATACGTCCTCGAAATTGCGCGAGACTTCCTCGCCACGGGTGTACGGTACCACGCAAAAGCTACAGTATTTGCTGCACCCTTCCATGATGGAAACGAACGCCGAGACGTTATCGACCCGCGCTGGGGGTAGATGATCGAATTTCTCGATCTCCGGAAAGCTGATATCCACCTGTGCGCGCCCCTGTTCGCGCCGTGCCCGGATAAGTGCGGGCAGGCGATGCAGGGTTTGCGGGCCGAATACGAGGTCAACATAGGGCGCGCGCCGGACGATTTGCTGCCCTTCCTGACTGGCGACGCAGCCGCCGACGCCGATGAGCAAGTTGGGGTTGCGTTGTTTCAGCTGACGTACGCGGCCCAGATCGGAGAACACTTTTTCCTGGGCCTTCTCGCGCACCGAGCAGGTGTTGAACAAAATGACGTCGGCTTGCTCGGGAACTTGGGTGAGCTCCAGGCCTTCGGATTCGCGCAGCACGTCGGCCATCTTGTCCGAGTCGTACTCGTTCATTTGACAGCCGAAGGTCTTGATGAAAACCTTGCCGCGGGCGCTCATTGAGGGGTGGCGGGCTTAGGCGGTTTCGATGGAGCGGGTCCGAGGGCTCTGATCTCCTCCGGCGTCAGCAGCCAAATGGATCGAATGTGGCCGCTGAAATCGAGGTGGTACATGATTTCCGTCGTGGCGGGCATGGCTATCGGCAGAATGATAAGGTTTTGCTCGTTGAAAATTTTGCTTGCGGGAGTCATGTGATAGGCGACATCGCCAATCTGGATCTTGGGGTAGCCAAAGGCCTTGACCGCGCCGCGCATCGCATCTTGCGGGAAATCCCGGCTGTAAGCTGCTGGCGAGAATAGAATCGCCACGGCGGCCATCAAGCACACCGCACACGCCACGCAGAACTCGGCATTTCGGTTTCTAGTACGCATTCGAAGGGCGATGATGGCTGCTGTGCAATCAGGAAGATGGTGGCAAAAGTTGGTGGCGAAAGTTGGTGGCGAATCAGGGATTTGAACCCCGGACCAACGGATTATGATTCCGCTGCTCTAACCGCTGAGCTAATTCGCCGTGTCTGAACCACAAAAGGGCGGTAAGGTTAATGATGGAGACCTGATGTTGTCAACCAGAGTAATCTCCGACCATGGAAATTGATGTTGTAATGGCCGGCGCGGGACACGTCGGATGCGCCACGGCGCTGGCGCTTGACGCCTTGGGATTGTCCGTGTGTTTGGTGGACCCCAAACCTTTCGCGACCAACCCTGTGCAGGACTGGGACGTGAGGGTATTCACTTTAAGCCCAGGAAGCGAGCGATTTCTCGAAGAGCTGGGCGTCTGGTCACGCTTGGACGCCACCCGGCGAGCGAGCGTCTATCGCATGCAGGTGTTCGGCGACGCGCCGGCTTCAACCATCACCTTCGATGCCATGCGCACCGGCGTGGAGCGTTTGGCGACGATCGTGGAAGGTAGCCGGTTGCAGGCCGCGCTGGAAAGTCGGGTGCGGGAGACTTCGATCAAAGTGTTGACGCCAGCATCGATCCGATCGATCGATTGGCGCAGAAACATGGTCCAGGTGGGTCTGGCGGACGCTCGCAGCATGGATTGTCGCCTGGTGGTGGGCGCCGATGGTACGGACTCCCTGGTCAGATCTCAGGCCCGCATCGGATTGCACTATCGTGGCTATGGCCAGCAAGGCGTTGTCGCCAATTTTCAGGCCGAGAAAGCGCATCGCGGCCGAGCTTTTCAGTGGTTTCGTGAGGACGGCGTGTTGGCTTTTCTACCGTTACCCGGGCAATTGCTCTCCATCGTGTGGTCCACCAATACGGATCACGCCAGTCGATTGCTGTCGCTTGATGCGTCTGAATTGGTCGCGCAAGTGGAGGCAGCCTCTGGGCGTGTCTTGGGAGGCCTAACCCTGGTTACGAAGGCACGGGCGTTTCCCCTGCGCTATGCGCGCGCGCATAGCATGATCGCTAGGCGCGTGGCCCTGGTGGGAGATGCCGCTCATAGCGTGCATCCGTTGGCGGGGCAAGGGGTGAATCTGGGCATGCGCGACGCGCAAGCCCTGGCCGGCGTTCTCAAGGAACGTCCACACGGCGCCGATGTCGGAGAATCCGAATGCCTGACACGGTATCAAAGGGCGCGACGGGAGGATACGATGTCGGTTTTCGCGGTGACCGACGGATTGCAGAAGCTGTTCGCCACGTCGAGTCCTTTGCTTAGAACCCTGCGAAATCAGGGCATGAATATGGTGGACTGGCTGTCTCCGGCGAAGCATGCGCTGGTGCGCCGGGCGCTGCTCTAACTCGTATTCCCCGCGCTCTTGGCGCGGGGGCAAACTTCGGGGGTTTCCAAAGGGGGCGAAGTGATTTGCACGGTGCTCTCTTTGGTCAAGGGCGGGGTCAATACCCCGCCCGCGAAGTCCCTTTTATTCCACGATTTTTACGATATGTAGTTGCGATCAAGCAAACTATAGAGGACATGATGATCAAGCTCAACAAGGTTTTGTTGTGGGCAGCGCTGTTTGTGACTTGCATGGGAGTAGGCGTTGCGCAGGCGAATGAGGACGAGGTGAAGAAAGGCTTCTCCGCCAAGTTTCCCAAGGCGCCGGTGCAATCGGTGACCAAGATTCCCAATATCGATCTCTACGAGGTGATCGTGGGGACCGACGTCTATTACACCGACAGCAAGCTGCAGTACTTGGTCGAGGGTAGCCTCATCGATCTGAAAACGCAGGAGAACCTGACGGCCGAGCGGCAGCGCGAACTCAAGGAAACGCCCATCGCCTGGGGCGATTTGCCGTTGGATCTGGCCTTCAAGAAAGTGAAGGGTAAGGGCGAGCGCAAGATTGCAGTGTTTTCCGATCCCGATTGTCCCTACTGCAAGCGCCTGGAGACTTCACTCAAGGACGTGGACAACATCACCATCTACACTTTTCTGTTCCCGTTGGCGGATCTGCATCCGCAAGCGGTGGAGAAGTCGAAGTCCATCTGGTGTTCGACCGACCGCAACAAGGCCTGGGACGACTATATGCTGAAAGGCGTACAGCCCTCGGCGCGTAAAGATTGCGACCACCCCGTCGATAAAGTGCTCGCCTATGCGAAAAAGAAGAACATCAGCTCTACCCCGACGTTGGTGTTCGCTACCGGTAAACGACTCAACGGCGCCTACCCTCGTGAGGCCATCGAAGAACAGCTCAACGGCAGCAAATAAACTTCGAGAGGAATCTCTCGCGCGCGCTTGCGCGTAAGTCGGGCGATCGGCGCGCCATACGATGCAAGGCAGTCCCACCACCGCTCGGCTCTGTGCGGCTGTCGCGTTTTCCGCGCTAGTGCATTTTTCTCTGCTCTACGGGTTTGCGCCCAAGAACGCCTCGCTGAGGTCTGGTGGCGGCTCAGTATTGCGCGCTCGGTTGAATGTTGCGGATTCGCCTGCGCTCGCGCAAGTACCTAGGAGCGAGGAGGCGCCTGCGGTGCAGGCCGCCGCCGCGCCGCCGCCGGATGCGATCGTCGAGCACG
>JANNFC010000165.1:0-2479 GCA_031379405.1 Betaproteobacteria bacterium | reverse complement strand
TGTTCGATCAAGCCTTGCTGGCCGAGGGCGGGCAGCTGGAGGATCCGGGTACCTTCGTCAGGCGGCTAAATGGGCTGATGCTGGCTTTGGCGGGTAATACGTCTCGCATTTGGACGCCGAACAGCTAGTGTTGGCTAGTGTCGGCTAGTGAGTTCCCTTGCGGCGGAGCGCGCTGCGCTTTTCCGCCCTACGTGGGGAAGAATCGGTGGGCGAATAAAAGGGACTTCGCGGGCGGGGTATTGACCCCGCCCTTGACCAAAGGGGGCACCGTGAAAATCACTTCGCCCCCTTTGGAAACCCCCGAAGTTTGCCACCGCGCCAAGAGCGCGGGGAATACGAGTTGACGCAAGATCCCGGTCTACAATGCCCGCACTTTCCTTTCGTGAAGGCGGCACGTGACCACGTCCAATTCTCCCTCCGGCGGTCAGACGAATGCGCTGTGGCGCTGGTTTGACCGTACCTTCGTTGAACTGTGCAAAGAATTCCGCTGGTCTTATCTGCCGCCGTTGATGGTGTATGTCGCCGCCGGGGTGCAGGGGCTCACGGCCATCGTGGGCATGTTTTTCATCAAGGATTACCTGGGTCTGACCGCCGAATTTCTCGCCGGGTTGGGGTTCTGGCTCACATTGCCCTGGGCCCTCAAGATGCCGGTGGGACATCTGGTGGACCTCATCTGGCGCTACAAGGGCGCACTCGTCTATCTGGGCGCGAGTTTGATCGCCATCAGCCTGTTGATCATGGTGGGCCTGTTGACCGATCCGGAGTTCATGCGGCAAACCATGCCGGCGGAATCGTGGTTCGTGATATCTGCCCTCCTAGCTCCCATAGGTTACATGCTGCAAGATGTGGTGGCGGATGCCATGACCGTGGAGGCGGTTCCGCGCGTGGATGACAATGCCACTGCTATTCCCGAGGCTGAGCGTAAGCTCGGACACGTAACGATGCAAACGCTTGGCCGCGTGGCCATCATTGGCGGTACCGTGTTGGTGTCGCTGGTGAATGTCTATCTGTTCGATGACGTGGAGACCATGACGGCCGATGACAAGCGCCAGGTCTACGCGCTGGTCTATAGACTCGCGCTGATTATTCCCGCGATCTCCATCGCGGGTGTGATCTTGGCTGGACATCTAAAGCGCCGTGCGGGGCGCACGCTGGCGGCGGCGGGAATGTCAGCAGGCGATGTCGACGTGACGCTTTACGGTCGCGTGGACAGGCCTGCGGTCAATTGGTGGATTCTTGGCGGCGGTTTGGTGTTCGTGCTGTTCTCTGTCAGCATGGGATTGTCCAAGGTGAAGTACGGACAAGAGATCATCTTCGTGGGCTCCATGGCCATCGTGTTGTTCCTCATGTCTAGGCTCGTGCGCGAATTGGACGCGACGGCGCGCAACACATTGATCGGCACGGCAATGTTGATATTCGTCTATCGCGCGTTGCCGGGTGTGGGGCCTGGGTTAGGCTGGTGGCAGATCGATGTGCTCAAGTTCGATGAGCGATTTATCTCGGTGTTGTCGTTGATTTCGACCACTCTGACGTTGGCGGGGTTGTTTTTATTTCGTCGCTTCGTGGCGGAGAAATCCATCGCCTACGTGATTGGCTTCCTGACAGTGATACTGACCGTACTGAGTATTCCCACGCTGGCCATGTATTTCGGTTTTCATCAGTGGACCGCGGCGCACACTAATGGAATGGTGGATGCGCGCTTCATCGCGGTGATCAACGAGTCCCTGGAATCGCCACTGGGGCAGATCGCTATGGTGCCCATGCTCGCTTGGATCGCCCATTCGGCGCCGGAGCGTTTGAAGGCGACCTATTTTGCGGTCATGGCTTCCTTCACGAATCTCGCCTTGGCGCTGGCGCAACTGGGCACTAAGTACCTGAATCAGGTTTATACGGTGACGAGGGAAGCGAAAGACGCGGCGACGGGCGCCATCAAAGTGGCAGCGGACTACAGCCAGTTGGGAACGCTGCTAATCACGGCGATTGTGATCGGTTTCACCGTTCCGTTTCTGGTCATCCTGATCACGCGAGGGACGCGCTACCGGAGCGCGTAGCGAATCATGATCCGATTGCTTATCTGTTTTCTCTCAATGCTTTTTGCTGTTTCCCAGGCGCAATCCGCCCAGGGGACCATACTGATCCTGAATTTCGAGATCGAGGACGACGTACTGACGCAGGGCGGCCCGGTGGATGTGTCGGAGAATGAACGACGCCTGCTACTGGCGCATGGCATTATTACGGACGCTTTCAGAGAGAAAGCCCTGTTTCCGCTCGCCGATAAGACCGCGGTCGATGCGATGATCGACAGCGTTAGAAAAACCCAAGCACTGCACACCTGCAACGGCTGCGAGATCGAAATCGCGCGCCAGGCTGGGGCCGATTACGTGCTCGTGGGCTGGGTGCAGAAAGTGAGCAACCTGATTCTCAACGTCAACGCGGGAATCAAGGATGTGAAGAGCGGGGAGTTTGTGTTGACGCGCTC
>JANNFC010000163.1:0-24612 GCA_031379405.1 Betaproteobacteria bacterium | reverse complement strand
TGCTCTTGCCCACCACTTCGCGAATGGCGGACTCGGCGATCTGCCTGACGGTTTCCTGATCGGCATCGCGATTATTGAACAGGTAGGCAATCGGATCTTTCAAGGTGTACTGGACGGCGAACTGCATGTCGATGATGTTCTCATCGTCCGTGAGCATCAGGGATTCCTTCAACTGTTTGTTCTTATCGCTATTGCGATAGCCCACTTCGACGGTTCGCACCTGGGACAGATTGACGATCTCCACGCTCTCGATGGGATACGGCAAATGCCAACGCGGTCCTTCCTGTTTGGTTTCCACGTACTTGCCGAAGCGCAATACCACACCGCGTTGGCTGGGGTTCACGATATAGAACCCGCTACTCAACCAGATGATAAGAAGGATGATGATCAGGAGACCCACTCCTCCACCGAATCGCTTGAAATCACCGGGGCCGCCGCCGGAGGGCCGGCCGCTTTTGCCGCCGCCGAGCAGCCCGTTGACTTTATCGCGCAATCGGTTGAAGAGCTCGTCAAGATCGGGAGGTCCGTCGCGACCGCGACGACCCCACTGGGGATCATTGGGAGCCATTAGTCAGTGTGCAGTTGTGACGCGAGAAATTAGGAAAACAGCAGTAGTCAAGACGGAAAAGTATGTTGGGTTAGATCACAGCGCCAGCGCGAGAATCCCGCGGCCGCTGATCATGTCGCCTCGGAGGCCACCGCAGCCATCGCGGAATAACTATGAGGGATCGGCGCGCGTTGCTCAATCGCCGCCCGCAAAACATCGAGCCCTTCGCCCGTCCGGGCACTCACGCGAACACGCGAAATACTACCATACTCATCTCGATCCATGCCGCTGGAATAGCCCGGTACATCGATCTTGTTATGCACCATGACCTGTGGAATATCGCCGGCGCCGATTTCGTGCAGCACCCTGTTCACTTGATCTATCTGCCCGACATGGCCGGGGTTGCCCGCGTCCACCACATGCAGCAACAGATCGGCGCGTACGGTTTCCTCCAACGTCGCGCGAAACGCCACCACCAGGGTGTGCGGCAGATCGCGAATAAAACCCACCGTATCGGACAACACCACTTGCCGTCTGTCCGCGAACACCAATCGACGGCTGGTCGTATCCAGGGTGGCGAACAGCTTGTCGGCGGCGTAAGACTTGGCCTTGGTCAATCGATTAAACAGGGATGACTTGCCGGCATTGGTATAACCCACCAGCGAAACGCAGAAGACCTCCTGCCGCTCCCTGGCGCGGCGTTGGACGTTGCGCTGCTTTTGCACGGTGGCAATGCGATCCTTCAATACCTTCACCCGCTTTCCGATCAAACGCCGATCGGTTTCCAACTGCGTTTCGCCGGGGCCGCGCAGGCCAATACCGCCTTGCTGACGTTCAAGGTGAGCCCAGCCGCGCACCAGGCGCGTGGCTAGGTGCTCAAGCTGCGCCAATTCCACTTGCAGTTTACCTTCGTGACTGCGCGCGCGCTGCGCGAAGATATCCAGGATGAGCGCGACGCGATCCACCACTCTGCATTGGAGTACGCGTTCGAGATTGCGCTCCTGAGCCGGGGAAAGTTCGTGGTTGAACACGACGAGCGTGGCGCCGCGCTCGTGTACGGCGGCTGCGATTTCCGACACCTTGCCGCTACCGGCGAAGGTTGCCGCGTCGATGCGCGATCGCCGTCCAATGATGGTGCCAAGCACAGCGAGCCCCGCGCTGCCCGCAAGCAACTGCAATTCCTCAAGGCTCAGGGAGAACCCGGGATCTCCCAAATCCATCGCGACGAGTAGTGCGGCGTCGCCTCCGCGTGGCCGCTCGATCATGCAAGCGCGGCCGACGCACGCCCGCCTACGAGCGGGCGCGATTGGATTGCAGCGGGATTACTCAGTCGCTTGCTCGAGATTCAGGCTCACGGGACGAGCGGGAACCACGGTCGATATGGCGTGCTTGTAAACCATCTGGGTGACCGTATTCTTGAGTAGAACGACGTACTGGTCGAAGGACTCGATTTGTCCTTGTAGCTTGATACCATTGACCAGATAAATCGAAACCGGCACATGCTCTTTTCGAAGCGTATTCAAAAACGGGTCTTGTAGAAGTTGCCCTTTGCCGCTCATTGCGCCTCCATATTCTAGTTGCCTAAGATGTTGCCACTTTCCCACCGCCACTATAGACGGCCGTGGGCCCTACACGTAAATCTATTGCGTACTCTACGCCAAATCGCTCAAGGGTGTGCCGCTAAATCACCCCGGATAGACTTTCAACATGATAACGGCATTCCCACGATAATCTCTAGGACAAATGCTCAATCCCGATCGGCGTAAGGATTTCGGCCGATTTTGAACTCGATGCGAACCGGCGTTCCTTCCAATTCGAAGGCCTCGGAAAACACGCGCTGCAAATAGCGCTTATAGGTTTCCGGCAAGCGATCCAGGGCGTTGCCGTGGATGACTATGATGGGGGGATTGGAGCCGCCCTGGTGCGCATAGCGCGGCTTGGGCCGGATCATTCCCGAGCGTGGCGGAGCCTGTCGCAATACCGCACCGGTCAAGGTCTTCGTGAGTTTGGGCGTCGGCATCTTCAGTGTGGCGGAGGCGTAGGCCCGAGCCACCGACGCCATCAGGGGCACCAGCCCCTTGTCGCTTTTGGCCGAAACGAAGTGCGTTTTGGCGAAATCCAGAAAGCCCAGCTTTCTGGCCAGTTCGCGCTTGACCCGTTCCCGCTCCTCCGCGCCCGCCGCGTCCCATTTGTTGACGGCCACCACCACGGCCCTGCCGGTTTCCAGAATATATCCGGCCAGACTGGCATCCTGATCGGAAACCTCCCGGCTGGCGTCCAACACCAGCACCACGACGTTGGCACTCTCGATGGATTGAAGCGTCTTGATGACCGAGAACTTCTCCACCACCTCGGAAATTTTCCCGCGTCGGCGCACCCCGGCGGTGTCGATCAGCGTGTATTCACGCCCTCGCCAGTCGAAATCGATGTAAATACTATCGCGCGTGGTCCCCGGCTCGTCGAAGGCGATGACCCGCTCTTCGCCCAGGAGCCCGTTGACCAGGGTGGACTTACCGACATTGGGGCGGCCCACGATAGCAATGCGCGGTCGTTTGACTTCGGGACCCGCATCCTCACCGGATTGATCGGCGTCGGCCGGGAAGCCTTCGAGGAGCATCTCCATCACTTCTCGCACGCCTTCGCCATGCGCTGCCGAGATCGGATAGAGCTCACCCAAACCGAGTTCGTGAAAATCCGCCAGGGCTTGCGATCGCCCCAAGCCTTCGGATTTATTGACCATCAGTACTACGCGCTGGCCGCTGCGCCGGACCTGATCGGCAATGGCGCGATCCTGATGCGTCAATCCTGCCCTGGCATCCACCACGAACAGCAGCATATCGGCTTCGTCCATGGCCAACTGCGCCTGACGCGCCATCTCCTGAAACACGCCCTCGGTACTGCCAGACTCGATACCGCCCGTATCCACCACCACGAATTGGCGTCCGTCCGCGCTCCCGCGTCCGTAGTGCCGGTCACGAGTCAAACCGGCGACGTCCGCGACGATGGCGTCACGCGTTCGCGTCAGGCGATTGAATAGCGTGGACTTGCCCACGTTGGGGCGGCCCACGATGACGAAGGTAGGTGTCACTGAACGCTTATCGCGGTCAAATCACCGTCGATGGATTGCACCACCACCGCATCACCCACGGACACCGGCGCCGCACGGATGGGGTCACGGTCGGCGCGAATACGACCCACCAGCGCCCCGTCCTGTTTACTGAGGATATGGACATAGCCTTCGAGATCCGCCATCACGACGAAATTTCCATGCGCCAGAGGCGCGCTCAGGCGCCGGCCGTACAACTTTTCCTGTTTCCATAGCTGGGCGCCGCTTTCGCGTTCGAAGGCAAACACGTTGCTGCGCTCGTCCACCATGAAGATCAGTTTCTCGTCTCCGCCCAAGCGCCGGGCAGTGGAGGCATCGCGCGCCCACACTCCTGTTCCCTTTGTCAGGTCGAAACATCCGATCCGGCCTTGAAAGCTCGCCATGCAGGTGTACGAGCGATCCCTCAGGGGTTCACCGGAGACGTCGGCAATGCGCTCGATTTCATTATCCCCCCGCGGCAAGGCAAGACCCGCCTCCCACAATTGAATGCCATCACTAGTGCGCAGCGCCACCACCTTGCCACCTGCCAAGCCGGCGAGCACGAACTCGCCTTCCAGGCTCACGCTCGCCTCGGAACGCAGTACCAAGCTGGGAAGGATCGCCTGGAATTCCCATTTCTTGCTGCCATCGCTAGCGTTCAGTCCGTATATCTTGCCGTCACCGCTTCGCACCACCACCCAGGCATCATTGGCAACGGGCGGGGCCAGGACCTCGCTGCTTACGGTTGCCGTCCATTTCGCTTTGCCATCCAGATCGAAGGCCAATACCTTGCCCTTAGACGTGCCCACCAAAACCAGGCCGCCGCCGACCCCTACGCCGCCGGAGATCTGCTCCTTGGTTTCCACTTTCCATTTGATCTTGCCTTTGCGGCCCTCCATCCTGACCAACCGACCCTTGGTGTCGGCGGCGAAGATGTCGCCCTGCGCGCTTGCCGGACTCAGGTTGTAAATCTGGGCCGAGCGCACACCGTTGCTCCAGATCTCCTTCACCTTTGCGGATGGTGCTAAGTCGGTCAACTTGACCGGCTTGACAGGAGGATCCGATCCGCAAGCCGCCAGCACCGCCACGCTCAGCACCATCAACGCGCGATGCATCACGCGCTGGATACTAGAAACGATGCATCTCAAGGCGCGGCTCCCAGGTCATCCATTTTGACTTGCACCACCGGCCGGTAAGGATTGTCGGCGGGGAATTTTTCCAGCGCGAGCTTATAGGCAGTACGTGCTTGCGCACGCTTGCCTTGCGCGACCAGCACATCGCCACGTGCATCGGCATAAAGCGCAGCGAAACTCTCCGGATGCTTTTCGTCAAGCAAGGCCAGCGCCCCGTCGAAGTTCTTCTCATCCAGCCTCACACCGGCCAAGCGTAAGCGGGCGGTTGCGCGCAAATCTTCGTCCTTGGCGTTGTCCGCCACCCACTTCAATTGGGCGCCGGCGCTCTTCAGATCGCCTGCGTCGAAACTTGCCTTCGCCGCCGTCAGCGCCGCCATGGGGCCAAAGCCGGTGGACGAAAACTTCTCTGCGATGTGCGTACCAATTTCGCGCACCTTCTTGCTATCGTTGGCGCGCACCGCCTGATCGAGTTGCGCGTAGGCGTCGGACGCTTTCTGCGACTGCGAGTGTTGCCAGTAACGATAACCCTGGAAACCGGCGAAACCCAGCACGATGACCAATACCGCCCAGGTAAGGTAGTTGCCGTTACTACTCCACCACGCTTTGAGCGCGTCCAGCTGCTCCTGCTCTTCGAGATCGTAGACTGCCATGTCCTGTCCTTTATGCTTTAACTATCGATTTTTCTCGTTCGCGAGCCAAGCGACCGCCTCGTCCATCGGCAGCGATCGTTGCTCTTGTTGCTCTCTCAACGCCTTTAGACTCACTGTTTGCCGCGCGGCTTCATCATCGCCGATGATGAGCGCATAGCGAGCGCCACTGTTGTCCGCGCGCTTCATCTGCGACTTGAAACTGCCCCCGCCGCAGTGAAGCACCGTATGCACGCCATTGTCGCGCAGTTTCTCCGCCATTGCCCAGGCCTGTACTTCGGCCTGCACCCCGGCGTGCACCAAATAGACGACGGGAAAGCTCGCGGCAGGCTTGCGGCCGAACTCTTCCAACAGCGCCAGCAAGCGCTCCACGCCCATGGCGAATCCGCAGGCGGGCGCTTCCTTGCCGCCAATCTGGGTGACCAGACCATCGTAACGTCCGCCGGCACACACTGCGGATTGCGCCCCGAGCCGGTCCGTGACCCATTCGTAGACGGCGTCATTGTAATAATCCAGGCCCCGCACCAGGCGTGCATTGATGTCATAGGCGACGCCGGCACCTCGTAACAAGCTCTGTAAGCGTTCGAAGGACTGCAAGGAAGGCTCGTCCAGGTCGTCGAATAGCCGGGGCGCCTCGCGGATGATAGGTTCCATTGCCGGATGCTTGCTGTCCAGCACGCGCAATGGATTGCGATGCAGGCGGCGGCGTGAATCCTCGTCCAGCTCGCTCTCATGCCCTTCAAGATACTGCGTCAGCCGTGTTCGGTAGCGGGCGCGGGCTTGTGCGCTGCCCAGCGTATTGATCTGCAAGCGAAGGCCGTCGATTCCGAGACGCTTCCAAAGCCGCGCCGCCATCACCATGTGTTCGGCGTCGACGTCGGGACCGGCCAGACCCACGGCCTCCACCCCAACCTGGTGGAACTGCCGATAACGTCCCTTCTGCGGACGCTCATGGCGAAACATGGGGCCCATGTAATACAGGCGCTGAGCGCCGGTGTGCAGGAGATTGTGTTGCACCACGGCGCGCACCATGGAAGCGGTGCCTTCCGGGCGCAAGGTGAGGCCTTCACCGTTCAACTGGTCGACGAAGCTGTACATTTCCTTCTCGACGATGTCGGTTACTTCGCCGATGGAGCGCACGAACAGTTCGGTCTTCTCCAGAATCGGCATGCGAATCTGGCGATAGCCGTAGCTGCGCAGCCAATCGCGTACGCAATCCTCGAAGAACTCCCAGGCTGGGGCTTGCTCGGGAAGCATGTCGCTCATGCCCCGAATGGCTTGAATGGTCTCGCTCATGTTACTTGGTTATTACTTAGAGTTACTACCAACTGAAATGCGTTGCTCGGATCTGGCGCGCCAGGCTCTAGCCTGGGCTAGTGAACCGATTGTTCCAATGTAGCGCTGAGTTTGCGGTAGCGTCGTTCGATGTATCGATCCACCAGGGCTTGGAATTCCTCGGCGATGTAATCGCCCTTGAGCGTTACGGTTTTCTTGCCGTCCTCGTAAACGGGCGCCACCGGTAGCTCACCCGACCCCGGCAGGCTAATGCCAACATCCGCGTGTTTGCTCTCTCCGGGGCCGTTCACTACACAACCCATTACCGCCACCCGCAAATTTTCCACGCCTTCGTAGCGCGTGCGCCAGAACGGCATTTGCATGCGCAGCCAGACCTGGATGCGATCGGCCAGTTCCTGGAAATAGCTGCTGGTCGTCCTGCCACAACCGGGACAAGCCGTTACCATCGGCGTGAACGATCGAATGCCCATGGTTTGCAGGATTTCCTGGGCGACCATGACTTCCTTGGTGCGATCGCCTCCAGGCTCGGGGGTCAGCGATACGCGAATGGTATCGCCGATCCCTTCTTGCAGGAGCACGGCCAGCGCCGCCGTGGAGGCGACGATGCCCTTGGAACCCATGCCTGCTTCCGTCAATCCCAGGTGCAGCGCGTAATCGCAACGACGCGACAATTCGCGATAGACCTTGATCAGGTCCTGCACGCCGCTGACTTTGCAGGAGATGACGATACGCTCCGCCGCCAACCCCAGCTCTTGCGCCCGTTCGGCGCTCTCGATGGCCGAGACCACTAGCGCTTCGCGCATGACTTCCTTGGCGTCCAGGGGTTGAGAGCGGTGCGCATTGGCGTCCATCATCCGCGCCAGCAGTTCCTGGTCCAGACTACCCCAATTCACTCCGATGCGCACGGGCTTGGTGTAGCGGCAAGCCATCTCCACCAAGATGGCGAATTGCTCGTCGCGCTTGGAGCCTCTGCCCACGTTGCCCGGGTTGATACGGTATTTGTCCAGCGCCTGAGCACAGCCGGGATAGGCGCTAAGCAGCTTGTGTCCGTTGAAATGGAAATCCCCCACCAACGGTACACGAACGTTCATCGCGAGCAGATGCTCGTGGATGCTCTCCACTTGGCTGGCGGCTTCGGGCGAATTGACGGTAATGCGCACCAGTTCCGAGCCAGCGCGCGCCAACTCCGCCACCTGGGCGGCGGTGGCGGATGCATCCGCCGTGTCGGTGTTGGTCATGGACTGCACGACGATCGGCGCTAATCCGCCCAGGGCGACGGCTCCGATCTTGACTTGGCGGGTTTGCTTGCGGGCCATCATTGGAAAATCGACCGGTCTCTATTTGAGCGTGATCTTCGCCGCCCCGCTCTTCCCCTTGGCGGTGAGATCGACGGCCCGGCCGCGGTAGACCAGGCTCACGGCGTGCACGTTGCCGACGGTGACGGTAAAGGGCGGCAATCCTCGCACTGCCTTCTCCGAGCCGGCGGCCTGCAATTTCGCCAATAGCACTTTGCCGTCGGCATCCTTGACTTCGACATTCACCGATTGGGTAAAGGTAAAGCGCAGGGTTCGCGGTTTGGGTGGTTCCACCGGTTCCGCCGCGGTCGCGCCGCCCGCGGTCGTCATCGGCGTGGCTGGTACTGCGGTGCTCGAAGCGGCTGGAGTGGCCGAGGTCGATGGCGCGGGAGCGCTGCCGGTAGCCGACGCCGGCATAACAGGCGTAGCGGAAAGGGATGAAGTAGCTGGCGGCGCCGCACCGGCGGTCGTTGCAGGCGCTGCGGAAACGGGCTGCGCTGAAGTCGAGTCAGGTACGGTCGGGGTGGCCGCAGAATCTACCGGTACTGTGGCAAAAGCTGGTGGCACCTGTACAGCGCTCGGCACTGGCATTTCCGCCGTCGTCGCTGGCGTGGCGGCCGACGAGGGCGCAACGATGGCTGGATCGGCCGGAGGATTCGTGATGACGCCCGCAGTGGTGGCAGCGGAATTGCTCGGCGGCGAACTCTGCACAATCGGGGGGGTCAGGGCGCTGACGGGCTGATCGTCGGTGCGGCTTGCACGCTGCCCCAGTAATGCCAGCACGAACAGGCCGAGCACCACGAACGCAATCGTCAGTAACAGCGTCCTGCGGCGTTCCTTGGTGGCTTCGGCCGGCATCGGCGTACCCGCCACGGTAGGGACGGCGCCCGGTGCCTCGCCGGCCAATCCGGCGCTCTCGATGATCGCGTTCGCGTCCAACCCGAGCGACTTGGCGTAGTTGCGCAAGAAGCCCCGCACCCAGAGCGTACCCGGGAATCGGGTGTAGTCATCGCGCTCCAGCGCATCGACCTGTTTGACCGATAGTTTGAGCTGCCGCGCCATCTCACCCAAGCTCAGCCCTTGCGACTGGCGCGCCTGCAACAGGCGCGCGCCGACGCTCGGAGGGGCTTCGCTGGCCTGGACTGTTTCAGGAGTTTCTGTCATTCGAACCGCCCATCCAATAGTGCGCGAGTCTCAGGCGAGTCGGGATATCTCCGGCGCAGTTGCTCTGAGAATTTGCTCACGCTGTCCATATTGCTTAGCTTACGCTCGATACGCGTTGCCAGCCAAAGTACTTCCGGTCCGGGCTTATCCATCATCTGCAATAAGCGATCACCGTAGACCTTAGCCTGCGAATAGTTCTTCTTAATGAAATTCAAGTCGGACAAGTTGTAGAGCGCCTGTCCTTGCCTGGGATTACGCATAACGGCTTGGCGAAAGTATTCTTCAGCGGCTTGATTGTCGCCCTCCCGGCGCGCACATTGGCCGGCGTTGGTGTATGCAACATCCGGGGTGTCGTACAGCGGGTTCTTCACTGCACCGAGCAACTGCCGCAATCCCTCCTGCGCGCGGCCGCGGGAGCATAGGAACTGGCCGTAGTTATTCTTTGTTCCGGAGCTATCCGGTTTGTATCGCAGGGCTTTTTTGAAGGCGTCTTCGGCTTTCTTGTCCTCCTTGAGTTCCATATAGATCAAGGCCAAGCCGTCGTAGGCTGGGACAAAGTCGGATTTAGATTTGAGGGCTTCGTTGAGTTCTTCAATTGCGAACTCGAAGTTGCGACTATCGTAGTAGCTCATGCCAAGTTCTAGATGTGCCTGCGCGCGGCTCTTCTGGTCCTGCGCAATATCGTCCTTGCGATGGGTGGTGGACGATGTGGTCGTACAGGCGCCCATCCAGCACGCCACGAGCACAGCCAGCACCGTCCTCACGCGTTTAGCCCCCACCCCATCCTTTCCTTGCGACGTGTTCTGTCCTTCACCTCGCCCGCCAACTGGCCGCAGGCGCCGTCGATATCATCGCCGCGCGTCTTGCGCACTGTGGTGATGAAGCCGGCATTGAGAAGGGTCTCCTGAAAACCGCTGATGGCGGAAGGGGTGGAACGTTGGAAGCCCGAATCGGGGAACGCATTGAAGGGGATCAGATTGAACTTGCAGGGTACGTCTTGCGTCAGTTCAATCAGATCCCTGGCGTGGGACACACTATCGTTCACCCCATCCAGCATGACATATTCGAAGGTAATGAAATCGCGCGGTGAGCCTACCCGCGTCCACTTGCGCCAGCCCTGGTCGCTGGCAGGGATCGGCTCGGCACTGATGCTGACATCGTCCACTTCGGCATCAAGGTGGCTTATAGACGCCGCGCTGGCCACGTAACGCCGGCACGCATCCATCAGGGACGCCAGAGGATACTTCTTGTTGATGGGCACGATCTGATCGCGCAGCGCATCGTTGGGTGCATGCAGGGAGACCGCCAACGCCACCGGACACTCTTCGCGCAGGCGATCCATGTTCGGCACGATACCCGACGTGCTCACGGTCACGCGACGACGCGACAGCCCATACCCGAAGTCGTCCAGCAGGACGTGTATTGCGGTGACGAGAGGGTCGAAATTGGTCAGGGGTTCGCCCATGCCCATGAATACGATGTTGGTGATGATTCGATTAGCGGTTGTCTCTGGGCCACGCCCTTGCATTCGCTCCTGCAAGCAGTGCCGCGCCCACCACACCTGACCCAGAATTTCGGCCACCGACAGGTTGCGATTGAATCCCTGCCTTCCGGTGGAACAGAAGGCGCATGCCAGTGCGCACCCCACCTGGGTGGAAACGCATAAGGTGCCGCGATGGGTTTCCGGGATGAATACCGTTTCCACCGCATTGTCATTGCCTACATCCAGCAACCATTTCGCCGTGCCGTCACGCGCCACCGAATGCGAGCGCACCGGGAGAGTGCTCACCACGGCGGTGCGTTGCAGATTCTCGCGCAGCGTCTTGGCGAGGTCGGTCATGTCCTCGAAGCGCGCCTTACCGCGCTGGTGAATCCAGCGAAACAACTGGCGCGCTCGAAAGGCCTTCTCACCTTGAGACTCAAGATATCGCGTGAGACCGGCCAGATCGAAGTCGAGGAGATTTTGCATGCAGAGCCCTTGCAAGCTTTAGCGCGCTTGCAAGTCCAGCGAAGAAAAGAAATAGGAAATCTCGGAAGCCGCGGTCTGTGGACCATCGGAACCGTGCACGGCATTGGCATCGATGCTGGCGGCGAAATCCGCGCGGATGGTAGCGGGCGCGGCCTTCTTCGGATCGGTGGCGCCCATGAGGTCGCGGTTCTTCTGAATGGCGGCTTCGCCTTCCAGCACTTGAATCATCACCGGGCCGGAGGTCATGAACTTGACCAGATCCCCAAAAAAGGGACGCTCGCGATGCACGGCATAGAAGCCCTCGGCTTGTTGGGTTGACAGCATCATCATGCGCGCGCCGACGATCCTGAGACCGCTGGACTCGAAACGCGAGTAGATCTGGCCGATGACATTTTTGGCCACAGCATCAGGTTTGATGATGGATAGGGTTCGTTCAATTGCCATTTGCTCTCCGACAGGTACAGCGAACACAAGGTTCGCCAGGTGGTTTGCTTACAACAGTGATTGCATCGAGGCCATGGAATAAAAGGGATTTCGCGAAGTTTGCCCTCGCGCCAAGAGCGCGGGAAAAACGAGTTGAACGGTGGATACGAGCGAAATACGAGCGAAATACGAGCGCCCCACGAGCAAATCGCCACATCCAAGGCGGTTCGTAATGAAACCACCTTATGAAACCCCCTACCGCGGCACGTGGCATCGCCTCGAGTTGATGGCGGAGAGTAGCATGTTAACTCGTTGAAAGAAAGATAGATCTTCTTCGCCCAGCTCGACGACGCACGGACGCTGGTGCGAGGAGAAAGGGGTGGAGAAAGGGTGGAGAAAGGGTGATAGCATCCTACGCACCTGTCATGACTTCCGATTGACGATGGCGGAGCCGCCGACCCTGACCCAAGACTCGAGCGTAAAGAAGCGCGCCCTCAGACGGCTGGTTATCGCACTCGTCCTCATCGCCGTAGCCATTCTCGGTTTGAATCTGGTCGACAAGCTCACTGTCGATGATCAGCCCAAGCCAACCCCATCGATTGCTATTTCCCCACCCTCGCCCGCACCGGCTTCGCCTGCCACTAGCCCACCCTCCGTTGCGGAGACGGCGCCACCGCCACCGCCCGAGGTCAGCCGCGTCCCTGATACGAAAGTCGTGCCCGAGAGCGCACCGTCCGTCCCCAACAAACCGGGCGCGCAGCCTCCATTGACGGTTGCCCCTGGACCAGCGCCGAAGGCGATGCCACCCGCCGTGCCAAGCACGGCGATAGAGCCACCGCCGTTAAAACCTGGAACTTCGGTGGGCGTCGCAACCGCACCGCAACCCACGGCAAGAACGCCAAGCGCGCCAGTGCTGAAACTCGAAGACGCGCCGATCCCGCCCGCTAAGGGCTACACGGTGCAGATGGGCGTTTTCAACACCTACGCCAATGCCGACCAGTTGCTGGCCAAGCTAAAGGAACGCGGCGTACCCGCCTATACCGAGACGCGGGTCGTAGTCGGCCCATTCCGCACGCGGCAGGAAGCCAAGCAAGCAGCGGCAACGCTTAAGGAGTTAGGTGCCAGCGGCGTCATTGCGCCACCGAAGCGCTAGCCCGCTCAATGATTACGCCCGGCTCATGCGGGGAAGCGAGCATGCCGCAGGCGTAACCCAAGCCCTCCACCCACGCCAGCTGACCACCGCAAAAAAATAGAGGCGCGGTGGCACGTATCCAAGGCGGTGTCGCAGCCTCCTGAAACAGATTCTTCAGTGAGCGGCTGGGGCGATTTGGCGCCAGTTGCAATCGCTCACGCCCATGCCTGAAGCGAACCTCGCACGCACCCTCGCTGAGTTTGGCGCGACTCAAACCTTCGCCTTGCCTATGGGAGAAGCGAAGTTCTCCGAGCTTTCCCGGAAGTCGCAGGCGATGCTCATGGTTCCAGGTCAGTGGATCCAGCGAAACCTCGGCATCGCTCGCATTCAGCCAGAACAAGCGGTTGCGATAACGCCGAAATTCTCCCCCATCGATGCGCCATGACACTTGCGCATCGCTGCTCGCATTGAAGGTCTGGCGTAGCAACTCCTCCAACCTCGCACGCGCTGGGGGTCGAGAATTTTTCTCTTCCAAGAATGCCCGCAGCACCGCCAAGGCGCGCACCTCGCCCATCGCTCGCAATACGTCGATACGCAAGCTCTCCCCGCTGCGAGCATCCTGCAAGTCAGTACGTGCGCGTTCCACCATCAAGGTGTCGGCATCGCGCAGGTTCCTGAGCGCTCGCTCGACGGTGATTCGGTAAGCGGGAAATTTAGATTCGATCAATGGCAAGACGTCCAGACGCAAAAAGTTTCTGGCGAAATCGCGATTCGTATTGCTGTCATCCTCCACGTAGGACAACGAGTGCGCCTTTGCATAGTCGAGGATCTGTCGCCGCGAAATCGCCAGCAGCGGCCGCAGGATTCTCGCGCTGGAGCTGTGATGTAATGTTCGCTCCATCGGCATGCCACTCAATCCGCGCAATCCACTGCCGCGCAGCAAACGCAGGAAAAACGTCTCACATTGGTCGTCGAGGTGATGCGCCAGAAGAATGCCGTCGGCACCGGCGCGAGCGAAGCATTCGTAGCGTTTCAGGCGCGCCTGTTCTTCCAGACTTTCGCTCGGCGCTCGTTCGACGCGCACTCTTTCGACAATAAGTTTGAGCGCGCGTGCATCGCAAGCATTCCGGCAAAACCGGGCCCACTCATCGGCGTGCGCACTGATGCCGTGATGCACATGCATGGCTTCGAGCGATACGCCGAGTTGCTGCCGCAGCCGTCCCATGATTTCCAGCAACACCATGGAATCCACGCCACCGCTAAGCCCAAGCAGCAGCCGCGATTGCGTGACGTGATGTGTGCGCATGAACGTGAACACGCACTGTTCCAGAGCATCCGCTGAAACGTTTGGTTCCGGCTCCACCGGCTTACGGTGAGGAGTGCTAACGATCCGCAACCTCTTTGAACTTTCCATACTCCATCAGCCGTCGGAAGCGTGCTTCCAGCAACTTATCCAGGGGCTGCGCCTGCGCCTCGGCGAGCGCTTCCTGCAAGGCGCGCCGCATGGTCTGCATCATCATGCTCGGATCTCGGTGTGCGCCCCCGGAGGGCTCGTGCACGATCTTGTCGACCAGTCCCAAAGTCTTCAATCGATTGGCGGTGATCCCTAAGGACTCGGCGGCATCAGGTGCCTTCTCCGAGCTTTTCCACAAAATCGACGCGCAACCCTCGGGCGAGATCACTGAATAGATGGAGTACTGCAGCATAATGATGGTGTCGCCCACGGCGATGGCCAACGCGCCGCCCGATCCGCCTTCGCCGATGACGGTCACGATAACCGGCACTCGCAGACTGGACATGACATACAGACTTCTTCCAATGGCTTCCGACTGCCCGCGCTCTTCCGCGCCCACACCGGGATAGGCCCCGGGGGTGTCGACGAGCGTCAGCACCGGCACGCCAAACTTCTCCGCCAGACTCATCAAGCGCAACGCCTTGCGATAGCCTTCGGGTCGCGGCATCCCGAAGTTGCGGAATATTTTTTCCTTGGTGTCTCTGCCCTTCTGATGCCCGATGAGCATGACACTCTGGCCGCCGAAGCGCGCCAGCCCGCCGATGATGGAGGGGTCGTCGGCGAAGTTGCGATCGCCGTGCAACTCTTCGAAATCCGTAAATAGGTTCTGGATGTAATCCATTGTGTAGGGCCGCTGCGGATGCCGTGCCACTTGCGAGATCTGCCAGGGCGAGAGCTTGCCGTAGATCTCCTTGGTGAGCGTTTGGCTTTTCTTCTGCAGCTTGCCGATCTCATCGGAGATGTTGAGCGCGGAATCGTCCTGTACGTAGCGCAGCTCTTCGATCTTGGCTTCCAATTCCGCGATCGGTAGCTCGAAATCGAGAAACGTAGTCTTGATCGGCAGTCGGTTCGACTGCGTCACGTTCGTTGCGGGCTCATTTGCCATAGTATTTGGTCAAGTAGTCGATGATAGGGCCGCTGTCTTCTTGACGAATGGGCGCTCCCATCACTTCGATCATTTTATTGACCGAGGCTTCCCACCCCTTGCGGTCGAGAAACACGGAATTCATTTGTACATAGTCCAGACTGTGGCACACGCTGCAATGCGCTTCCACTAAAGGGCGTCCTTCGCCGTCCTTGAGCGTAACCCGTGATTCATCGGCGTGTACCCTACCGAGGCCAAGCAAAAGCATGCTCCAGAGAATTCGCTTCATACAAACTCCACCGGGATGCGTTGCACCACGTTGTTGTGATAGCCGGCCGGATTGAATATCAGTTGTTCTGTCTGAGAAGCGCCCTGCCGATTGGTGGCCCTGGCCATGATGATGGCGTTGCCACGTTGCGGCGCCGGCCGTGCGAAGCGCCATTGTCGCCACGCAAAACGTCCCAAGTCGGACCCGAGTTCAGCCTTGCGCCAATTCTCTCCACCGTCGATGGATACCAACACTTCGGCGATGCCATAGCCACCGTCCCAGGCCACGCCTCTGACTTCCAGTGGTGAGTGCGCATTCAGACGGGCATTCGGCTGCAGATTCGTGATCAGCGAACTGACGACCATTTCCGTAATGGGCGTGTTGGCCTCGGTCTCCTGACTCACAAAACGATCGACGATAGGAAACTTCCCCTTGGGAATGCGGTAGCCGGTGGCCATCCAGAATCCCTTGAAGGCTTGCGTCGATACATGGATGGAGGTGAGATGCTTGATCCAATAGGTCGCCGTCCATCCGGGCACCACCACGCGCACGGGAAATCCATTCCAATGGGGAAGGGGTTCACCATTCATCTCATAAGCCAGCATGGTGTTTTCATCGAGTGCTTTCCATAGCGGCAGGCTCTTGACGAAATCCGGCGTCTTGTCCAACACCGCGCTATCGGCGCCGTCGAACACGACCTCCGTTGCTTCCTTCTTCACTCCGGCTCTGTGCAACACATCCTTCAGGCGCACACCCTTCCAGCGTGCATTACCCATGGCCCCATGCCCCCATTGAATGCCGGGCACATGTGGATTGGAAAGCCCGCGTCGGTTACCCGAACACAGGCACAACGCATTGACTTCCAGCGGCGCGAAATCGCGGCGCAGCGCATCATAGTCAAGCGCAAACGGTTTCCCCGTCCCATCACCGCCGATGGTCAACGACCACTTGGCGGCGGCCACCTCGGGAATCGCGCCGAGATGATAGCGCACGAAAAACGCTCGATTAGGCGTGAAGGCTTGGTCGAAATAGGAAACAGGGGTCTCAAAGTTAGGTGGACGCCAAGTTTTCTTGATGAGGGACACTTTGCCCGGCAACGCTTCCATACTCGCCGATTGCAATGCACCTTCGGTCAACTCCGCCGGACCCAGTGTGGCGTCGGCCATGGCGCGCGTCAACCACCCCGCGCCTGTGGCAAGCACCACGGCTCCCGGCGCAGACTTCAAGAAAGTACGACGATCTCGCGTCAAAATAACTCCATAGCGATGGGCTCGGAAGGGGTAACTGTATCAGAATGCCACGCACGCATGAGAACTTGAGCCTCTTCCAATGGCCCACTGCGCCATCGGTCCGTTACTCCGCGATCATTGATTACTTTTCCGCCCTACGTGCTTTCGTGGAGATCCATGACGGCATCACCTCAAAACAACACGCCGACCTTTCCACGCGGATCGTTGTAAGCCTTGACCGTACCCGTGCGCTTGTCGATGTAGACCGCTTGCATGTTGCCCCAGCGGCGCTTGCCTTCCTGCACGTTGTGGCCCATGGCCTTAAGTGCGTCCACCCAGTCCTTATCGAAGGCACCGGGTTCGTATTCGACGCGGTCGGGCAGGTATTGATGATGGAAGCGTGGCAATCCCACTATACGCTCAACATCTCTGGGCTGTTTGTGCACGAAATCCACGATGGCCAACAGCAACATCGAGATGATGCGCGATCCTCCCGGTGTGCCGATCACCAAGATGCCGTTCTCGTCCTCAACGAAGGTGGGCGTCATGCTGGAAAGAGGACGCTTGCGCGCTGCCACGGCGTTGGCGGTACTGCCGGTGAGAGAGTAGGCGTTTGCCACACCGGGGCTGATGGCGAAATCATTCATCTCGTTGTTCAGTAGAACGCCGGTATCGCCTGCGACGACACCCGCGCCGAAGGGCAAGTTCACGCTGAGTGTGGCGGCGACTCGATTGCCGTCGGCATCCACAATGGAGAAATGTGTGGTGTTGGTGCCTTCCCTCACTGCTGCATCCAGCGCTTCGCTGTTGGTGGCGCGCAATGGATCGATGGACCTTCCGCGTTGTTGCGCGTATTCGAGACTCGCCAGTTTACTGGCCGGCACATCGACGAAATCCGGATCTCCCATGTATCGCACGCGATCCTGGTAACCGCGGCGCAGTGCTTCGACAATCAGGTGGGATTGTTGGGTGGCCGGTGCAATATCCATGTCGAACGCTTGTAGCATCTGTAACGCCTGCGCCATGACCAGGCAACCCGAAGACGGCAATGTCGAACACGTCACCTTCGAGTCCCGGTACTTGAAAGACAGCGCCGAGCGCTCGACGATCCGGTAGTCCTGCAAATCCCCCAGCGCCCATATTCCACCTTGGGCGTTGACGGCACTCACTAAGCGTTGCGCGATCTCTCCGTCATAGAACCCCGATCGTCCTTGGGTGGCAAGGGTCTCCAACACTTCGGCCAGTTGCGGTTGCTTCACCACGAAACCCGTAGCCGGCACTTTGCCTTGGTCGAGGAAGATGGCGGCGGTGTTGGCATGGGACTTGAACATCGGCTCGCGAAACGTCGCCGCCGCCACGTAACGGCTATCCACCGGAAAGCCCGCGCGCGCCAAGCGCATGGCAGGCAGCAATACATCCTTGAGCGGCAGCTTGCCGTATTTATTGGCGATCCAATCCAAGCCTGCCGGAATGCCGGGAACTGCGGCGGCCTTGGCGCCGTCGAGAGAAGCCCTGGTGTCGGGTTTACCGTCCTGACCCAGGTAAGTGTCCTGGGTCGCGGCACTCGGCGCTGTCTCGCGCGCATCCACCACCACCTCGAATTTATCGATGGCGCGATGCAGAAGAAAAAATCCTCCGCCACCCAATCCCGATGAGAACGGCTCCACCACCGCAAGCGCAGCCGATACGGCGACCGCCGCATCGAAGGCATTCCCACCTTGATTCAATATCTCGATGCCCACTTGCGTGGCGATGGGGTGCGCCGAAGCGATCGCCGCTTTTTCCGCGGTCTTGCCGGTGATAGTGCTGACGGCAAGCGCGAGCAGCAACGTCACTTGCAGGGACAGTTTTGTCCGAATTCTCATGAGGTCTTCCGTTTGAATGTAAGCAGATAGAATTTCATCTGAATGCGACCGCGGCGAAAATCACTGCGCCCGCACGCGATACCAAGCGGCGTACAAAGCGGGCAGAAATAACAAAGTCAGCACCGTGGCAACCAGAAGTCCTCCCATGATAGCCACGGCCATCGGGCCCCAGAAATTGCTGCGGGACAGCGGAATCATGGCAAGTATGGCGGCCATGGCGGTAAGCATGATGGGCCGATAGCGCCGTACTGCCGATTCGATGATCGCTTCGCGCATAGAGTGGCCATCCTTCACGTCTTGCTCGATCTGGTCCACCAAAATGATGGAGTTGCGCATGATCATACCGGACAGCGCGATGGTGCCGAGCATGGCTACAAAACCGAAGGGCTGATGGAAGATCAGCAAAAACGCCGCCACTCCGATAATCCCCAATGGAGCGGTCAGCAACACGATGACCACCCTTCCCATGTTTTGCAGATGCACCATCAGCAGCGTTATCACCACACCCAGCATCAACGGCACCACGGCATTGACCGACTCCTGCCCTTTGACGCTCTCTTCAATAGCGCCGCCTACATCGATACGATACTGCGGTAGCAGTTTGGCGCGGATGGGGAGCAACTTCGGTTCGATTTGGGACGACACCACCGGCGCCTGAATATCGCCCTGCACGTCGGCTTGTACGGTAAGCGTGGGCATACGCGTACGGCGCCACACGATGGGTTCTTCGAATTCGTATTCGATGGTGGCCACCTGGGAAAGCGGTATCCATTTCCCACTCTGCGTCGGTACGTTGACGTCGCGCAGATCCTCGAGCCGTTGGCGCTCGCTGGTCTCTCCGCGCGCCACCACGGAGATCAACTGATCGCGTTCCCGGTATTGGGTAATGTGCAGACCGCTCAGGATCGCATTGAGTCCGTTGGATAATTCCTCGGCGTTGATGCCGATACTGCGCGCCTTGTTCTGATCAACCTTGAGCTTGACCACCTTGGCCATCTCGTTCCAATCCAGATGCACATTGATCAGGTTGGGGTGGGCCCGCATCGCTGCGGCCACTTGCTGGGCAATACGGCGCAGTTCAACGGGGTCGGGCCCGCTCACCCGAAACATGACGGGATAGGCCACCGGCGGACCATTCTGCAACGGCGTCACCCGCCCTCGCAATAAGACGAAGTCGAGGTCGAGCAATTTCTGCAGCCGCTGATGCAATGCGTCGCGCACGGAAGCATCCTTGGCGGTGATGACGAACTCGGCGAGGTTCGCGTGCGCCAATTGCTGATCCATGGGCAAATAGAAGCGCGGGCTCCCACCGCCGACGTAGGCCGCATAGTCTTTCACCGCCGGATCGGCTGCCAGCGCTTTCTCGAAGCGTTCAGCCTGTGCTTGGGTCGCGGTCAATGACGAGCCGTTGGGCAACCACAGATCCACGATCAATTCCGGCCGATTGGCGGAGGGAAAGAACTGTTGCTGCACCAGCCCGAAGCCGAGCACGGACGCGACAAACCCAATCGCCGTAATCACAATAACCTTGATGCGATGATTCACGCACCAGGTCACCAGGGCGCGAAAGCGCCGATAGAAGGGCTGCTGGTAGACATCGACATGCGCCGCCGTCCCGCCGAGGTGGGCGGCGAGTTTTTGTCGCAGTCTTGCGGGCAGCCGTTTGACGTACCATGCCGGCGCACCGCGTTTGGCGGTAAAGTCGGGCAACAACTTGAATCCGAGGTAGGGGATAAATAGCACGGCTACCACCCAGGACACCATCAGCGACATGCCCACCACGGCAAAGATGGAAAAGGTGTACTCGCCGGCCGAGGACTTCGCCAATCCGACGGGCAGAAATCCTGCCGCCGTGATGAGGGTACCGGTCAACATCGACATGGCCGTGGATTTGAAGGCGAAGCTGGCAGCGGCCACCCTTTCCATGCCCTGCTCCATCTTGATGGCCATCATCTCCACCGCGATGATGGCGTCGTCCACCAGCAGGCCCAATCCGATGATCAAAGCGCCCAGGGAAATGCGCTGCAGGTCGATGCCGGCGACTTTCATGCACAGGAAAGTGATGGCCAAGGTCAGCGGGATGGAGAGCGCCACGATGACGCCCGTGCGCAGCCCCAGACTGAGAAAACTCACCGCCAGCACGATCACCAGGGCTTCGATCAAGGTGCGCATAAATTCCTGAACGGAACGCTTGACGACCGTGGGTTGGTCGGCCACCTGGTGCAATTCGATACCGGCCGGCAAATAGGACTTGATACGCGTCACCGACCTCTCCAGCGACTCGCCCAATTCGATGATGTCGCCGCCCTTGCTCATCGACAGCGCCAAGCCCAGCGCGTCCTGTCCGCGATAGCGAAACTTCTGTTGTGGCGGGTCGATATAGCCACGCCACACTTTGGCAATATCACCCAGGCGAAATAAGCGTCCGCCCGCTTGAATTCCAATCTCGCGAATATTGTCTACGGACTGGAAGTTGCCCGACACACGCAGGAAAATCCTATCGTCTTGCGTTTCGAAGCTACCCGCGGGCACCATGTTGTTCTGCTGCTGCAAAATCCTGACGATTTGCAGCGGATCGACGCCCAGGGTGGATAACTTACGATGGGAAAACTCGACGTAAACCCTTTCCTCTTGCTCGCCGAGCAATTCCACTTTGCTTACATCGGGTACGCGCAACAGATCCTTGCGTACCGTTTCCACTTGAGCGCGCAACTCGGCATAGGAGTAGCCGTCGCCGGTGAAGGCGTAGATGGTGCCAAAAGTGTCCCCGAATTCATCGTTGAAAAAGGGACCTTGCACGCCGTCGGGCAAGGTATGGCGGATATCGAAGATCTTCTTGCGCGCCTCGTACCAAAGATGCGGCACTTCCTCGGGCGGCGTAAAGTCCTTCAGGCTCAAGAAGATCAGCGACTCTCCGGGTTTGGAGTAACTGCGACTGAAATCGAACCAAGGAATTTCTTGTAGTTTCTTCTCGATGCGTTCGGTGACTTGCTGTTCTACTTCGCGTGCCGTGGCGCCGGGCCAGAACGCGCGCACCAACATCACCTTGATGGTGAAGGCAGGGTCCTCGGCCTGGCCGAGTTGCCGGTAAGCATAGGCGCCCGACACGGCGAACACCAACATCAGGTACACGATGAGACTCTGATGGCGCAACGCCCACTCAGAGAGATTGATGCCTTTCATGAAGCCGGTTCCGCGATCACGCGCACCTTTTCTCCCTCGAACAGCTTATGCACTCCCGCGCGCACGACGCGCTCGCCATCCTTCAATCCCGAAAGGATCACCACGGCATCCTGGCGGTACTCGCTCACTTGCACCGGTTTCGCGTGTATCTGCTGCGACTGCTCGTCCAGCACCCATACCGATGACGTAGCGCCTTGTTGGAATACGGCGGTAGATGGCAGGATTACCGTCTTGTTCGGTGCTTCGGTCTTGAGGAAAACGTTCGCCGTCATACCGAGTTGAATCTTGGCATCTGCTTCGAGGATGGAGACTTTCACCGCGTAAGTTCGCGTAACACGGTCCGCACTGGGCGACACCTCGCGAATGGCCCCCGCGTACTCCACCTTGGGATCGGCCCACAATTTGACCCGTACGCTATTGGCATCCCGCAATTCTTGCAGGCGACTCTCGGGGACCGGTATCTCGACTTCCTTGTCGCCGCTACGGGCCAGACGCATCACCTGCTGGCCGGCGGCGACGACCTGTCCCACCTCCGCAGAAATGGCGGTAATGACGCCATCGTTGTCGGCTTCCAGTGTCGTGTATCCGGCTTGGTTGCGGCTAACGCCCAATTGCGCTTGAGCCTGTCCGTAACGCGCGCGCGCCACATCGAAGGCGGTCTGGCGTCGTTCGAATTCGGCTGCGCTGATAAAACTCTTGTTATGGAGTTCGCGAAAGCGTTCCAGATCCGCTTTGGCCTGGTTGAAGTCGGAGCGCGCCGCTTGCAACTGCGAGCCGGCGGCTTCTGCGGACAGGCGCATATCGGCCGCATCCAGACGCGCCAACTTCTGCCCCTTTTTCACCTGTGCGCCCACGTCCACCGAGCGCTCGACCACTTTGCCGGGAATACGAAATCCGAGTGCCGATTCGAAACGCGCTTGCACATCGCCGGTGTAGCTGGCCGTAGCCGCCGCGCCGTCGTACTTCACCACCACAACGTGCACGGGCTTCGCCGGTTGGATGGTTTCTTCTTGCTTTGAGCAGGCCCCGAGGATCCCTACGCACGCGGCCCAGGCATAACAAGCGAGTTGATTCGGCTGCCACCTCAATACTGATCTCCTTGGGGCTGGGGCTGGAACTTGGACTGGCGCTCGGCGCTCAATATCGCGTTGCTGAGCAACATTGTTATGGTCATTGGACCGACGCCGCCAGGTACAGGGGTAATCCAGGAGGCGACCTGCCGGGCGGATTCGAAATCCACATCGCCCACCAGCTTACCATCCGCGAGCCGGCTGATGCCTACGTCGATCACCGTCGCACCGGGCTTGATCATATCGCCCGTTATTAGTCCAGCCCTTCCGGTTGCGGCGACCAGAATATCCGCCCTTCGTGTATGGGCGGCGAGGTCCCGAGTCTTCGAGGTGCATATTGTCACCGTAGCATTACGCTGGAGCAACAGTAACGCGGCGGGTTTACCGACAATGTTGCTGCGGCCAACGATCACCGCCTCCTTGCCCTCCGTAGGTATTTGATACTTATCCAGCATGGCCATGCAACCCGCCGGGGTGCACGGCAGGAATCCACTCTTGCCCACCAGCAGGCTGCCCATGCTGTGCACATGTAAGCCGTCGACGTCCTTCTCCAACGCGATCGTCCCCAGTACATGCCGTTCCGATACTTGTGAAGGCAACGGTAGCTGCACGAGAATGCCGTGAATCTTTGGGTCCGCGTTGAGCGCACGAATGCGCTCCAACACTTGCGATTCGCTTGCCGTGTCGGACATCTGGTGCAGTTCGGAATGGATGCCCACCTCGGCGCAAGCTTTGATCTTGTGTCGCACATATACCTGCGAGGCGGCGTTGTCCCCCACCAGAATGACGGCCAACCCCGGCCGCTTGCCCTGTTGCGTGAGTGCACTAGCGCGCGCCGTTAGCCCTTGCCTCAGTTCTCGGGATAGTCCTACGCCATCGATGATTTGTGCCGGCATGCGCTCTCCATAAACAATGACGCCGGCTTATGGCCGGCGAGCCTGATTCGCGGAACACGCAAGTGTAAGATATCTGCCTGCCATCGAAGTGACTCATGAGTCCCCGTGCCCACCGATCTGGAAGGTAAACTCGTCGTCGCCTTATCCTCGCGGGCGCTGTTCGATTTCGAAGAAGAGAACGAGGTTTTCGACCCTGCGGATCCCGGCGCCTACCAACGTTTGCAGTTGGAACGGCTGAACCAGCCTGCCGCGCCTGGGGTTGCGTTCAATCTCGCGCGCAAACTGCTCGCCTTTAATTCACCGCAAGCGCAGAGGGTCGAAGTCGTCATTCTGTCGCGTAACGATCCGGTAAGCGGCATGCGTGTGTTCAAGTCCATCGATCATCACAGACTCGGCATAACGCGCGGTGTGTTTACCCGAGGGCGATCCCCCTATGGTCACTTGACCCCTTTGAAGGCTGACTTGTTTCTCTCAGCCAATGCTGAGGACGTGCGCCTCGCCATCGAAGCCGGATTCCCTGCCGCACGGGTTTACGCCAAAGGACCGAATGCCGCGGAGCGTCATCCCGACGAGGTGCGCATTGCCTTCGACGGGGATGCGGTGTTGTTCAGCGATGAGGCGGAGCGGGTTTATCAGGAACACGGCCTGTCTGCCTTCGAAGAGCACGAACGCGCACGCGCGGGTGAACCCCTACCGCCTGGGCCCTTGCAACCCTTTCTGCGCGCGCTGCACTCATTGCAAAATCGTCCTCCCAATCCTCAAGGCATGCGCATGCGAACGGCCCTGGTCACAGCGCGCAGCGCACCCGCCCATGACCGCGCGGTGCGCACCCTGATGAGCTGGAGTATCGAGGTGGATGAAGCGATGTTTCTAGGGGGACTGGAGAAGGGGCCGTTCTTGCAGGTGTTTGAGCCTGATTTTTACTTCGACGATCAGATGACCCATGTGCTCTCCGCTTCTCAGGCGGGGCCGTCGGGTCATGTGGATGCGGGGGTGGTCAATGGCCGCGGCAGGCCTTCAGGCAAGGCGACG
>JANNFC010000062.1:0-1726 GCA_031379405.1 Betaproteobacteria bacterium | reverse complement strand
CGTCGCCCACTCCGATTTCCACGGCGACGCCCGAACGAGCTTCCGCCTTGACGCCATGACGGGCCAGATACTGCGCTAAATCGGCGCCCGGCAGTTCTCCGTGTCCGCGATTGCCGATCAATGGATTGACCGCCATGATCACGACGTTCTCTGCACGTCGCAACAAGGGAAGCGCATCGCGCACTGCGCGTCCCGATTCGCGTTTCCCGTTCCACGCCACCAGCACATCGCGCCCCAAACTGCGAAAGGCGCTGGCGAAATACGGTACCACTAGCACGGGTCCACCCACCGCCAATACGGCACGCTCCACCAGTGAGACCGGGACGCCGGCGACAGATTCATCGGGATCGCGCTGACCGATAATCACCAGGTCTACGTAGCGCGCGTCCACGATGACCGCGCCGAGCGCATCCTGGTGAACACGCCGAAACTCAGCCGCGCTCCCCAAGACGGCGCGTGTGTATTGCTGAAAAGCCGCTTCGGAACGCTCGGCTTGCTCGTCCAGTTTCTTGGAATAGCTTTGCGTTTTCTCCGCCAACCAAGCATCCTGCAGCGCGTGCGGTTCTACATCGGCGTGCACTGCATACAAACCCACCAGATGCGCCTCGAAGCGCTGCGCCAGGTCTGCCGCCACGGACACTACGCCAGGCACATGTTTGCTATTATCCAAAATCGCCAGAATGCTCTTGTAGGTCATTTCCGTTGCTCGCAAGAAGAACACGCTCACAGTATAGTCCTCGGCACCGTTGCTTCATTGACCGAGATCAAGGCTTGCAGGTGTCGAGTCCGTAAAGTCCTGATTCAGTCCTGATTCAGTCCTTATGCATCCACGATAGATCCACGATAGATCCACGATAGATTAAGAAGCGCACACGCCCTCAGTGACCATCCGTCATCTCGAATACTTCTTCTCCCCGAAATCTGTCGCGGTCGTCGGCGCCTCGCCGAAACCCCATTCCGTCGGGGCAACGGTGTTCGCCAACTTGCGGCAATCCTTTCGCGGGGAACTCTTTGCGATCAATCCACGCCATCAACGCATCTTCGACTTACCCTGTGTTCCGGACATTCCTTCACTGCCCTCCGCGCCGGACTTGGCAGTGATTTGCTCCCCTCCTGCTACGGTGCCCAAACTAGTGTCGCAGTTGGGTGCGATGGGATGCAAGGCCGCCGTCGTGATTACTGGAGGCATGAACGGTGCAGGCGCATCGATCACGCGCGACATGCTCGATGCTGCGCGCCCGCACACGCTGCGCATCATCGGCCCGAACTGTCTTGGAATTCTGGTGCCCGGAATTCGCCTCAACGCCAGCTTCGCTCACACTGATGGGTTGCCCGGAAAACTGGCCTTCGTCTCACAATCGGGTGCGCTGGCAACGGCCGTGTTGGATTGGAGTAAGGCGCGCGGTATCGGTTTTTCCGCCTTCATCACCATCGGAGATTCGGCCGATGTGGACCTCGGCGATCTGCTTGATTACTTGGCGAGCGACGCCGACACCTCGGCTATCTTGCTATACATCGAATCCGTAAAACATGCCCGCAAGTTTATGTCGGCCGCCCGCGCCGCGGCGCGGGCCAAACCGGTGATTGCGGTGAAATCAGGCCGAGCCGAAGCGGCCGCGCGCGCCGTGGTCTCCCACACGGGTGCCTTGGCAGGTAGCGACGACGTGATCGATTGCGCATTGCGGCGCGCCGGGATCTTGAGAGTCAGCACGCTGCAAGACCTGTT
>JANNFC010000057.1:0-4338 GCA_031379405.1 Betaproteobacteria bacterium | reverse complement strand
GCCAAGGCACGACTCGAAGCACTCCGGTGGCAAGGAGTCGCAATGGTTGAGTACAAATGGGATGAGAAAACGCGACAGTTCTGGTTCATTGAGATTAATTCTCGATATTGGAATGCACTCAATCTTGATTTGCTAGCAGGTAAGGATTTTCCAAGATGGCAGGTGGACGCGTTTCTAAAAGGCACCGTGTCCGAGCATCTAGGTCCTGGTGTTCTTGGTTTTCGCGCTCGCTATACGGTTCCTGCTGATCTTGGGCATCTCATTTCAAAAATTCGCGATACACAGGTAGGCTGGTTCGATAAACTTCGCTCGCTCGTCGAGTTCGCGTACTTGGGCCTGCATCCCGCCGTGCGCTCTGACCTTTGGTTTCCAGGGGACAGAGTGCTCTATTGGCGAGCTTGGCAGAGCTTTGTAACGCGTTTGGGTCGAGGCTAGGCAGTAACGCCTTTTTCCGGACAAAGAACTCAGCCCTCTTTTTGCCTTCACTGGGCCCTTCATCAGGCAATGCTTAGTCACAAAACAGCCAAATACATTGTTTTATGGATGTCCAAGTGGCTTGGCCTATTTGCGATCAGTCGCCTACTCACTCGCAAGGGACTCCGCATATTGTGCTATCACGGTATCTGGATGGGCGAAAAGCACTTCTCCGATTTCTTGTTCATGAGTCCAGGGAAGTTTCGACAGCGCATCGCCTGGCTCAAACAATCCCCATATCCGGTGATTCCCTTGGGGGAGGCGATTGAGCGCCTCAAGCAGGGAACTCTTCCGCCCTGCGCAACCGTAATTACCATCGACGATGGTTGGTACGGTACCTTTGCCCATATGATCCCCACACTGACGGAACACGGTTTGCCCGCCACCTTGTATGTCAGCTCCTACTACGTAGAAAAACAATTCCCGGTGTTTAACGTAGCATTGCAGTACGTCTTAGCGGTGTCTCCGAAACGCAAGCTTCATCTCGAATCTCCGGGGATGAATCGAAAACATGAATTCAATCTTGATCAAAGTTTCGAACGAAACGCTGCAATAGAACTGATCCTCGATAATTGCGCGCAACGCAATGGCCGGGAACTCTTTGAGGTGCTGCGACAACTGGCTCTGGAACTTGGCGTAGACGTAGACGAGCTTGCGCGCAAACGGATCTTTCATCTAATGACACCATTCGAAGTTCAAGAATCAGCCGAGCGAGGAATCGATATCCAACTACACACACACCGCCATCGACTACTCCCGGACGATCTAAGCGATCTAGACAAGGAAATTGCGGATAATCGCGCAAGCCTCGGCACAATGACTCACAGCTCCTTGGTACATTTCTGCTATCCGAGCGGGGTATGGGCACCAGAAGTTTGGCCGATCTTGCGGAAACTCGACATAAAAAGCGCGACCACAACAGAGCAAGGTCTGAATTTTCGCGGAACCCCACTATTGGGATTGCGTCGCCTGCTTGATGGCGAATCTGTCCATCCCTTGGAATTCGAGGCTGAACTGAGTGGGTACTTCGAAATCAAGCGGATATTGCAGCGCAATTTACACAGATTGCTGCGCGCCCTCCGATTGGGGCATCAGAAGATAGCGTAAGAATCCAAGTTCCTATCCTCGCAACTCGTTTTCGACCAGTCGCACACTCTGAGTAGCTCTTTCTTACTCGAAGATTATTCCTTCCAGACACCGATTGACTTCAGTCTATTTCGAACTCCGGGCAATGGATTGCCAAGAGCTTGCGCTCGCTTGGCGTGCTCGATGGCCTTGTCGTATACCTTGGCATCGGTGTATGCCATAGCGATGTTGTACTGCACATTCTTGTCCTCCGGAGCCAGTCTAGCGGCCTCGCGGGCGTTCTCCAGTGCCTCTTCCTTACGATTTCTTTTCGCGAGGTAAGTCGAGAAGATGGCATGCACCATCGCGTCGTTCGGATTCATTCGTTTGGCTCTCACGAACCAGCAGTCGATCGACAATGACATGCCTTCGGGCCTTTCCGACTTCTTCTTGAGCGCGAATTTTACCGCCGCTATCAACGCACGATGATGGTTCGGCCAAACTCTCAGCGTATAGCCGATGTCTCCTCCGACCAAGTATGTCGACTCGCCGCGCTTTAGCGACTCAACTTGCGGCGTAAAGTGATACTGTTCCACGATGCGTAGGTTGAATCCGTTCTTGTCTGAACGATGTTCTGGATTGATGTAGTCGTAAGGGCCAAAGTGATTCTGAAGCGACCCGCACGGCTCCTGGCACCGCGCTATACGTGCCGCCGCTAGACTGACCACAACGATAAGCAGGAAATCGGTCCACCGAATCCGCAACACTGAGACCAACTTATACTTCATTCCCTGACTCGCGGTCACATGTGGGTATGGTCATAGATTCATAGGAAGCTTTCACTAGTCAGTTTCCGCAAGGCGTTGCCCACTTATACATCTACTATCCTGGGATTGATTGCTAGGGCATTGTGCAGCATCATTAGGCTGAACCGAACGGCGTCGGAGTGCCATGGGGTAAATCGAGGAATTTGGTAGAAGTCACCTGTCTTAACGTGAACGCCAGGTGAAGTCGTGACGGCGGACGAAAAGCCCATTGCGCGAATCATTTGTACATGCCTACCATCATAGTCCTCACCAGGTTTTCCATTCGGATAGGCAAATAGATCCACGGCCTCACCTACGATTCCTTGAAGAATCCTTCGACCCTCCGCGATGTCACGCTCCGCCGCAGCTGGTTCGATCCGGGTAAGTATAGGATGAGAGTGAGTGTGCGCGCCCACGGTTATGATGCTGCGCGGCAACGCCGCAACGTTCTCCGACGACATCATTAGATCGGTGCGAGGCTCCACCTTTAACGCCTCAACTACTTGGCTTGTCGCCACTTCCCGTTTTTCCGGCTGCATGTACTTTAGGGCCATCACGACCTTATGCGCGGCCGCTCGCTTCTGCTCCCAGGTATGGAGTTCAATTTCACTCAGTCCCAAACAGCTCAGGTCAACGCCATCGCATGGCGTTTCCCGCAACGCCTCCCAGATTGTATCGTTGAACATCCTCCCGCCGTCCAGGTACTTGGTAGCGACATAGATCGTTGCCGAGACCTTCTCCTCCATCAAAATCGGAAGTGCCACGGTGTAGTTATCCGCATAGCCATCGTCAAAGGTTATCGCCGCGCTAGCGGAAGGAAGCTTGTCGTTGCGAATCAGCGCTAATGCGTCCGCCAACGGGAGGATGCGATACATACGTTTAAGCACACGCAGAATATGGCGAAAGCGCCGGGCGTCTGGAAGTCCGGGTAGCAACGGATCAGTCGCTGCCAACACACGATGGAACATAAGTATGTGCAGGCGCGATGGCCCGGTAAGGCTCTCAAATAACCTGACCACTTCCCTCACTCCGCCCCTAAGCCGTGAGTTTTCCTCCCCGCCATTTGCCGGACGCGACGGGGAAGTTATCGTTGTTTTCGGGACGCGTTCGTTCATGTGCCTTTAGTTGTTCGTTACACAATACAACTATGCCCATAAGATAGTAGGGGAGATCGAAATACGCCAGACTCAGAAATGCCCCGCCAGCAAAGAACCCCACCAAACCGACTTGAATCATTCCGGCTAGGCCCACCATCCATTTGGTTTCCTCGTATAGCACTGCCCGCTTTCTGATTTTGCTCGCAGAGCGCCAAGTCAACAACCATATCATCAAGAATAGTGCTAGCCCGAGAAATCCATGCTCACCCAGAACCTGAAAGTAGATGCTGTGCGCAGCTAACGGGTTGTTAGGATCCGGTGCATACTTGGCGAATTCTTCAGGAGTCGCCACCTCGAACCCACCGCCTATCCATCGATCGCATGCAAGATTAAACGCCATTATCCAGGCGTTTATTCGGCCCATTGCTGATCCGTCCTGCTCGTAGGTCTGTAGCGTTTCCATACGACTATGCCAAGATTCCGGCATGAAGGCCAGCAATCCCAGGCCCAGTACGCACAGCAGGATAAACATGATCACTTTCTTCGAGCTACGAAACCAAAGTACCGCGGCCATGGCCGCGATTGCGAGTAATCCGCCTCTGGACTGACTTCCAAGTACCGACACCGCGGATAAAAGCGCCACTGCCATCAGCGCAAGCTTTCGCCACCTATTGTTTTCTATCGTATAAAGAAAGTAGGCCAGTGGAATGATCATCACAAGCGCCAACGCAAGTTCGTTGTTCCCCCCAATAAATCCGCCAGGTGGACCCCAAACGCGCTCCGTTCCACCCCCTCTTATCGTAAAGAGCCCTCCCTTCACTCCGTAAAAGCCGATCGAACCAACGATCACCCACAACAAGATCTCAATCTGACGACGCGTATGTAGTAAAGCCAAT
>JANNFC010000054.1:0-5578 GCA_031379405.1 Betaproteobacteria bacterium | reverse complement strand
CAAGTCATGATCGCCAACCACCCCGACGAGGCGAGGCTACGGAGACAAGATCGCGGATCCGCAGACTGACAAGAACACCGCATTAGCGATGATCGGTACGTCCTTTGTCGGCGCTCGGTTTGGCGTCATTCGGGTCGTAGTCTGGCCCGAACCGCCTGCGCGAATCCGGCAAAGTCCGAAAGGTGATTGCGCAATACATCGATGAGCACGTCCAGATCCAGCTTTTCATACGCATGCACAAGGATATTGCGAAAGCCGGCCATGTTTCGCAGGTTTCTGGATAGCTCGGAGGAAAGCCACCCTTGGCGTTCCAGTATGGCAAACAGGTCTTGATTGGTCTGGGGTTCGCCCAGCCGATCATCAGAAATGATGTGCGAACACACATCGAGCGTATTCTGTATAGCCAGTTGCAGCGTATGGGCCGCGAAGCGCTCTTCCTTCAAGTCGCTCTTGATCTTCTCCACATCGACCAGGGCTTGCAGTTCCCTCACGTAGGTCTCAATCTCCGCCAGTTTCTTCGCTACGAGTTCATGATCCGTCATGTTCTGCCTTGTGCAATTCGACGATATTGACGGCGTATCGGAAGGAGATCCAGGTAAACCTGCCGCGAACGCACTTCGAACCGAATACGGACCGAACGATCAGTCTCATACACCAACTCACCGTCGCGCAGCACTCGGTGAACGAAGTCGGGGGAAGCATTGTTGAGCATCACGATCTGTACGGGACGCGCCAACAAGCGTTCCAGAGCTGCTTCGCTCTCCAGCGGCAGCCCCTCAAGGGTCGACGGGGGACGTACCTTATACAGCACGCCGATATCCACGTCACTGGACGGCCGGCTGGTGCGCCGCGCTACACTTCCGAATACATAGGCAGCGACAACGTTGTCGTCCGCATGCGCCGCGAAGTATTGCCTGACAGCAGTGATGATGGATTGTTCGCTCATGGCGACAGTGTACCTAGAGCCGTACCACGAATAAAAGGGCCTTCGCGTCAACAAGAATCAGGTCAACTCGTATTTCCCGCGCCCTTGGCGTGGGAGCAAACTTCCCGGGTTTCCAAAGGGAGTGAAGTGATTTTCATGTAGCCCCCTTTGGTCAATTTGGTCAATTTGGTCAAGGGCGGGGTCAATACCCCGCCCGCGAAGTCCCCTGTTGCGGTGTTGAAAAGCTCTTCAAGGAAAAGCGGCGAATGGAAAACGTACCGGCAGACGCGAGCCTGAATGACCAACCCCCCAAAGCGCCGACCTTCCATGAAGCTTTCCGGTTCTGGTTGTGGTTGGGTCTGGTCAGCTTCGGTGGGCCTGCAGGGCAAATTGCCATCATGCATCGTGAATTGGTGGAACGCAGACGTTGGATATCCGAGCGCCGCTATCTTCATGCCCTGAACTACTGCATGGTGCTTCCGGGACCGGAGGCCCAGCAATTGGCCACCTATATCGGTTGGCTCATGCATCGTACCGGTGGCGCCATCGTCGCGGGTGGACTGTTTGTGTTGCCCTCTCTAGTCATCCTGATTGTCCTGTCGTGGATCTACGTGGCCTTCGGGCAAACGCCGATGGTGGCGGGATTGTTCTATGGCATCAAGCCCGCGGTCACTGCCATCGTGGTGCAAGCTGCGCACCGTATCGGATCAAGGGCACTGCGAAACGGCACGCTGTGGGCCGTCGCTGCAGGCGCGTTCGCGGCGATCTTCCTGTTGCACGTACCGTTTCCACGGATCGTGTTCGCGGCCGGGCTGATCGGATTTTTCGGCGGCAAGTATGCGCCGCAGCGATTCAATCTGGGAGGTGGACACGGCAACAAGCAAAAGAGCTACGGCCGAGCATTGATCGATGACGATACGCCAGCCCCCAAGCACGCGATCTTCTCTTCGGCGCATTTCGCCAAGGTTCTTGTGGTGGGACTGGGGCTATGGGCGGGGAGTATGGCTTTGCTGACTTCGCTGTTCGGATGGAACGCGACGTTGACACAGATGAAATGGTTCTTCACCAAGGCGGGTTTGTGTTCATTCTCCTGGGCGGTCCCGCCGTGGAATCGACCCGCGAGGATCTGCGCTTCACCGCACCACTGACCGCCATTACCGCTGCGGTGGTGGGCGTGATCTTGAACCTGGCTTTGTTCTTCGCGTACCACGTGGTGTGGCCCGGTGGATTTCAGGCGCGCTTCGACTGGCTGGCTGCCGTCATCGGACTGGGGGCACTGGTCGCGTTGTTCCGCTTCAAGAAAGGCGTCATGCCAGTGCTCAGTGTATGTGCGTTGATTGGCCTGGTCCTGTCGTTGGTCGATCGGATTTGATCGAAGGCACTATCACCGGTGTGTCCGCTCAAGGACGCGCTCAGTCAGGCGAAAGGGCAAACGCCCTATGTCGGCCACGAACTCAGGCGCGCATGACAGGATCGTTTTCCAGGTGCAAAATAGTGCCCGGACTCGGACAAATTACCGAGACCGGAATTTCGCTGTCATCAGCGAACAATCCATGCATCGAATGAGGAGCTCACATATGTCTATTCGCATAGGGGACGAGGCGCCCGATTTCACCGCCGAAACCACACAGGGCACGATTAATTTTCATCAATGGATAGGGGATGGATGGGCCATTTTGTTTTCCCATCCGAAGGATTTCACGCCCGTATGCACCACCGAGCTGGGCTATATGGCCGGACTGAAGCCGGAGTTCGATAAGCGCAACTGCAAGATCATCGGCCTGAGCATAGACCCCGTGAGCGATCACGAACGCTGGATGGGCGACATCAAGGAAACGCAAGGTCACGCGGTCAACTACCCGATGATCGGTGATCCGGACCTGGTGGTGGCCAAGCTCTACGACATGATTCACCCCAACGCCAGTGGCGGCAAGCGCACGGCGGTGGATAACGCCACTATTCGAGCGGTGTTCGTCGTTGGGCCGGATAAGAAGGTCAAGGCGATGTTGATTTACCCCATGAGCACGGGACGCAATTTTGATGAGGTATTGCGGTTGCTGGATTCGGTTCAACTCACGGCAAAGCACACGGTGGCGACACCGGTGAATTGGCGGCCCGGGCAGGATGTGATTATTCCGCCGTCGGTTTCCGATGAAGCGGCGAAGGCAAAGTATCCGCAGGGGTGGAAGACTCTGAAGCCCTATTTGCGGGTTATCTCTCAGCCTAAGTAGGGTTGCGTAGATGAGGGGCGGTGTCATGAATCCGGATCTACAGGTGCACGATGCGCCCCTCACCCCAACCCTCTCCCGGCAAGCGAAGCGAGGAAGTGCGTTGTGCGCCGAGATCACGTTCTCCTTGGACACCGGTGAGAAACCGGTTAATGAGACGTACGAACTCGGGCGGGTTATTGTACTGACCTTAGCTTTCTTCTCGTAGAGATGGCTCGGCGAAGTTTGATCATCGGCGCAGGTCCGGCGGGGCTTCTGTTCGCTTTGTTGATGAAGCGGCGCCACCCCCATTGGCAAGTGGATGTGATCGAACAGAATCAGGCCGATGTCACTTTCGGTTTCGGTGTGGTGTTTTCGCAAGGCGCATTGGAGTTTCTTGAACGCGACGCGGCCGACTTCTATCGCCAGTTGATGCCTCGTATGGAAGCGTGGCCAATCCAACGAATCGTGCATCGCGACGAGCGCGTTGATATCGACGGCAACGGATTCTCTGCCATCGCTCGCTTGCACCTCAATGAGTTCCTGCAAGCCCTCTGTCACGAAGCCGGAGTGAATCTGAGCTTCGGACGTCGCATCGAGTCGCTTGCTGCCTTGGGTGCGGCGGATATGGTCGTTGGCGCGGATGGTTTGAACTCATTGGTGCGAGGCGCGTTGCGAGACAAGTTTCAACCGCGCACGCAATGGCTGACCAATAAGTTCGCTTGGTATGGGACGAGCAAGGTATTCGATTGCCTCACTCTCACCTTCCGCACCAACGAGCACGGCACTTGGGTCGCCCATCACTACCGCTATAGCCCAGGCATGAGTACCTTCTTGGTGGAGTGTGACGCCGGCACCTGGTATCGCGCGGAATTGGATCGCATGTCCGACGAGCAATCGCGCAGCTATTGCGAACGAGTGTTTGAAAGCGATCTGGACGGCCACGGGTTGGTCTCGAACAAATCCCTATGGCGAAATTTTCCGCTGCTTTCCAATCGCCATTGGATTGCCGGCAATACGGTCCTGATCGGCGACGCGCTGCGCACCGCGCACTTCTCCATCGGCTCCGGCACGCGGCTGGCGCTGGAAGACGCCCTTGCCTTGGATCGCGCCTTTGGCGACGCGGGAGAGGATGTGACGCGCGCGCTCGCTGCCTTCGAAGCTCAGCGCCGGCCGGTTGTCGAGAAGATTGTGTCTGCCGCGAACGCAAGTTCGTTCTGGTACGAACGCATGGCCGACAAGACGCACTATGCCGCATGGCAATTGGCCTATGACTATATGACCCGCAGCGGCCGCATCGGTGACGAGCGGCTCACCCATATGGCCCCCAAGTTCATGGCACAAGTGAGGGAGGGTCGGCAGCACGCAGCCTTCTTCGGCGATACGCAGCGGGTGACCGATCCCTTTGATCGGACGAGCAGCGTAGCCCATGAGGTTGTTTTGGATTTGTCGCAGCGCTACAACTGCGCGCGCATTCTGTTTGACAACCTAGGCGCCGGACGCGCCGACAAGACTGCTGTTATCTGCGGCGACACACACCTCAGCTACGGGGCGCTATGCGCGCTCGCCTCTCGCGTGGGCAACGGGTTGACGACGATGGGACTGGCGCGGGCCAGCCGCGTGCTCATGCTGATGCCCGACACGCCCGAGTACGTGGCTGCGATCTTCGGCGCCATGCGCGCCGGGTTCGTGCCGGTGCTGCTCAACACCTTGTCTCCGGCGGAGTTGGTGGCGTTCTACTTGCAGGACTCGGGGGCGGAAGTGGCTATCGTGCACGGCGACCTCGCGTCCTTGCTTGAGCACGAATCGGTGCGTGCTTCTCGCTTGCGCCATGTCATTCTTGTCGGCGAAACCCACAGCGTTCCGGAGCTTGCATTGACGAGCACGAGCGCATGGAACGATTGGATTGCGCAGCAAAGCGACGTACTAAACGAAGCCGACACGCATCGGGACGAAATGGCGTTTTGGATGTACAGCTCGGGCTCCACCGGCCGACCCAAGGGCGTCGTGCACCTGCACCATGATGCGTCCTACACGCACGCAGCTTATGGCGAACGCGTACTCGGTATTCGCGAGAGCGATGTCGTGTTCTCTCCGCCAAAGATTTTTTTCGCCTATGGCTTTGGAAACTCGCTGACGTTCCCTTTTTCCGTGGGCGCAACCACCGTGCTGCTGCCGGGGCGCCCGGACGCCGAGGCCGTATTTACCACCATCGAGCGGCATCGACCAACGCTGCTGTTTGGATTGCCTACGCTCTACAACGCTCTGGTTTCTCATGCGAATTCCGAAAAGCGCGACTTGTCCAGTCTGCGGCTGTGCCTGTCCGCGGCGGAAGTATTGTCCGGCGAGTTATTCCGCGAATGGCAACGGCGTTACGGCCTTTGCATTGTCGAAGGACTAGGCTCGACGGAGGTGTTGCACATCTACCTTTCCAATCGGCTGGATC
>JANNFC010000022.1:0-24426 GCA_031379405.1 Betaproteobacteria bacterium | reverse complement strand
GTGGCCCGGCTGGCCGAAGCCAACAATTTGCCGGTTACCTCGCACGGCGCGCACGACATCACTGTCCATCTACTGGCCGCGGCGCCCAACCGTTCCTATCTCGAAGCGCACGGCTTCGGTTTGGACCGCTACATTGCCAACCCGCTCAAGATCGAGGACGGATTCGCCGTGGCGCCAGACCGGCCAGGGCACGGAATCGAGTTCGATTGGGAAGGACTGAACGCCTGCCGATCGTGACTTCGTTGCCTGCGGGCGTGCGTTTCATCGAGCGCGACTGGCTCAACGCCAACAGCATATTGCTGACCGACGATGAGCAGAACATTCTGATCGATACCGGATTCTTCGCCTGCGCGGACGCAACACTGCGGCTTCTAGCGCAGCCGCAGAATCTGGGGGACAAGCCCCTCCATCGCATCATCAACACCCATTGCCATTGCGACCATATGGGTGGCAATGCGGCCCTCAAGAGTTTGTATCAATGCGAGATCACCGTTCCGCAGGACGAAGCGGATATCGTTCGCCGCTGGGATCGCATGGCGCTCTGGCTGGACTTCGCCAATCATCGCGCGGAGCCGTTCGTGCTTGATTCCGTCATCGCTCCCGGGCAGCGCTTCATAGGAGGCGCACTGGAGTGGCACGCGATCAGCGCGCCGGGACACGATATGGGCGCGATGGTGTTCTACTGCGAACAGGAAAAGCTACTCATTTCAGGCGATGCGCTGTGGGAACACAGCTTCGGTCTGGTGCTGCCGGATCCGCCACAATGCCTGGCCGCCGCACGCGCCACGCTGGAATGCATTGCGCAACTCGATATCCGGTACGTACTACCCGGACACGGCAAAGTCTTCTCCAATGTATCTCAAGCGCTGGATCTTGCGTTCGGCCGCGTCGAGTACTTCGCGCAAGATCCGGTGCGCTTGGCCAGTCACGCCATCAAGGCCATGTTCGGATTCACGCTTCTGGACCGTGGCCGCATGCCGCTTGTGACACTACCCGAATACCTGCAGCGCGTGCCAAGCTCCGCGCAACTGAACGCTAAGTACCTTCATCTACCGCCTGATGAACTCGCCCACTGGTTAGTCAGTCATATGGAGAAGGCAGGGGTAGCTCTCCGTGAGAACGGCTGGCTGATAAGCGGAAGCCCCTGACCAGCGCCAACATGGAAACGTTCTTGCAAGGACATCCGGTCAGGAGGTTCAGACTATGAGCAAGTTTTTCGCGTGCACCACACTCGTCGCGCTGCTAAGTATCCCGATGGGGACGAAGGCGGCAGATTTCACCGACTTGGCCGAAGTGGTTTCGGTGACCCCCATCAAGGAATTCGTCAACGAGCCTCGGCGCGAATGCTGGTCCGAGCCAGTGACCGAGTACCGCGAATACCGTGAGCATCAAGAATATCGGGAGTCCCGGCGCCACTCACCAGCCGGGGCACTGCTCGGCGGCTTGGCTGGAGGCGCGCTTGGCCGCAACGTTGGTGGCGGTAATGCCCGGCACGCAGGGGCTGCCCTCGGCGCGGTCATCGGCGCTATCGTGGGCGATCGTATTGACAATCACGACTACTACGTCGAACCCGAGATCCGACGAGAGCCGGTCACCCGCTATGTGGAGCGATGCAAATCCTACGATCGTTATCAAGGCGTTATCAAGCGCTACCACGTGGTCTATCGATACAACGGGCGGGAAGGCGAAGCGTCGCTACCCTACGATCCGGGTAGTCACGTGCGGGTAGGGGTTCAGGCAATCGAAGGCGAGCAAGCTGGGTCTCCACGCACACGGGAGTGACTAGTCGAACTCCCGGCGTCCACCACTGACGGAGAAAGCAAGCGCCAGTCGCGCGGCACTTAGCGCAAGCCGACACAAGATCCGCTCTATCAGCGGGAGCGCTTCCCACCGCTCCGGTTTTACTTGGCGCGCACCGTGCTGCATTTCCTCCATCAGGTTGGAGCGCATGGCCAAGGCGCTAGCGTTATCGTGCATGACGATATTGGCCTCCTTGGCCAGCATCAAGCTGAACGGCTCGATATTGGAAGATCCCACAGTGAGCCATGCGCCGTCGACGACCGCAACCTTGGCGTGCAGATAACTCCAATGATATTCATGGATCTCCACCCCCGAACGCAGAAGATCCGCGTACAACGCCCGCGAAGCATAGTGCTGAAACCAATACTCCACTTTGCCCTGTAATAGCAGCACGACGCGCACGCCGCGCCGCACCGCGGCCGCCAGCGCGTCGCGAAAACCCCGGCTTGGAAAGAAATAGGCGTTCGCGATCACAATCTCCGAGCGAGCCCCTTCGATTGCGCTGAGATAAGCTTCCTCTATGTCGCGCCGATGTTTGAAATTGTCGCGTAACAACAAATCCGCATGCACGCTACCGCAAGTTTGTGTAACGGCATCAATGCGTCGCGTAGGGCGCCAACGCCGCCGGAAGTGGCTCCAACTCACACGTCCCCACAGGGAACAGGCGGCATCATGAATGTGCGCCATCAGCGGCCCCTCTACCGATACGGCGTAATCCAAACGCCGATGGGGTGAGTGCGGCTTCTCGAAATCATCCACGATGTTGATGCCGCCGATAAATGCCAAGCGCCCGTCGACAACCACCAATTTGCGGTGCATGCGTCGTAGCCGATGTCGGCGGAACGCCGTGAGTCTTCGCCACGGCCGGAATACCAGTACGCGCGCGCCCGCGTGCTCCAACGCCGCGTAAGTCGAACTAGCAACAAACGCCTTCGAGCCGAATCCATCGAGCAACACGCGCACAGCCACACCGCGTTGCGCCGCTAACATGAGTGCCTGCGCAACGCTTCGACCGACACCATCATCCTCATAGATATAACTCTGCAGATGCACTTCGCGCTGTGCAGAGGCGATAGCCGCGATCAGCGCCGGAAAGAATTCGGCGCCGGACTTGAGCAACTCAATGCAGTTTCCCGCTACCAAGCGGGCCATTGTGCCGAAGCCCTATTGCAGGGCGAGCAGAGCCGAGAGCGCAACGTGGTCGGAGATCTTGGCCCAAGGCCGGCCTCGATGCACATGGGCAAGTCGCACGTCAAAACCACGAACGTAAATGCGGTCCAGTTGCAGCATGGGCATGGCAGCGGGAAAACTGCGCGCTGGACCATTGGAAGTGGTTTCGAATACCTCGTACACGTCCAAAGCAAACTGCAGATGGCTGCTGGCCCGCCGCGTCCAATCGTTGAAATCGCCTGCGATGATCAGCGGCGCATCGTGCGGCACCAGACGCTCAATACGTTGAGTCAGCGCTTTCAGTTGCTGGCTGCGCCAGCGCTTGAGCAACCCGAGATGCACATTGATGGCGTGCAAGGGCTTGGTCCATCCGGGAATACCGATTTCGCAGTGAAGCAGTCCCCGGCTCTCCAAGCGATGCATCGATACATCTTCGTTATCCCAGCGCGCGATGGGAAACTTGCTAAGAATGGCGTTGCCGTGATGGTTGCTGTCCGCGATGGCGTTGCGTCCGTATGCAAAATCTTCCCAGACCCGATCCGCTAGAAATTCGTACTGGGGTAACGAGGGCCAGTCCGTGTGCTGCTCGGCATTCTCCTCGTGAAAACCGACCACTTCCTGCAGAAAAACGAGATCGGGAGAGATTTCCTGCAGGCGCGAACGCAACTCATGCAACGCCATCCGGCGCTTGAACTGTGAGAATCCCTTGTGAATGTTGTATGTCAGGACGTGTAAGGTGTCCATGCCTTGTTGATTTCGTTGACCACTATTTTATTTCTTAGCGCGATGGCGTCGGTGCCGCTTTGGGCCGCATCCCGGATTGCCCCGCGATCACACCGCCGCGCCTTTCAATTTCCCGCACCATCGCTCCAAATTGTTTCTCCACCGCTCGCTTCAGTGCTGCGTTGCCGATAAAGCGCGGAACACCGAAGTTCGGCACGAACCGTCCCGTATAGCTCACGTGTACTCCGCCAGTGCTTGGCTCAAGGGCGTAGCGCCCGGACATTTCCTGAAAGCTCCCCCGCACCGATCTGGCAATCACCTCGCTCGGCGGGTGCTCATCGATCTCCATCCGCATAAATACGGGGAATCGGAAGATCAGGAAACTTGCCTCTCCCTTTTGCTCCACCGTGACTCGATCACCTTGGCGTTCAATCACTCGGCTTTCGATCAGATCCGGCACAAATTCACTCAATCGGCCGTAGTCGGTAAGCACTTCCCAAGCCTGCTGAATGGTCACGGCGATATCGGCGCTTGCCTCCACCACCAGGGCCTCGGCATCTCGATGTGTCTTCACAACAATGGGCGCCCCGGCACAGGATTGCACCCACCCTAGCCCCAGGAGTCCTACCAGTGTGATCGGAAGCATGACGCTTGAGAATAACACGCGCTAGGTAACGAGACGCTGGGAGATTCGCTGCATTATTGGCAGGAGCCTTAGCGCATCCCGGTTACTCCATGAAAAACACTGGGTCGCTGCCTCTTGGTAATCAACCCATCGATAGGCGGAATGCTCGTTAGGAGAAATGGCGATATCGACCAGGTTTGGCAGCTCCAAACTAAACACGTGCTCCGTATTGCGGGTAATGCCGGGTGCATAGCGCCAGCGCCACTCCGGGAAAATCCGATACTCGTTGCGTAACCGCCAGTCGTGGAGGGGCACGCTACGAGTGTCCAGCCCCGTCTCCTCCGCGACTTCTCTGCGTGCTGTGGCCTCCAACGATTCCCCTGCCTGCTGCGACCCCGTGACGGATTGCCAATAGCCCGGCTTTCCCAGGCGCTCCAGAAGGACGATTTGCAGATTCGCGGTATGGATTACAACGAGAACCGACCTGGGGATCTTGAAGGAGTCCACTGCGCAGAGTTGCCGGAATCAGAAAGTGTGTGGATAGGCGGTGCCGGTGCCGAAATCCGGACTTCCCGACTGCAATCCGCACCGTGCATACGCATTCAGTGGATGCTCATCTGATACACGAAAACTGATGCCAGGCGCGACCTCCAGTTGGTCAGGTGCGCCAAGCCACGGCGTCTGAGGATAGGTCAGATAGGCCTCGACGTTCACGTTACTCAATAAGTTATAGAGCCTTCAGTAGTTCGTCTACTTCGGCTTTTTCCTTGATCTTGTCGCCCTGGCTTGCCAAAAACTCCAACTCTTTCTTTGCATCGGATTTGCGTCCGGCCTTGATCAACGCGCGTGCGAAGTTAAGCCGAATGGTTAGCGCTTGCGGAGCGCCCTTGCTGGCTTTTTCCAGCAATTCCACCCCGCGGCCGGTTTCACCTCGCTGCACCAACATCCAGCCTAGTGTATCCATGATGGCAGGCGAGTTCGGTGCCAGGGTATTTGCCTCCTCAGCGTAAAAGAGGGCTTTGGGGTCCTTCACTTGATCGGCCACCCAGGCAAGATTATTCAGCAGCATCGGGTTTTTCGGTTGCGCGGCCAATAACTCTTTGTAGTATCGAATTGCTCCCTGAAAATCCTTGTCGATCGTCGCGAACTCGGCCAGATAAGACCTGATCGCCACATCCTTAGGATTCTTGCTGACCCATTCGGAAACGACCACCGCCGCGCGATCCTTCTTGCCGCTTTGCACCAAGGCGCCATGCAACTTCACCAGCAATCTGGCGGAAGGCATCTCCTTGTGCCCTCGTTGTAGCACCTCGGCCGCGTCCGCCCAGCGGTTCATGGCGACCAGCACCGCGGCCTCCAACTCAAATCCAGCCGTTTGCTTGGGAAACTTTTGCCGGACTTCGCGAGCCACCGTGAGTGCGGAATCGTAGTCCTTGGCGCGAACATGAATAATGATCTGGGCTTGACGAACCGGCAACAAATCGGGCCGAAGTACCTGCACCTTCTTCAATGCATCTAACGCCGCACGATGGTCCCCCGCGGTTTCGTGCGCATCCGCCATGAGCATCAGTGGCTCGGGGTTTTTCGGTTGCAGCTTCGCAGCCTCCGCGTATGTCGATAGGGCTAGATTGCCATCGCCTGCGGCCAGTTGCGAGCGCCCGAGCCACAGCATGACTGCGGGATTGTTCGGCAGTGCGGAATCTGCTTCCTGGGCCGCGGCCAGAGCCTGTTTGGGATCGTTACCCCGCAACAGCGTCTCGATCAATACCAGCCGCGCCCTCAGCACGCTTGGATCGTTCTTGATCACCGTTCGCAGGGGCACGATGACGGCTTCCATTTTTTCGCCCTGCCTGAGAAGCAGGCGCGCGTGTGCCAGCGCCAAAGGTTCGCTGCGCGGTGCTTTGCTCACCGCATCTTCATACCGACGCCTGGTGTCGGCGGTTTTGCCTTCCTTCGCATCCAAACGCGCAAGGTACTCGAGTGACGCAATGTGGCCAGGTTCCTTTTGTAATGCAGCCTCGAATTGCTTGCGAGCACCTGACAAATCATTCTTCATCGCAAGTGCAATACCTCGGAGACTGGACGGCAAAGCGCTCTGCGGTTGTTTCCTTTCAATACTTTCGATCCACTTGAGGGCTTTCTCCGGTTGATTCCGGCGCAGGTGATAGGCGACCAGCGTCATATCCGATTGCGTACCCTTACTCGCCGCTTTCGCCGACTCTTCCAAAATGCGCAGGCCCTCGTCTTCCTTGCCCGCCGCCAAGTGTGCTTGCCCTAAACGCGTTGCAGCCATACTCGATGCATCGCCTTTCTCGGCGCTCAACTCAAAATACTTGGTGGCTTGCGCCATGTTGTTCTCTTTGGCGGCGATCTCTCCCGCCATCAGGAGCAGCCTCGAATCGTTGGGAAGTATCTCGAGCGCATCCTTCAACTCCTTCGAGGCGCGCACGCTGTCCCCAGCGCCTAAGTAGGCGGCGACGAGGAGTTGACGCGCATAGGCGTTGTTTTTCTGACGACCGACCACCGAAATCAAATGCTGGATCGCCTGACCGTAGGACTTGAGCTGGACCGCCGCAGCGCCGGCGACTAGTTGCGCTGGGACAAAGTCTGGGGCCCTGCTAAGGGCTTTTAGGGCCATCTCTTGCGCAGCGGTGAATTCCTTGCGTTGAAATGCATTGAGCGATTGGACGTGAAGCGCCCTCGGATCACTAGGCGCAAGCGTCGCCAATCGGTTTCCAACCTTGGTCGCTTCCTCTATCAGGTTATGTTCCAACAGTGACACCGCCAGCGTATATTGCTCGGTTATCCCATTGGGATAGTACTCGGCAAGTTTTCGATTCGCGGCCAGCACCGCGTCCCGGTCTCCTCTAACCGCAGCCAAGGTAGCCATGAGCCCAATAGCCTCTCGCTCTTTGGGAGATTCGGCAAGTATTTCGCCCAAGGCTTTTTCCGCGGCCGCGACATCGCCCTTGCCCGCCGCGATGCGCGCATTCCCAATACGAGCCGGAATGAATCCAGGCTTTAGCGCCAACGCCTGCGCAAAAGCTTTGGCGGCCTCGTCCACCTTACCCTGCGCTAGTTTGGCGGAGCCTATCAATACTTTCAGTTCGGCGTTCGCGTCTGGTGTGGAGAGTTCAATGGCCGCGAACTCCTTGCTGAATTCTTCGAGTTTGCCTTGACCGAAGACCGTACTCGCCAGGGCAGCTGTCGCTTGATTCTTTTCGTATCCGAGCTCCAACGCGCGCCTAAGCTCCTTTTCCGCACCCGCTAGATCGCCAGTCTGACGAAGCACACTGCCCAGGACGAAACGGGCCTCTTTGTGGTTGCTGTCCTTTTGCAGCGCGCTTTTGAGCTGAATCGTCGCAGCCTTCATGTTCTTCTTTTCGATTTCCTTCTTGGCCGCCGTTACGAGCGCATCGGGATTGTCACCGCAGCCAGCCAACAACACGGCGCTCAGCAGTCCGATGGAAAGTGCTCTGAGTAGGGCGATCATGGTGGAAGATCCTGGCGCAGGAATGGTGTGTTTCATCGGCAAAATGTCCTCAATTCTGGTTCGGTACAAGGATTCGGTCGTCATAAGTGCATTCTCCTACATTCAAGTGATGCACGCGCGCGCAGGCAAGGTCACGCCGGTCAGATACCTCGACGTTGGAGCTTCTCCGCGGCAGAGCAATCCTCCTGCCTGCCGATCAAAGTGGTGTGATGCGAACATCGTGCGCAAGCTAACTCACCAGATCCAGTTGCCACAACACAAAGCTATAGGTAAACGCTATTTCCCGCAGGAAATCATAGCGCCCAGATGCGCCACCGTGTCCGGCGCCCATATTGGTCTTGAGCAGCAGCGGCGCGCTTCCGGTGCCCAGCGCCCGTAGTTTGGCTGTGTACTTGGCGGGCTCCCAATACATCACTTGGCTATCGTTGAGTGAAGTCTCCACCAGTATTGCAGGATAGACGGCAGGACGCACATTGTCGTAAGGCGAGTAGGAGAGCATGTATTCAAAGTACGCGCGCTCATGAGGATTGCCCCATTCCTCGTACTCGCCCGTGGTCAAGGGCAGGGTATCGTCCAGCATGGTGTTGATGACATCGACAAAGGGCACCTCCGCAACGACAGCCTTGAACAGATCCGGCCGCAGGTTCGTCACCGCGCACACCAGGAGCCCGCCGGCGCTTCCGCCCTGGATCGTGAGGCGCTGAGGCTGGGTGTAGCCGTTGTCGATCAACTCTTGGGCGGCCGCTATGAAATCCGTAAAGGAGTTGCGCTTTTTGAGCATTCGCCCTTGTTCGTGCCAGCCATGGCCGTACTCGCCCCCACCGCGCACATGCGCGATCGCATAAATAACACCTCGATCCAGGAGAGATAGCCGCGACGAACTGAAATGCACGTCATTGGAAATCCCATAGGCTCCGTAGCCGGTCAGCAGGACTGGCTGAGGACCGGCGCGACGCTGTGTCTTTTTATAGACCAGGGACACCGGGACGGCGACGCCACCCGCCGCTTTCGCGTACAACAGCTCCGAGCGGTATTGCTCCGGATCGTAGCCTCCGAGCACTTCCTTTTGTTTGAGGAGCGTAAGCTGTCGTGTGGACAACTCGTAGTCGTAAACGCTATGGGGCGTCACCAATGATTCGTAGACGAGGCGATACACCGAGGCGTCGAACTCCTCATTGGCGCCTGCGCCCACGGCGCATGCCGCTTCGGGCAATCGTATTGTCCACATCTTACCGTCCATCAAGCGTACGGAAAGTTGGGGAAATCCACCGCGTCGTTCGTGCAAAACCATGTGGTTGGCGAACATATCGACGCCTTCGAGCATCACCTCGGGGCGATGCGGAATCACTTCGGTCCAATGCTCGGCGCCGGGCGTAGTCACCGGCGCCTGCACCAATCGGAAGTTGCGTCCCAGGTCATTGGTCACGAAATACAACGAGTCGCCGCGATGATCCGCATAGTATTCGTGTTTGTCGCGCCGCTCCTGCACCAACATCCACGGCGCGCGCGCATGCGCGGCGTCGAGAAAGCGAACTTCCGATGTGGTGGCGCTGGCGGAGGTCAGCAACAGATAGGTACGGCTGCGGGTGATTTCGACAGCAATACTGAAGCGCTCGTCGTGTTCTTCGTAAATGATGCGGTCGCGCCGCCCACCGAGCAGGTGGCGATAGAGTCGGTACGCCCGTTTGGCGCGATCTTCCTTGACGTAGAAGAGATGCTTGCCGTCTGCGGCCCATGTCACTGAGCGCGCCTTCTCAATGCAATCTTCCAGCAGTTCGCCTGTTGTCAGATCCTTTATTCGCAGCGTGTACTCCCGGAGACCGGTGACATCGCTCGAATAGGCCAGTAGCCGGCCGTCCGGGCTCACCTCGTAGGCGCCGAGCGCAAAGTATGCATGCCCTTGCGCCAACACGTTGAGATCGAGCGTTATTGCCTCCGGCGCATTCATCTCCTGCCACTTACGACAGTAGATCGGATACTGTTTGCCGGTCTCCGTCCGGGCGTAATACCACCATCCGTCCATGACATAGGGCACACCCATGTCTGTTTCTTTGATGCGCGACAACATTTCGCTATAGAGTTGCTCTTGGAACGGTTGCAGCGGCGCCATGATGGCATCCGTATGAGTGTTTTCGGCATCCAGATAGGCACGCACCTCGGGATTGGATTTTTGCTGTAGCCATCGATAGTCGTCAGCGATGGATCGCCCGTGGATGCGGACTTCATAGGGCACTTTGTTGGCCGCTGGCGGGGTGGGTGATTGGGAAGAATTCATGAATGTTCCAGAAGTAATCATCGGTGATCTGATCGGGAAACACCGCATTGGCGGCGTCGTATTCGTCAAGTCCGGCATACACTACACTGTCTGTAAATCAACCTCGATCAGGTATCTAACATGACTCTCGGAATTGAAATCGTTTCGGACGTAGTCTGTCCATGGTGTTTTATCGGAAAACGACACCTCGAAGCGGCCCTTGCACTGTTTCGCCAGGAGTCTCCCCAATCCCCGCAACCGGAAATTCGGTGGCTGCCGTTTCAACTCAACCCGGATCTTCCGCGTAACGGCGTGCCACGCAAAGACTATCTAGAGCAAAAGTTTGGCGGTCCCGCGCGCGCCAAGGAAATCTACAGCAGAGTCACGCAAGCCGGCAAAGGCGCCGGCATCGACTTCGATTTTGACCGCATTCAGGTACAACCCAACACTTTGGATGCACACCGCCTGATTCACAGCGCGGGCACACTAGGCAAACAAGACCGCGTGGTGGAGACTCTATTCCAAGCTTACTTCCTTGAGGGTGCCGACCTCACCCAACCGAAGACTCTTAGCGCCCTCGCCGAAAGAGCCGAGATCGACCCCACCGCCATTGGCACATACCTTGTCGGCGACGAAGATCGCAGTTTGGTGGAAAACCTCGACCACCAAGCCCGCCAGATGGGCATAACGGGCGTCCCCTTCTTCATCTTTAATCGTAAATACGCGCTCTCCGGGGCTCAGCCACCGGAAGTGATTCTGCAAGCTTTGCGGCAGGCAAGTTCATAGGATTCGCCCTAAGCCGGCGAAGCCGGAACCAAAGTGAAGCGATCGCGCGGGCACGTGTTACGAACAAGGGGAGAATCCCCCTTGTTTATCCCCCAGAAGGAACAAGGGGTGTGCCCCTTGTATATCCCCCAAAATCAGATCACCGTGCATCAGACTCTTCGCTAAATCTGTCAACAGTGGGCTCATAAGAGACTAAAGTTTCATCCCCCAAGGCAGATAAGGGACAGCGGAGAAGCGCGGACTGGGAAAGAATTCTCCAACATCGTTGTAGATATCCCACGCAACAATATCGCGCGCACGGTGTCGTGGTGAGAACCCCCACCCATCGTTGCGCGCGCGTCGCGATTCTACGCAGGAGAACTTACACACAACGAGCCATAACCGCCCTAGGTTAGGGCATGAGCCAGGGAAATCCCGCTAACGTTACCGCAATGCGCGAGATCGATCACACCGCACCCTCCGCCACACAAGCCCTCTCAAAGGAGCAGCACGCTGCCAATTTGAGTGTTTCCAACGCCGATGCGCTACTCAAGCAATGCCGTAACATGGCTCAGGAGCGGCTCGGCAGTTCGCTCACTTCCATGCTGGACAAGGTCGAAGAGACGCTTTGGGGCATGGCGGAGGCCACCACCGACCGGGAAACGCGCGACCTATATATTCAGGCCAAAGACAAAGCAAAGGGCCAACGCGCGGCTATCGAGGAGCAGTTCAAGAAACGCTTCGAATCAGAATTCGAGCAGCGCGCCACCAAGAACAAGGAATCCACTCGGGACACCAAGGGCGACTTCGACCTTTCGACCCTTTCCCTGGTAGATGACGAATCCCTCAGCGAATCCCTCAAGGTAAAGGATCTCGCCAGTAAGATGCGTGGAATGTGCGATGAAGAGTTGCGCGCTCTGGATCAACGCATTGGCGTGCTGCTCAAAGACCCTGATCTCAAGCACGAGAATAACCCGCTCGGTCCCGACTCCATCTTCAATGCCTTCAAGCAAGCGTGCGACGAGATCGAAGCCGGCTTGAAGGTCAAGATGATCATCCTGAATCTGTTCGATCAGCAGGTACATAAAGAGATTCAGGGCATCTACAAAGACATCAATTCCCTCCTCGTTAAGAACTCGGTTCTGCCCAAAATCCGCTTCGGGTTGGGCCGGCCGATGGTGGGTGGGGGTGGTGGTGCGACAGCCGCTGCCGCAGCAGCAACGGCCGCAGCACTCGCTCACAGTGCAGGCGCCGCCCCTTCACCGGGCGTACCAGCAGGAATGGAGGGCATGCCAGCAGGATTCGGCATGCCCGGAGCTGACGGCGCGATGGCAGGCGCGGACCAGGATTTCTACGGGCTACTCCAAGGCCTTCTCGCGCGCCAGTACGGGGGTGGCATGCCGATGTCAGGTGCCGCCGCTTCTATGACAACCCTTACGGGGATGCCGGCCGGCTTCGGCGCCGGCCCGCACTTCGGCAACGGTACCGGCCCGGTGCAAATGCTAAGCGGTCAGGACTTACTAGGGGCGCTCACTCAGATGCAACAAGGCGATGCCTCAGTCATCGCGGGCGCGCCCAATTCACTCGCCGCCGCTATCGCCGCTCCCAGTGGCGTGAACATCCTGCGCGACATCCAGTCCACCCAGTTCGGCAAAGGCATGGGCGAAGTCGACAACATGACGCTCGACATCGTGGCCATGCTGTTCGATCACATCCTGGAGGATAAGAAGATCCCGGATGCGATCAAGGCGCTCATCGGCCGTCTGCAGATTCCCATTCTCAAGGTCGCCATTCTCGACAAGACCTTTTTCCAAAAGAAGCATCACCCTGCTCGCCGCATGCTCAATACGTTGGGAGAGTTCGGCTTAGGTCTGGGGCTGGATTTTCAGACGTCGAATCCGCTGTTCAAGCAGGTCGAGGCGATCCTTCAAAAGCTCATCGACGAGTTCGAGGACGATCTATCCTTGTTCGAGAAGGCCGAGGCAGATCTCGAGCACGTCATCGAAATCGAGAACCGCCGGGCGGAAGAGGAAGCCGCGCGCACTGCCCGCTTACTTGAGCTGCGTGAGAAACTTCAGGTGGCTCGCGCCACCGCGCAGCAGGAAGTGAAAAGCCGCGCCGAGGTCGGGCAAATGCCCCAGGCCGTACTGAAATTCATCGCCGAAGAATGGATCAAGCTCCTGGTCATGGCTCATGCCAAAGCCGGCGCGGACAGTCCCGCGTGGCGCAGCGCCATCGAGACCATGGACCAATTGATCTGGAGCGTTTCGGCTAAGACCACCTCCGAAGATCGCCGAAAACTCGCTACGATCCTGCCCGTGCTGCTAAGGCGGTTACAACGCGGCATGCAGATCATCGGCACGACCGAGGAAGTACGCGCGAAGTTCCTGTCGAAACTCATGCGCTGCCACACCAAGATTATCAATGGCGGATTGGATGCGCAGAAGAAAGTGTCCAAGCCCACGGCAAGGTCTACCGTCAAATCTGCGGCGTCGGCCCCTGCGCCCACCCCTAAACCCGCGCCCGTAGCCCAGGAAAGACCACACATTCCGACGCTATCGGAGGTGGTGGACACGCCTTCGGACACGCCCGTAGCCGCCATCGATACCCCATTCGTTCCGAAGAGTTTGATGGAAGGATTCGACGCGCCCGCGCCTGCGCTCATGGCATCGGACGCCGGCGCTATTGACTTGCCGCTTCCGGCCGAGTTGGGGCTCGATCCAAGCGCCGCGACAGCCGCGGACATGCTTCCTCCCGAATTCGAGGAAGTCACGGGGGCGAGCGCACCAGCGGAATCGGAGGATGATATCCAGCTTTCCGAGACGCTACCGGCTTTCAAGCCCATGGTCATCAAGAATCCCTTCGGCGAGGGCGAGATCGAAGTGGAAGAAATCAGTCTGGACAACATTCCCGCCTTCTCCTCCAATCCTGGCGGCAAGGGCGATACCCTGGCTTCCCTCACAGGGGATGAGTACTCCCTCAAGGCGGGCAGCATGATCGTTGGCACCTGGATCGAGGTTCGCTCCGAGGACAACACCCGAGTCCAGGCTCGCTTGTCGTGGATCAGTCCGCTCAAGGGGACTTATCTATTCACCAATCGCCACGGCGCCAAGGTCGCGGAATACTCCTTGTATCAGTTGGCGAAGGAGATGCGCACGGGTGCCTGCGCGATCCTGGACGAAGTCCCGCTATTCGATCGCGCCATGAGCAGTTTGGTCGGGGTGCTGCGCAAGGACGGCGAGTAGTTCTCAGCGCTGTAGCGGGTTTAGGCGCCTATACTGCGCCTATCGATATCCTACTTTCGCAACCATTAGTGCGCACTGCGCTTGTCTTCGGCCTTTTTATTGGCTTTTCCGGTCTCGCGTTGAATCGGTTTCGATGACGCACACATCTGCGAGCAACCAGTTCCTGAGCGGTGAAGTGGTATCTGCCCACGGCCGACACTACTTGGTGCAACTCGATGACGGCGGCCAGATTCACTGCTATCCCAGAGGAAAGAGAAGTCTCATCGCCTGCGGCGATCGGGTAGCGATTCAACGCTCCAACGCGGAGCAAGGCGCGATCGAAGCGGTAGATCCACGCCGTAACTTGCTATATCGCTCGGACCAGCGTCGCCAGAAACTGATTGCCGCCAATGTGACTCAGCTGGCAATCGTCGTGGCCAGCGCACCCTCGTTCTATGACGAACTCATTACGCGCTGTTTGGTAGCCGCATCGCACCAAGACCTACGCGCTGTAATCGTACTGAACAAGTGCGATCTCGTTGCGCAAAGTCAGATCGCGTTGCGGAGCCTGGAGGTCTACTGTAAATTAGGCTAAAACGTGATCACTCTCTCGGCGCTAGGCGATGTATCGCCGCTGCGTAAGCATCTCGCCGGCGAACGTACGTTGCTCGCCGGACAATCCGGCATGGGTAAATCCACCATTATCAACGCGCTACTGCCCGAGGCGAGAGCAACGGTCGGGGACATATCTGTCGCCCTGGACTCGGGCAGACACACCACCACATTCACGCGGTTGTATCGTCTCGATGCAAACTCCGCTCTCATTGATTCTCCCGGACTGCAAGAGTTTGGCCTTGCGCATGTGACGCAACAGGAGTTGGTGTGGGGTTTCCCGGAATTTCGTCCCCTTATGGGACAGTGCCGATTCGCCAATTGTATGCATCTGGCGGAACCTGGATGCGCCATTACATCGGCGCAAGTCAACGCGGAACGACTTCGAATTTATCAGAAGCTCGCGAAGGAATTGAAAGCGCCGAAGGTCTATTAGTTATCCGGTAGTTATCCGGTCCAGCGCGCGACGGTGATCAGTAGTATGACGAGCATCCAGATCACTGTTGCGCGCCAGATCAATCCCACGGTGCTATCAAGCGCGTTGATATCCGGGTCCTCGCCGATGCCTAGGTCCGGCCTTTCTTCCACTTGCGTCAGTCGATGCAAGGGTCCGCCGATTTTCACACCCAGGGCGCCTGCGCCGCTGGCCAATATCGGTGCGTTGAACATGTCGGGCCAGGTGGCCGCTTGCGTGCGCCAGCAATAATATGCATCCTCAAAATTGCCGGCGATGGCGAAGCCTGCGGCGGTCAATCGTGACGGAACCCAATCGATCCATTTGAATGCCATGCGTGCGAATCGGCCGAAATTCACCAGTTCAGGCTGCGCACGCTCCGCCCATTGCTCGCGCACGATGGCGGCCAGCCGGTAGAACACTGCGCCTGCGGGTCCCGCGATAATCGTAAAAAGGACGGGGCCAAACACGAATCGGTGAGCGCCGCGCAGACCCTCTTCGATGGTCAGCTTGGTAATGTCTCGCTCTTCAACTTCGAGCTCGGACTCCTCTCGCCATTGCGCGATAAGTTGCTTGGCACGTTGCGCATCACCCGCGCGCAAGGCGCGAACGATTCCGGTGAAGGTGTGACTCACTTGGCGAAACCCGATGGTGAAGTACAACACGGCCACATTCCAGAGCCACCCCAACAATGGATTGAGTGCGCTGATTGCCCATGACAAGACCGCCACCAGAATGACTGGCGGGAGAACTGCGACACACCAACTAAAGGCGCCGTGAGAAGTTTGGCCGGCGTTGAGATAACGCGCCACTCCATTGGCAAAAGCAATGAAGGCGCGCACCGCACTGTTCGGATAGCGATGCGGCCGAACCTGCTCGAGAATGAATGCGGCCAAGATCGATAGGAAGGTCATGGGATTTGTTCAGGCTGTCCAGCATTGCATCGTAGCAAGCCCTTTTTTTCACCACACCGACGTCGGGTACATACATTCGCCAACGACGTCTTGAGACAACACGCGCGCTACGTCGTGGCTTGAATCCTCAGCAGGCGATCGCGGTTGATGCGAATGGCCTCTCGCACCAACGGTTGCATGCCCTCGGCCTGCCCGTCCTCGAGCATCTGCACGATTTGCTTGCGCATGCGCGGATCCCAAAAGCGCTTGAGGTGATTAGCGACGCCTTCCAGCGCCGCCGGCCGGTCGGGCTCGGCGGCGAAGAAGGCGCCAATCTGATTCGCCATCCTGATGAGGTGTTCGCCGTCCATCTCGGTCAGAGTTTCACACGTTGACGATTGTCGAGCAACTTCTCCTGCTGCGCAGAGAAATTCCGAAAGCCTTTCTGCCACTCGGAAGGCTGCGTTACCGGCATGACCTGCACGGCAGTCACCTTGTACTCGGGACAGTTGGTGGCCCAATCGGAGTTGTCCGTGGTGATCACGTTCGCACCGGACTCCGGGAAATGGAACGTGGTGTAGACCACACCGGGCTGCACACGCTCGGAAAGCATGGCTCGCAGCACGGTTTCACCCGCACGGCTCTTGATGCCAACCCAATCATCCTGACGAATACCGCGATCCTCGGCGTCGTGCGGATGAATCTCCAAACGATCCTCGTGGTGCCAGCGATTGTTCTCCGTCCGGCGCGTTTGCGCGCCCACGTTGTACTGCGACAGGATGCGCCCCGTGGTCAGAAGCAGCGGATACATGCGCGTGACCTTTTCTTCGGTGGGCACATACTCGGTGATGATGAACTTGCCCTTGCCGCGCACAAATTCTTCGATATGCATGACCGGCGTGCCTTCGGGCGCCTGGTCGTTACAGGGCCACTGCACACTGCCTAGTCGATCAATCTTTTCGTAGGTCACGCCAGTGAAGGTCGGCGTGAGGCGTGCGATCTCATCCATGATTTCGGAGGGATGCTGGTACGGCATGGGATAACCCAGTGCCTCGGACAAGGCCACTGTCACTTCCCAATCTTCCATCCCGCACAGGGAGGGCATGACTTTGCGCACGCGCGAAATGCGGCGCTCGGCGTTGGTGAAGGTGCCGTCCTTTTCCAGGAAGGATGAACCGGGGAAGAACACATGCGCGAACTTCGCGGTTTCGTTCAAGAACAGGTCCTGTACGACCAGACACTCCAGCGCGCTGAGTGCTGCAGTGACGTGTTGCGTATCGGGGTCCGATTGCCCGACATCCTCGCCTTGCACATAAAGCGCTTTGAAGCTGCCATCCAGCGCTGCGTCGAACATGTTGGGGATGCGCAGTCCTGGCTCCTTATCCAGTTTGACGCCCCAGGTCTTTTCGAACAGAGCGCTGGTCGCCGCATCGGACACATGGCGATATCCGGGGAACTCGTGCGGGAAGGAGCCCATGTCGCAGGAGCCCTGCACATTGTTCTGACCACGTAGTGGGTTCACACCCACACCCGGCCTGCCGATGTTGCCGGTGACCATCGCGAGGTTGGCGATGCCCATCACCATGGTGGAGCCTTGGCTGTGTTCGGTTACGCCCAAACCGTAGTAGATCGCGCCGTTGCCACCCGTGGCGAATAAGCGGGCGGCCGCGCGCACTTCCGCGGCAGGGACGCCGGTTTCCTTCTCCAGGGCCTCGGGTGAATTCTTCGGCAGCGAGATGAACGCTTTCCACTTGGCAAATTCTTTCGTGTCGCAGCGCGCGGCCACGAAATCATCTTTCGTCAGACCTTCGGTGACCACCGTGTGAGCCAGTGCATTGATGATGGCGACGTTGGTGCCGGGCCGTAGTTTCAGGTGATGGCTGGCTTCGACGTGAGGCTGACGCACGAGATCGATCGTGCGCGGATCGACGACGATCAGCTTGGCGCCCTCGCGCAAGCGGCGTTTCATTTGCGATGAAAACACCGGGTGCGCATCCGTCGGGTTGGCGCCGATCACCATGACCACATCGGAGCGCATCACGGAATCGAAATCCTGCGTACCGGCGGATTCACCCAAGGTCTGCTTCAAACCGTAGCCCGTGGGCGAATGGCAAACACGTGCGCACGTATCGACGTTGTTGTTGCCGAAGGCTGCGCGCACCAATTTTTGCACCAGATAGGTTTCTTCGTTGGTACAACGTGACGACGTGATCGCTCCGACGGAGAAGCGACCATACTGCTGTTGGATGCGTTTGAACTCGGACGCGGTGTGAGCGATGGCTTCGTCCCAGCTCACTTCCTGCCAAGGATCGGTGATCTTGGCGCGGATCATGGGCTTCTTGATGCGATCCGGATGGGTTGCGTAACCCCACGCAAAACGGCCCTTCACACAAGAGTGTCCATGGTTGGCTTTGCCATCCTTGTCGGGCACCATGCGAACCACTTTGCTGCCTTGCATTTCCGCGCGGAACGAGCAACCCACGCCGCAGTATGCGCAAGTGGTCACCGCGCTGTGATCGGGTTGGCCGGCGTCCACGATGGATTTTTCCATGAGCGTCGCAGTCGGACAGGCCTGCACGCAGGCACCGCAGGACACACACTCGGAATCCATGAAGCTCTCCTTCTGGCTGGGCGAGATCATGGAGGCGAAACCGCGTGCATCCACGGTCAATGCGAACGTGCCCTGCACTTCCTCACAAGCTCGCACGCAGCGCGAGCACACGATGCACTTCGTTGGGTCGAAGGTGAAGTAGGGATTGGATTCATCTTTCGTGGCGGACAAATGATTGGCGCCGTCGTAGCCGTAGCGCACTTCGCGCAGGCCCACTACGCCGGCCATCTCTTGCAGTTCGCAATTGCCGTTGGCAGGGCAGGTCAGGCAGTCGAGGGGATGGTCCGAGATGTAGAGTTCCATCACGCCCTTGCGAATCTTGGCGAGCTGGTCAGTCTGGGTGCGAACCTGCATGCCCGGTTCGACTAACGTGGTGCAAGACGCGGGATAGCCTTTGCGCCCTTCGATCTGCACCAGGCACAGGCGGCAGGAGCCAAAGGCGTCCAGCATGTCCGTGGCGCACAGCTTCGGGATCTTCACGCCAGCATTCATGGCGGCGCGCATCACCGATGTTCCGGCCGGAACGCTCACCGACTTGCCGTCGATCTCCAGTGTGACTTGCTGTGCAACCGGGCTCGTGGGTGTCCCGAAATCGATCTCTTTGACTGAATACATATTCCATCTCCTTCCCGACAAGGCCGGGCCAGAAATCTACGACGACTTTTCGAAGTCTTGTTTGAAGTGCTCGAGGGCGCTCATCACCGGAAACGGCGTCATGCCCCCGAGAGCACAGAGCGAACCATGCAGCATCGTGTCACACAGGTCCGTGAGTGTAGCGAGGTTCTTCTCCCTCTGCTCGCCGGCGACGATCCGGTCAATGACCTCCACCCCGCGCGTTGAGCCGATTCTACAGGGAGTGCACTTGCCGCACGACTCGATCGCACAGAATTCCATGGCGTAGCGGGCCATACGCGCCATATCTACGGTGTCGTCGAATGCCACCACTCCACCATGGCCGAGCATGCCGCCAACCTTGGCGAAGGCCTCGTAATCCAGCGGGGTATCGAACTGAGATTCCGGTAAGTACGCGCCCAAGGGACCTCCCACCTGCACTGCACGAATGGGTCTTCCGGTAGCCGACCCGCCCCCATAGTCGTAAAGCAGCTCGCGCAAGGTCAACCCGAATGCTTTTTCGACTAGGCCGCCATGCTTGATGTTCCCCGCCAACTGAAACGGCAAGGTGCCGCGCGAGCGGCCCATGCCGAAGTCACGGTAGTAGGCCGCGCCCTTATCGAAGATGATCGGCAGCGAGGCAAAGGTGATCACGTTATTGACGATGGTCGGGCAACCGAACAACCCTTTGATGGCGGGCAGCGGTGGCTTGAAGCGCACCATGCCTCGCTTGCCCTCCAGGCTTTCCAGCAGTGAGGTTTCCTCGCCGCAGATGTAAGCGCCTGCACCCATGCGGACTTCGAGCTCGAAACGCTTGCCGCTGCCCAGAATGTCCTCACCCAGATAACCACTACTGTCGGCGTTTGCGATGGCCTGTTGGAAGATGCGCTGGGCATTGGGATATTCGGAGCGCAGGTAGACATAGCCTTGCTTGGCTCCGACCGCGAGACCCGCGATGGTCATGCCTTCGATCAAGCAGAAGGGATCCCCTTCCATCAGCATGCGATCGGAGAAGGTGCCCGAATCGCCTTCGTCCGCATTGCACACGACGTACTTGGTATCGCCTGTGGCCGTGAGTACTGTGCGCCATTTGATGCCGGTTGGGAACGCCGCGCCGCCTCGGCCGCGCAGGCCCGACTCCGTGACTTCGCTGACCATCCTGTCACCGGCCATCGCCAAGACATTGCGCAGCCCCTGCATGCCGCCATGGGCTTCGTAGTCGCTGACGCTCAAGGGATCGGTGACGCCCACGCGGGCAAAACACAGGCGCTCCTGGCGTTTGAAGTAGGCAATCTCTTCCGTGACACCCAGGGACAGCGCATGCTTGCCGCCGCTGAGGAATCCAGCGTCGAAGAGTGGTGGCACATCCGAAGTCGACACCGGCCCGTAAGCTATCCGGCCTGCCGGGGTTTGGACCTCGACCATCGGCTCGAGCCAGAACATTCCCCTGGATCCGTTGCGTATTATGCGTATCGGCGCGTTGCGCTTGGCGGCCTCCCGCTCGATCGCCTTGGTCACTGCGTTCGCCCCCAGCGACACAGCGCTGGTGTCGAGCGGAACAAAGACGGTGACCGTCATGAATTGCTCCCCGCCATCATGGCATCAAACAAGGTATCAATTCTGGCAGGTGTCACCCTGCCGTGCACCTCGCCATCCAGCATCACGGCCGGAGAGCATGCGCAGTTGCCGAGGCAGTACACCGGTTCCAGGGTCACTTTTCCATCGGCAGTGGTTTGATGGAAATCCACTCCTAGACGCTTGCGTACATGATCCGCCAGCGCATCACCTTGCATCGCCTGGCAAGCCTCGGCCCGGCATACTTTGAGGACATGTTTTCCGGGTGGTGCGCTCCGAAAATCGGGATAGAAAGTCACCACTCCATGCACCTCCGCCCGCGACAAATTGACGGCCTTGGCAATACCGCCGAGCGCCTCCGGGGGGACGTAACCCAACTCTTCTTGAATCTCATGCAGCAACGGCATCAAGCCCCCGGGCCGATGCGCGTGATTGGCAATGGCGTTTTGAACGCAGGGCGCGTACGCCGCCTTATTCTGATCGACCATGTAATGCTTAACCTTTGAATAAGAGGGACTTCGCGAGCGGGGTACGCACCCCGCCCTTGAACAAAGGGGGCTTCTTACGGATCACTTTTTTGCCCCTTTGGAATCCGCCGAATTTTGCCCCGCGCGAAACGCACGGGGCAAACTAGTTTACTTGAACAATACGGCGGCCTTTTCCACCGTCGTCCATACACCCCACGCCAGTGGGATGCCCACCAGGAGCCAGAACAGCGGCACCAGGGTACGATCGCTCGTCCGCCCTGTCACGGATGTGCCCTCCCCTCGAACTTCGTTGGCGAGCGCTCGATCGTGCGCCAGCTTTCGTTCCGCCGCCAATTCCGCGTCCGTCATGAACCACTTATCCGCCACTGGACGCACCAGAAAATTGCAGATGAATCCGCCAACCAGCAGCGCGGCCAGAACATACATGGTGGTGTCGTAGGCCTCGCTCTTGGGCACACCGGATTTGATTTGGAAGTCGTTAATGTAGTTCACCAGCACCGGACCCAAGATACCCGCGACGGACCATGCCGTGAGCAACCTACCGTGGATGGCACCCACCATTTGCGTGCCGAACATATCCGCCAGGTAAGCCGGAATAGTAGCGAATCCACCGCCATACATAGTGAGTACAACGCAGAAAATACCGACAAAAAGCGCCACGCTTCCCAGTTGGCCTGCGCTCGGCGCATAGGCGTAGAGCACAAATCCCAGCGTGAAAAAGGTGAAGTACGTGGCCTTGCGGCCTATGTAATCCGAGAACGACGCCCAGATAAAGCGGCCAGCGATGTTAAACAAACTCAGCAATCCGGTGAAGCCCGCGGCGATGGCGGCGATCGCGCCCAGTTGCTCCTTGCCCAACTGATCGAACTTGATGTCGAGCCCAATTAGCTTACCGCCAAAGATCTCTTGCAACATGGGCGAGGCCATCCCGATGACGCCGATGCCAGCGGACACGTTCAAGCACAAGATTCCCCACAAACACCAAAACTGTGGCGTGCGCCAGGCTTTGCTGAGGTGCACGTGTCGCTGCGTGATCATGCTATTGGTCGCTTGAGAGGCGGGCGGCGTCCAACCCTCGGGCTTCCACCCCGTTGGCGGTACGCGATAGGCCAGTGCACCGATCATCATGAAGAAGAAATAGATGACGGCCATGGTGAGAAATGTCTCCCACACACCCACCGACGTCGGCGTGGCAAAGAACTTCATCAGTCTGTCGGCCAGCGGCGAGCCGATCATGGCGCCCCCGCCAAATCCCATGATGGCCATGCCGGTTGCCATACCGCGACGATCGGGGAACCACTTGATCAGCGTAGACACCGGAGAGATATAGCCCAACCCCAGACCGATGCCGCCGATGACGCCGGAGCCCAGCCACATGGCCCACAATTGATGGTTGTAGACCCCCACGGCGGAGAGCACCAAACCACCACACCAACAAATCGCGGACACAACACCCGCCTTGCGCGGACCAGCATGCTCAAGCCATCCGCCCCACAGCGCGGCGCTCGACCCCAGAAAGACGAAGAACAACGTGTACATCCAGCCCAACATGGGTTTGTCCCAGTCGCAACTGATGGTAAAGAGTTTTTCCAGCCATCCCATACTCGCCGGACAGACGAGCGAAGACTTCAGTCCAATGGCCTTGGTAAGGGGCAGCCAGAACACCGAGAATCCGTAGGCCATGCCAATGCACAAGTGGATGCACAACGCAGCCGGAGGCACCAACCAGCGGTTGAACCCAGGCCCGGCAATGATTCGTTCTTTCGACAGCAACCCCGTCTCGGGCACGCCGCTCTGCGGCAGCGCGTCAGACACCTGTGCCATACCCCTCCTCCTTGAATTTATGTGTCGTTATGACTCTGGAAAACTGTGCCGGAGCAAGTGAAGTGTAACGTAACCCGCGCAAGCCAGTTAACTTCCGCACGCACACAACACAGTGCCAGAACGGGTCTGCATTGTGAGTTCACGCACGCACTGGCAGAATGCCATGGGCATCCACCCAAAGCACCACAAACCCTATGGAGGAGTTATGCAGTACCTATTGAAATCGCGTTTTGTATTGGCATCCCTGCTGGTTGCGTCATCGGCGCTAAACGCTGCGGATCTCGATCGCGCCACTCCCGAGCAGGCGGGCCTTTCGTCCCAGAGGTTGGAGCGAGTAGCCGCCGCTCTCAAGCCCTACATCGACAACAAGCAGATCCCTGGGGGCGTAGTCGGTGTCGCCCGCAACAACAAACTGATTTATCTGAAATCCTTCGGCCACAGCGATATCGAGAGCGGCAAGGCCATGCGCGACGATTCCATCTTTCGCATCGCATCCATGACCAAACCCATTACGAGCGTTGCCGTGATGATGCTGTACGAGGAAGGCAAGCTGCTACTCACCGATCCGCTGTCCAAGCACATCCCTGAATTCAAGGGCATCAAAGTGCTCTCTCAAGGAGGTGAGCCGGTGGCCGCCAAACGCGAGCCCACGATTCTCGATCTTCTCAGCCACACCTCCGGCATCAGCTATCGGTTCTGGAACAAGGAGCCCATCGCCAAGATGTACGAAGACGCCGGTGTCTCCGATGGCTTGACGCCCACCCAGGGCACCATCGGTGAGGCGGTGAAGAAAATCGCCTTGGTCCCGCTCAACAATCAACCCGGGGAAGCCTACGAGTACGGGCTGAACACTGACGTATTGGGCGCGCTGATCGAAGTGGTGTCCGGCATGCCATTGGACCAGTTCTTCAAGGCGCGCATCTTCGATCCGCTCAAGATGAAGGACACGCAGTTCTTTGTCTCAGCAGCACAGAAGGACCGATTGGTCAGCCTGTACATGCCCAAACCCGAGGGCGGATTGGCCAAGGCCGGCGATGAACCCACGCGTTGGGGCCAGTTAGTATTCTCGCCCGCGGTGCCCTACTCCAACCTGCGCACCTACTTCTCCGGTGGCGGCGGACTCAGCTCCACGGTGCCTGACTATTTGCGCTTCACGCAGATGTTCATCAACGGCGGCCAGTTGGACGGAGCGCGCGTACTGAGCCGCAAGTCGGTGGAATTGATGGCCTCCAACCAGATCGGCAAACTGAGCGTCTGGGATTACATCCCGCATTATGCCGCGGGCAACCTCGGTGACAAGTTC
>JANNFC010000726.1:0-13210 GCA_031379405.1 Betaproteobacteria bacterium | reverse complement strand
GAGCTCGATCACGAGCGCTTGGTACTCTCGCTAGACCCGGCTTTGCATCTGGGTGAGCATCATCGGGGCACTTCTGATGACAGCGGAGACAGCCCGGATGCAGGTACCCATACCGTTCTGCACGCGATGAGTCACACCCTGGGCGCCGTCCTAAGCGAAACAAGAATGCTCATTGATTTCGCGAACACGCAAGTTCACATCGCAGACGAACCCGCATTCATGTCCGAGTCCGTCGCCGACTCGCCGCTTCGCCCTCCTCGCAACCACTTCGCAAGCTAGTTTCCGAGTGCTTTCAGCGTGGCCCTGAAGATTCAGGGTGGTTCGTGCTTGCAAGCACGCCACGTTGCATCGGACATACAACACGTCCACGCCGCTCTGGCGCGCGCAATTTTTGCGAAGGATTGCCATGGTATTCAAGTTGTTTTCCGTCGGTCCAAGACTCACAAGACTCACCGCTCGGAGCGGAATCGTTTTTCTTGGTGTCATCGTCATGCTGCCGGCAATGGCCGAGCGCACGTTTGTCGGTCCACCCACCGTCCACATCGGCACAAATACCTCGATGGTTGAACACGAAGGAAACGCTGACCTCACTCTGCGAGAGGCCGTGCAGCTCGCGCTCAAGAACAATCCGGAATTGTCCTCTTACGTCAAAGAAATGGGGGCCTTGGAAGGAGCCGAAATTCAGTCCGGGCTGTTGCGCAATCCCGAGTTGGCACTGGAGGCGGAGGATATAGGAGGTCAGCAGAACGGCGCGGCACAGCGATCGACCACGATTCGGCTGAGCCAGGTGATCGAACTTGGCGGCAAGCGTTCCGCCCGTATTACGGCAGCGGCGCTTGCACGCAGCGTCGCTCGCCAGGACTATGAAGCCAAGTTCCTGGAACTCACCGCTCGCGTGGCAAACGCCTTTACCATGGTTCTTGGAGGACAGGGGCGAACAGTCCTTGCGGAAGAAAGTGTGCAACTGGCCAGCAGCGTGGTAGACGCGGTCGCCAAGCGGGTACAAGCCGGCAAGGTTCCCCCGATTGAAGAAACCAAGGCGAGGCTAACGCTGTCAAGCGCCCATATCGAGTTGGAGCAGGCCCGGCGTGATCTGGTGGGTGCCCGTAAGCAACTGACCCTGCTGTGGGGGAATCCTGCGCCACGGTTCGCGCGGGCGCAGGGCGATCTCGCATCCTTGGTCGCACTGCCAAGCTTAGACACGCTGGCTCGCCGCGCGAGCGTGAATCCCGTAGCACTACGGGGTCAGCGCCGCGTGGAGCAGCACAAAGCGCTATTGGATCTTGAGAAAACCCGACGCATTCCTGATTTAACGTTGAGCGCCGGTGTCAGACGTTACTCGCAGTTCGGCGAGAACACTGCGTTATTGGGCATGTCTGTCCCGCTTCCTTTGTTCGATCGCAATCAAGGCAATCTGCGAGAAGCCTATCGACGTCTCGACAAGACGGTGGATGAGCAGGCGGCGACGAACCTGGCGCTTCAGTCCGAACTCGCGCAGACATACGAGGCCTTGTTGGCGGCCACCTACGAAATCAAGGTACTGCGTGACGAAGTGCTGCCTGCTGCGAAAAGCACCTTTGACGTATCGAATCGGGGCTATGAGTTGGGCAAGTTCGGCTTTCTGGAAGTGCTTGACGCGCAGCGCACTCTCTTCCAAAACCGAATCCTGTATCTGAGGGCACTGGTGAACTCCCAGCAGTTGGTCAATGAGATCGAACGCCTGATCGCCGGGCCCATTGAGGCCAATGCAATCTTGCCGGCAAAGGCAGGTAGCAGCAAAAACTGAGGATCCTATGTTGAAGCGAAAGCAATCGATTGCCATTTTGATTGTGGTCACGGTTGGCATTGTCATCAGCGGGTTGATTCTTACCCAAGACAAAACCGTCAATCCCGCAAGCGAGCACGGGCGGGTTAAAGCCGAGCACGCATCGAATGCGATGAATGCTGAGGCGAAACAGGTACTGGATAAAGGTCCAAGAGGAGGCAAGTTATTCACTACCGATGGCTTTGGCGCGGAGGTCACGATTTTCGAGCAAGGGGTGCCCCCACAGTTCCGACTCTATCTCTATCAGAATGGCGAACCCCTCCCGCCCACCGTCGCTAACGTCACGCTGACACTTTCCCGGCTTGGCAGGCAACCGCAAGTATTCCAGTTCTCGCCGGAGGCCAGCTATCTGCTGGGCGATCAGGAGGTCGAGGAACCGCACTCCTTCGATGTCGCAATTGCCGCTGAACGCAGTGGCAAGACCTTCCGATGGCGCTACAGCCAAGTCGAGGCGCGGGTAGCAATGCCGGATGCGGTACTGAAGAGCACCGGGGTCGAAATTCTCACCGCTGGTCCGACCACGATAAAGCCCGTGCTGCATCTGCAGGGCGAGATCAAATTCAACGAAGAGCGGATGGTGCATGTGGTGCCGCGTGTGTCGGGTGTGGTGATCTCGGTACATCGCGATCTTGGACAGCGGGTGAAAAAAGGAGAGGTGCTCGCGGTCATCGAAAGTCAAGCGCTGGCCGATCTTCGCAGCCAGTTCATGGCGGCCGGCAAGAGGCTGCTCTTGGCGCGCATTACGGCAGATAGAGAACGCAAACTTTGGGAGGAAAAGATTTCAGCAGAGCAGGACTATCTTTCCGCCCGCCAAGCGCTGAACGAGGCCGAGATCACCTCCGACGTGGCTTCTGAAAAGCTGCGCGCCCTCGGCGTGCGACCCGGGGAGCACGGTCATGGAAGGAATCTAAGCCGATTCGAGATTCGCGCACCATCCTCGGGGGTCATCGTAAAAAAAGCCGTGGCGATGGGAGAAACCCTAAAGGAGGATTCCAGTATTTTCACGCTTGCGGACCTATCAAACGTGTGGGTGGAGATCACCGTGTATCCGAAAGATCTTGGGTCGATTGCCGTGGGGCAGCCAACGACCGTCAAGGCGGCGGCATTCGAGGCGGAGGGAGTGGGCACCGTCTCTCACATCAGCGCCATCGTGGCCGAGCAAACGCGCACGACCCAGGCCCGCGTCACCCTCGACAATCCCACAGGGCAATGGCGGCCTGGCATGTATGTCGACGTAAAGTTATCGGCCGAAGAAGTGCGGGTGCCCGTCGCCGTATCGGCGGATGCCATTCAGACCGTACGCGACTGGTCAGTGGTGTTTGGCCGATACGGCGAATACTTCGAGGCGCGTCCACTGGAACTGGGCCGTAGCGACAGCAAGATGGTGGAGGTGCTCAAGGGGCTGTCCGCCGGAGAGAAATATGCCGGCGGTAACAGCTTCGCCATCAAGGCCGACCTCGGGAAATCCGGCGCCACGCACGACCACTGAACGCGAAGGCAGATCATGTTCGACCATGTATTGCGATTTTCCATACACCAGCGCTGGTTTGTGCTGTTAGCGGTGCTGGCGATGGCGGTGCTGGGCATCTACAGCTATCAAAAACTTCCGATTGACGCCGTGCCGGACATCACCAACGTGCAAGTGCAGATCAACACCCAGGCGACCGGCTACTCACCCGTGGAGGTCGAGCAGCGCGTGACCTTTCCCATCGAAACCGTCATGGCGGGACTGCCCGGCCTAGACTACACTCGATCTGTTTCCCGCTATGGGCTGTCTCAGGTGACAGTTGTGTTTAAGGACAGCACCGATATCTATTTCGCGCGCCAGTTGGTGAACGAGCGCATCCAGGAAGCCAAGGGCAGACTCCCGCCAAATATCGAACCGACCATGGGACCAATCTCCACCGGATTGGGTGAGATATTCATGTGGACAGTCCAAGCCGACCCGGATGCGAGAAAGCCCGATGCAACACCTTACAACCCCACCGATTTACGCGAGATCCAAGACTGGATCATTAAGCCCCAACTGCGTACGGTCAAGGGTGTGACGGAGGTGAACTCGGTGGGCGGTTACGTCAAACAGTTCCACGTAACGCCCTACCCTGAAAAGCTAGTCGCTTATGGATTCGCCCTTCAAGATGTTGTGGACGCCCTGGAACGCAACAATGTCAATGTGGGGGCGGGGTATATCGAGAATAGGGGCGAGCAGTATCTGGTGCGCCTGCCGGGACAGGTCACAAATTTGGACGAGATCGCCGACATCATACTCGGCGCCCACCAGGGTGTGCCGGTACGTATCAAGAATGTCGCCGACGTTGTGATCGGCAAAGAGCTGCGCAACGGTGCCGCAACCCAGGACGGCAAAGAAGTGGTACTGGGCACGGTATTTATGTTGATCGGAGAAAATAGCCGCACGGTCGCCGCCGCCGCCGCCGTGAAGTTGGCTGAAGTCAATCGCAGCCTACCCCAAGGCGTGGTCGCCACGCCGGTCTACAACCGCATGACCTTGGTCGACAAAACCATCCGCACGGTGGCGACCAATCTTCTGGAGGGTGCGGCACTGGTGATCGCCGTACTGTTTGTGTTCTTGGGAAATTTTCGCGCGGCGCTAATCACCGCGCTGATCATTCCGTTGTCCATGTTGTTCACGTTCACTGGCATGTTGAGCAATAAGATTAGCGCGAATCTGATGAGCCTGGGAGCGCTGGACTTCGGCATCATCGTGGATGGAGCCATTGTGATCGTGGAAAACAGCATACGGCGTGTGACCCTCGAGCAAGTGCGCCGCGCACGGGCATTGACCCGTGCGGAGCGCTTGGCCGTGGTGTTCGACGCATCCAAGGAGACGAGGCGGGCCCTGCTCTACGGCCAGCTCATTATCATGGTGGTGTACCTGCCGATCTTCGCCTTGTCCGGCGTGGAAGGAAAGATGTTCCATCCCATGGCGGCTACCGTTGTCATGGCCCTACTGGGCGCGATGATTCTGTCAGTGACATTCATTCCTGCGGCAGTCGCGCTGTTCCTTTCGGGCAAGGTGACTGAGAAAGAGATTCCCGCTCTTGCGTGGGCCAGGAAGGCCTATCGGCCGGCATTGGAGAGCGCGATGCACAACAAAGCATTCACCATCACCTGCGCCGTAGTGGTGATGATGTTGGCCGGTTTGTTGGCCACTAGGCAAGGAAGCGAGTTCGTACCCAGTCTCGACGAGGGAGACATCGCGCTACACGCACTACGTATTCCCGGAACCAGTCTTACCACGGCTGTCGAGATGCAGTACGCACTGGAGCGAAAGATCAAGACGTTTCCCGAGGTCGACAAGATTTTTGCCAAGATCGGAACTGCGGAAATCGCGACTGACCCGGTGCCCCCGAGCGTCGCGGATAACTTCATCATCCTCAAGCCACAACGAGAATGGTCGGGCTCGTACCGCACCAAAGCGGAACTGGTGCGAGCGATGGAGCAAGCACTAGGAGAGATACCGGGCAACAATTATGAGTTCACCCAACCGGTCCAGATGCGTTTCAACGAACTCTTGTCCGGGGTGCGAGCGGATGTCGCCGTGAAGATATTCGGCGATGACCTCGACACACTTCTCGACCTAGGCGGCCAAATCGAAAAGCGCCTGGAACAAATCCCTGGCGCGGCGGACGTGAAGGCGGAGCACCTCACCGGACTGCCAGTGCTTTCCATCCGAATCGATCGTGCCAAGCTCGCACGCTATGGGTTAAACGCCGCGGACGTGCAAGACGCCGCCGCCATTGCCATCGGGGGCAAGACTGCCGGCAGCATCTTCGAGGGCGACCGCCGCTTCGATCTTCAAGTGCGCTTGCCGCAACATCAGCGCGAAGACGTCGAGGCGCTAAAACGCCTACCCATCAGGCTGCCAGGCTCCGATGCGCGCGCGCAGACCGTAACCGCGAACGGATCTCCTGCCTACGTTACCTTGGGCGAAGTGGCCACTTTAGACATCACGCAAGGCCCCAACCAGATCAGCCGCGAGAGCGGTAAGCGGCGCGTAGTCGTTACCGCGAACGTGCGTGGCAGAGACGTCGGGTCTTTCGTGCAGGAGGCACAGACCCTGATCGCAGAGCAGGTGAGAATCCCCGCCGCCTACTGGATCGCGTGGGGCGGACAATTCGAGCAGTTGATCTCCGCAGCCCAGCGTCTCCAGATCGTCGTGCCGATTGCGTTAGGATTGATTTTCATCCTGCTTTACACGATGTTCGGAAATTTTCCCGATGGGCTGATAGTGTTCACCGGGGTTCCCTTTGCCATGACGGGAGGGATCTTTGCCCTTTGGTTGCGGGATATTCCGCTGTCAATCTCTGCGGGGGTCGGATTCATCGCACTGTCTGGCGTGGCGGTTCTAAACGGACTCGTGATGGTGTCCTTCATTCGTGGTTTGAGAGAGGAAGGACGAACCCTGGATGACGCGATTCAGCTTGGCTCGCTCACGAGACTAGGTCCCGTGCTTATGACGGCGCTGGTCGCGGCCCTGGGATTCATTCCCATGGCGCTGGCCATGGGTACAGGCGCGGAAGTACAAAGGCCACTGGCCACGGTCGTGATCGGGGGCATACTGTCTTCCACCGCGCTTACGCTGCTGGTGCTGCCGGTGCTGTATCGTTTAGCGTACGCACGAGAGGCAACGGGCGGAACGTCGGCGCCACGCGCGAAGGAAGCGCAAAACGGATGACGCTTCGGGCCCCATTGACTGTGGCTCGCACGCAGCACTGAAACTATGTCACAGTCCTCTGCTCAATCGCTTACCGCCGTCTTGGCGGCACTCGGCGCGGCCGCATTGTTCGGTGCCAGCACACCGCTTGCTCGAGACTTGGCGCTGGACCTGCATCCGACCATGCTTGCATCGCTTCTATACCTGCCAAGCGGGGTGGTGCTCCTCGGTTATGGGGTTGCTTCAGGGCGGTTTCGCGCCGGGATCGGATTAAAGAGAAAGGAGTTGGTCTGGCTCGTTGGGGCGATCGCGGCCGGCGGCGTGCTGGCCCCCACTCTCCTCATGGCCGGCTTGGCAAGAATGAGTGGATCGGCGGCCTCATTGCTCCTTAACCTCGAGGCGGTATTCACCGCTGCCATTGCCTGGGTCGTGTTTCGAGAGAACGCCGGGCGGCGTGTGGTGATGGGCATGCTATGCATCGTCCTGGGTGGTCTTGCGCTCGCCTGGCCACACAATGGCATCGCCGTGGTGCGGCTGGAGGGTGCTCTGCTGGTGGCGGCGGCCTGTGCTTGTTGGGCAGTGGACAACAATCTCACTCGGCAGATCTCAGCGGGTGACGCGGTATTCATCGCAGGCGCGAAAGGACTGAGTGCCGGACTGGTCAACTTTACACTCTCCCTCGTGCTGAATGCTCATTTGCCCAGCGTACGACAAGCCGCCGAAGCTGGAGCGCTTGGCGTTTTGGGATACGGTTTGAGCTTGGTGCTCTTTGTGGTGGCCTTACGTGGGCTCGGCGCCGCACGCACCGGCGCGTATTTCTCAACCGCGCCGTTCGTCGGCGCCGCCCTCGCGGTAACCCTTCTCGGAGAGGACGCACAAATCGCCTTCTGGATCGCTGCCGCTCTGATGGGAGCAGGCGTCTGGCTACACCTGACCGAGCAGCATGCGCACCCGCATGTGCATGATTTAGTCGAACACACACACGAGCACGTGCACGATGCGGATCACGGGCACGACCACGATTTTTCCTTCGCAATCGGCGACTCTCACACGCACCCTCATCGCCATGAACGGATCTCCCACACGCATCCGCATTACCCAGATGTCCATCATCGCCACGAACACTAGCCCAACTTTCTCAACCGGGGGCTAGATTTTAGGCAGTGGCCGCGGAGGCAGCGTTAGCTTGAGCTGACGGATGAGGATCCTGTGCGCAGTGTTGGATTCGGTGGCACAAAAGGGTCAGGTCTATACGTAATAGCATTGCTAAGTATAGACCTGACCCTTTGTCTTCTTTGTCTTTCGAGCGTCCGCCCGAGCGAAGCGGTGGATCAGTTCTTCGGAAGCTGTTTCGCTTCGGACTGAACGACCTTGCCACCTACGATGCGTTCGCACGTGCCTTTGGGAAGCACCATCCATTCATTGGCGTCGCCGTCGATCTTGGACTGTCCGGCGCAAGAGTGGGTGCTGGTGCCGCAATCGTTCATGCCCGCCTTCGCCACACCTGCGCACTTCTCCTTGTCCTTACCGAGTTTGGGGCTGTGCGCCTGGGCAGCCACGGTGCTTAGGGCAAGTAGTCCCGCAATAGCTGACGTAATAAGCAGTGATCGTTTGTCCATCTTGATTCCTTTCATCATTAAAGGGGACTTCCCGGGCGGGGTACTGACCCCGCCTTTGACTACCCGAAGATGCGCTTGAGTTCCGCCTCGCTCACCTTCCAGGCGACACTACCCTCCGGATGCTCGTACCACCCCGGATCGCTGTAATCACCGGCCGCAAGGTTTTCTCGTATTTTCACCACGGTGAACATTCCGCCCATTTCGATGGGACCGAAGGGCCCCTCGCCTGTCATCATTGCAAGGGTGTTCTCCGGCAATGGCATGTGGCCCATGGCACTGTGGGCGGCATGTTCGGCCATGCCGTTCTCCCCCATCGCCATGTAGGCGGGCAGCAGCGATTGAATCTTGCCCGCCACCTCGCGTTGGTCGACGCCGAGCATGTTCGGTACATCATGTCCCATGGCATTCATCGTGTGGTGCGATTTGTGGCAATGCAACGCCCAGTCTCCCGGCGCATCGGCAATGAACTCACCGACGCGAATGTTCCCGACTGGCACCAGCATGGTGGTCTCCTTGTAGCGCGCAGACAGTGGAAGCCAACCGGCGTCGGTGCCCGTCACCTCGAATGCGGTCCCGTGAATGTGGATCGGATGCTCATGCATGGACAAGTTCGCGATGCGCACGCGCACGCGATCGCCCAGGCGCGCAACCAATGGATCGATGCCGGGAAACACCCGGCTATTGAATGTCCACATGTTGAAGTTGGTCATCACCGAGGGGTCCGGCGTAGCGGTACCCGCCTTCACATCGAAGTTGTGCAAGATGAACGCGTAGTCCCTGTCGATGCGCGGATTCTCCGGGACTTTCGGATGCACAATGAACATGCCGTACATGCCGAGCGCCATCTGCACCATTTCGTCGGCATGGGGGTGATACAAGAACGTTCCGTTCTGTCTCAGGGTGAACTCGTACACGAAGGTCTCTTCCGGCTGGATTTGGGGCTGATTGAGTCCACCTACGCCGTCCATACCGTTGGGCAAGAAGATGCCGTGCCAATGAATTGTCGTATGTTCCTTGAGGCGGTTGGTGACATAGATGCGCACCCGGTCACCCTCGATGCATTCAATAGTTGGTCCGGGCGTAACGCCGTTGTAGCCCCAACAATTAACCACCATGCCCGGAGCAAACTCGCGTTTGACTGGCTCTGCGATCAGGTGAAACGCCTTCACTGCGTTCTCCATCTTCCACGGCAGCGTGCTGCCGTTGAGCGTGACAACCGGTGTGTAACTGGCGCCTGGTGAGGGTTCGAGCGAGGGCTGAGTTTGTGCGGCAGATTTCTCTTGCGCGGAGGCGGATTGAAATGTCGTGTTCGCTGCGCCCGCAAAAATGACTGCGCCGGATTTGAGTAGATCTCGTCTGTTCATGGTTGCTTGCCTTTAGGCTGATGCGATAAATGATCTTGTACGTCTTGGGGCGTGCGGCTGGATGCGCCGGAATCCGGGACCCGCATCGGCTCATCTCGACTGCGCGCGGGTATGGGATCGTTAGTGGGTGTGGGTTCGGAGGGATTGTTCATGGTCACAGCGGCAGCCGGAAGGCGCCCGCCCAGTGCTTTCTCCAAGTCCACGTAAGCAAGCCAGTAACGCTTGATGGCGTGGATGTAATCGCGCCCGGCCGCCACTTGATCCTGCTTTGCGCGCAACAAGTCATAGATACCCAGTAGCATCCCGTTGTAGAACTTGAGGGTCTCGTTCACGATGTCCTGCTGCACCGGCAGCACCGCCGCTTTAAAGTGCTCGACCGTCGCTTGGGCGGCCAAGACCCGCGTGTAGGCTTCTCTTGCTTCCGAGCGAATGTCGATGGCAAGCGCTTCGAGCTTGCGTTGCGTTTCGCGCAATTGCGACTCCAGGCGCGCGATGTTGCCCTGGCTTCGATCGAACAATGGCAGGCCGAGTTCCAAGGTGGGTCCTCTGAGCGTTTCGTCGAGAATGTCTCTTTCATACCCATACCCGATGCCCAGTACGCTCAAGTAACGATAGTCCTTGGTGTAACCAAGCGAGCCCGCGACGATATCGCGCTCGCGCTTGAGCGCGGCCAGATCCAGCCGCTCGGCGATGGCGACGGATTCGAGTTTCTCGAAGAGCGGAGCGCTCGCGGGTACCTCGGGCAAGCGTGCTGGCACCTGCCAAATTGTATTGGCGCCCCAGAGCCCGAGCATGCGGTTCAATTTTTCGCGGTCGCTCGCGAGTTGCAGTTCGGTCGCGGCCACGTCGAGTAAGGTCTGAGCGTAGAAGGCTTGCTGTAATCGTTGCTCACGCTTACTCAGGGTACCGGCATCGTACTGACGCTGCGCCAGTTCCGCGGCCGCTTGCGCAGCCGTGAGCGCTTGACGAAACAGTTCCAGTGCCTGCGCGTCACCCACCACCGTGTAGTAGACCGCCTTAACCTCCGCAGCCGTGCGAAGAATCTCCTGCCCGACCGCAAGCTTGGCCTTCTCGAAGGAGGCACCCGCCAACTGTTTGCGTGGAGCCAGCGTCAGGATGCTCAGGAAGTCCTGGGTAACGCCCAGATTGGTCTTAGAGTGCGAAACACCGGTAGTAGATCTCTGGTAGCCGAGACTGAATACCGGATTGCTCAGCAATCCTGCGTGAACGACATCCGCCTGCGCGACACCCAGGCGCTCATAGACCGCCTGCAAAGAGGGCGTGTTGAGCAGCGCGACCTGCACCGCCTCATCGACTGTCAGCTTGTCCCGGAGCAATGCGCGCACCGCGTCGGCCACAGCCGTGTCTTATTCTCTACCCTGGTTCCATCTGATCTGCTGGTTGATTTTTTTCCCGACGAGTTGCTGTACGTCGGAGAAACCCGGCTTCGGTTGAACACTGGCGCAGGCGGATAGCAACAGAATCGTTAGCGCCGCGGCTACTTGATGAATAAGACGGCCTCGCACGGAATTGGATCGGTAGGCGGTATTCATGGTTGGTTAGCCTTTTCGGGTTCTTCACGAGACACTGTGAATGCATGCGGCCGCATGACACCGGCGACGCCTGGACTAGTGCTTATGGTCATCATGATCGTCTTCCTCCACGGCGCGCTCCTTCTCTGGGGAAGCGGATGTCCCGATTACCGATACCTTGCCCCGCATCCCCGCCTCGTAGTGGCCGGGTACGTGGCAAGCGATCTCGAACTCACCGCCCTTGTCGAACTCCCACAAGAGCGCCTTGGTCTCGCCCGGTGTGAGCGTGAGCATATTGTTGTCTGCGTGCTTCATGCTGGGCATCTTTCGCATCATCTCTGCATGCTCTTCCTGTTCCTTAGGGTCACCGATGACAAATTCGTGCTGAACCTGCCCCGCGTTGGTGACGACAAAACGGATCGTCTCCCCCGCCTTCACCCTGACGCTGTTCGGGTCAAATCGCATCGCATCCAGCGTGACAATCTGGATGTCACGAGTCGGCATGCTGGCGTTGCCAGGTTTGCCAGCGGCGGACCCACCGCTCCCGTGTGACGCGCCGTGGTCCCCATGATCCTCCTTTGCGGCCGTTTGCTTGGCGGTTCCGTGTTGCGAGTGATCCATGCCTTGCATGTCATCCTTCCGGCCCGGAGTATCACTAGGCGCCGTAGTCGTCGATGTTCGATATGACTTCAACGTGGGCGACAAGATGGGCATTGCCGACTCGGTCGCGGCGGGATTGGCGGGATGGCCGGAACCAAGCTCGGGCGCCGTTAAGGTGGCGGTGCAACCCACAATGAGCCACGCAACCAATGCGACGCATAGCTTCTTAAGTCCAATGTAGAACATTGCTTCGTCCTTTCAAAAATACGAGAGATAGCACGGCATCTCCTACCTAAGGCGTAGAGATCATCGAGCAACGCACGAATCTGTGCGACGACCGAAAAGACACTGATACCGCTCAGTACACTGGAGGCGACTAGACAGTCACAGACAATCACTCAGAACCGGCGCATGAGCACTCAGCGTGAGCTGCGACAGCGGCGACAGAGTCGCTTCCCGTCAAGCGCAGGACGACGGCCTGGGGGGCTGAAGCAGTTGCTCGGGGGCGAGCAGGTTGTAGAAGGGGGTGAAATACGGCTGATACACCTGGACTAGCGCGAAACAAACGCTGTGGTGCTGCGCAGGAATAAACGTAGCACACGCGAGATGACATACGTCGCAATTGTCGCAGGCTAGTTTTACCAGTGCTGAACCGTCAGATCGATGTTCCGCACGCTCGGAGTGAGTCGAGGTGTCGCTGGATGCGTGCTGCGTATGATGGCCATGGTCAACCGCACTGCTGTGTTGAGTTGACGATGAATCGACTCCCTTCGCCATCGCATGCTTGCAAAACGGCATCACCGCAGCCACCACCCCTTGGAGGGGAAGCCACAAGACGATGAACATGATCACGAGACGGCGAAACATAGCCAGGGCAGTCTACTCTTCCAATCTGGACTTAGGCAATCGACAAAATCCGGTCGAGCGAATCAGGTCCACCCTAGTGTATGCAATAGTCCAGCGCGGGCAACACGATTTCGGGCGCGAATGGCGGCGACGCGACCAATGCCCACGGTGCGAGGGTGCCGTCCTCCTGCCCGCAGGGCCCGCCGCGCGCCAGGTAGTCGAAGAATTGGCGGTCGATGCCGTTTCGTGCTCTTCGCGCTGTGCGAGACGCACGTACATGAACATCCGAAATGAGGGTTCCTCTTCCAGCCGAAAATCACTTCCAGCAAGTGGCTGGCATTTTTTATCGTGCCACCCTCATAGCCTGACGCGATTGAGCCGTAACGCGTTGGTCACCACGGACACCGAGCTCAACGCCATGGCGGCGCCGGCGAAGATCGGCGACAGCAGCAGCCCGAACACCGGGTAGAGCACGCCGGCGGCAACCGGGATGCCGAGCGCGTTATAGCCGAATGCGAAAGCGAGGTTCTGGCGGATGTTGCGCATCGTCGCGCGAGAGAGCGCGGCGGCGCGCGCGATGCCGCGCAGATCTCCTTTTACCAACGTCACGCTGGCGCTTTCCATCGCGACGTCGGTGCCGGTACCCATGGCGATGCCGACATCGGCCAGCGCCAACGCAGGGGCATCGTTGATGCCATCACCCGCCATCGCAACCTTGCGCCCTTCGGCCTGCAAGCGTTTTACATGAC
>JANNFC010000713.1:0-13753 GCA_031379405.1 Betaproteobacteria bacterium | reverse complement strand
TGACGATCCATCCACGAGGGCGATCGATGCGCTCGGCGATCTCGTCGACCTGTTCAGCGAGCTCAACAAGGATATGGGCAGTGAGGACACGTGTGGACATAGGTTTAATCATATCTAATCAATATGCGTCAATCCCAATCTCTCTCTTTTTCTTTGTCTAGTGGATAAGTCCATATCACAGGATAAGTCCATATCACTGGGCCATCGAGAGCGTTCACTATATGATCGACTGGAATTACGATGAGGATCGCAGCCGCATCCGCACCGGTTTCGGTCCACAGAACATTACCCGATTGCGCCGTTTCGCGATCGGCGTCCTCAAGTCCTTCCAAAAACCAGCTCAATCCATTTCCGCAATGATGCGAGCCCTTTGCTTCCGCACACGTCTTGTCTTCGACAACTTGCGAATGTCGAAAAACTCAGTCAATGCCCTGCAGCCATCTTGAGAACAAAATAAAAGGGTCTTCGCGGGCGGGGTATTGACCCCGCCCTTGACCAAAGGGGGCTACGTGAAAATCACTTCGCCCTCTTTGGAAACCCCCCGAAGTTTGCCCCCGCGCCAAGAGCGCGGGGAATACGAGTTCAACGGCCTTCCGTCATTTTCTCCCAGCTACTCCAAACGAATGGTCTGTTTTCGGGAAGCTTTGCAGGAACGTATGGCCAAAGGTGGGGGAGTTTGACCGGACATCGCGGCGGCAAAATGCACGTGTTGTACGGACCGGATCGCGACGGCCGCACAACCCAATAACGAAAATGAACTACCGATACCCTCCATCGACCATGAAGTTCTGGCCATAGGCATAGGAGCCGCCCGTGCCCGCGAGGAACGCCGCGAAAGATGCGATCTCGTGCGGTTCGGCGAAGCGGTCGGCCCAGATCTTACTCATCTCGTGTTCGCGTTCATCGACGGGAAGCGTGTCGTTCATGCTGGTCTGAATCCACCCGGGCGCCAGCCCATTGATGCGAATACCGGCGGGCGCGTAGTGCTCGGCCATGATTTTCATCATGTGCCCTTGCGCGGCTTTGGAAGAATCGTAGTGGGTGGAAATCTGCGATTGCGAATTGATGCCGTTGGTGGACGTAATCAGCACGATGGAACCGCGGGCGCCCTTGGCCTTCATGCGCTCGGCGATGGCGCGGGTAGAGATGAAGCAGCCATAGACGTTCACTTCGAACACCTGGCGCCATCCTTCCGGTCCGTCCAAGGTTTGCGCTTCGAGCGGCACGTTGGGCGAGATGCCGATGGCGTTGATGGCGGATGTGATTTCCATGTCGGCGGCCATCACGGCGTCGTTTAGGAATTGTTTGAAGGCGGTTTCGTCGGTTTGATTTACCGAACCTGCGTAGCCTGTGATACCCAGGTCTTCCAGTTCTTTGATGAGTTTATCGGCGGCCGACTTGTTACGCCCATAGGTCAAGGAAACGGCCGACGCACCGTTCGCTGTCACTGCGCGTACGATCTCCGCGCCCAAGCCTCCAGAACCGCCCAGGACCAAAGCATGCCCCTTGATGCTATTTCGGTATTTGGCTGCATCCATAACGACTCCTCGAGTTGGTTTCCCCCGGACGGGGGCAGCGATGGAAATCCTGATGTTGCATCGGCATAATTCGGTGAACCTCAATGGGAATGTCGACGCCTTGAATTCCACGGGGGAAAGCTGTTAGATTCCCGACACTAACGAAAGCGGCGGAAAGTACGTCGCTACTGCTCTATCCACCTATACTTTTTTCCACCCTGCGTGGGAGGCGATCTACATGAAGTACAAGCGACTAACTGAAGTTCTGAAGAGCCTTTTGACGAGCACGCTGCTGCTGGCCAGCACAGGCGCCCTGGCGCAGCAGGCGAAACCCATCAAGATCGGCTTCGTCACCTTTCTTTCCGGTCCGGCGGCCGGGCCGTTTGGGGTTCCCGCCAAAGTGGCGGCGGAGGCCATTGTAGAGTCTCTCAACGCCGGATCCGCCCCGCCTCCCTATAACAGCAAGGGCTTTGGCGGTTCACCGCTGGAGTTGGTGGTGATCGACGAGGCAGGCGGTGCCACCAAGCAGGTGAGTGAGTACCGCAACCTGGTGGAACGCCAGGGCGTCGACTTCGTAATCGGTTACATCTCCAGCGGCGATTGCCTCGCGGTGGCGCCCGTAGCCGAGGAAATGAAGAAGCTGACTGTGTTGTTCGATTGCGGCACACCTCGCGTTTTTGAGGAGGCCAGTTACAAATACGTGTTTCGTACGCGTCCACACGCCACTATGGATGCCGTGGCGGCTGCGCTCTATCTCCTGGAAAAGAGCCCCACCACCAAGACCTACGGCGGCATCAATCAAAACTACGCCTGGGGCCAGGATTCCTGGAGCGATTTCAGTTCCGCCATGGCGGTGCTGAAACCGCAAGTGCAGATCACCTCCTCGCAAATGCCCAAGTTGGGGGCCGGACAGTATGGGGCGGAAATCTCGGCGTTGCTGGGGACCAACTCCGATGTCATTCATTCTAGCCTGTGGGGTGGCGATCTGGAAGCCTTCATGGTGCAAGCAGGGCCGCGTGGACTGTTCAAGAAGAGCCAGTTGGTTTTGGTTGCCGGCGAGCCTTACCTGCATCGTTTGGGCCCCAACATTCCAGACGGCACGATCGTTGGCGCGCGCGGCACGCATGGCGTATTCGCACCAGACAGCGCCCTCAACAATTGGCTCAAGAGTATCTACAAGGCCAAGACCAAGTTCGAGCCCAATTATCCCGCCTATAGTGTGGCCCTGGGAATATTGGGACTGAAGTCCGCCTACGAGGCGGCGAAGCTGAAGAAACTGTCTTCCTCCATCCCCATGGGCGAGAACAAAGGCGTGAAGGAAGAAATGGAGAAGGCCTATGCATTGGGCGCGAGCCAGGAGGAGGTGATCGCGGCATTCGAGGGGCTCTCGTTCCAGTCGCCCAGCGGCCGCATGCGCATGGCGTTGGGCAAGGGCCATCAAGCGATCTCCGGGACGGCCTACGGTACAACCAAGCTGGTCAATGGGCAGGTCACGGTGGTCAACATCCGTCAGTACCCTGCCGAGAGTGTGCAGCCTCCCGAAGGAACGGCGAGCCTGGCCTGGATCAAATCTGGAATGAAGGCGAAGAAGTAGGCTCGCGATGTTGGCGCAAGTACCGGCCATCCTGATCGATGGCGTAATGGCGGCATCCATGATGTTCATCATCGCCGTAGGGTTAACTTTGATCTACGGCGTGATGAAGATTTTGAACGTGGCGCATGGCAGCCTGTATGCACTCGGGGCGTACACTGCCGCCACCTTTGCCGGACTTTGGCTCAGTGGCGGTCACGCCCCGCTAGGCAGCTACGCAGTGCTGGTGGCGTCGGCAATCGTCGTGGGCTTGGTCACAGGGCCGGTCATCGAGCGTGGGCTATTGCGCTTCATGTACGGCCGCGACGAGATCGTGCTGGTGCTTGTCACCTATGCGGTGTTTCTTGTGCTGGAAGACCTTACCAAGCTCGTGTTCGGCGTGGATCCCCTACTGGTCGCTGAACCCTACGGGTTGCTGGGCAACCTCGATATCGGTCCGCTAACTTATCCCACGTACAGCGTGGCGTTGATCGGCGTGGCGCTGATCGTGGGTGCCGTGCTGGCCTTCGTGATCAACAAAACCAAGGCGGGAAAGATGCTGCGCGCGGTGATTCACGACCGTGAGATGAGCGCGGCCGTGGGAATCAATGTTGCTCGCGTGTACCTTGTTACCTTCACCGTGGGCGCCATGCTCGCCGCGCTCGGTGGGGCGCTCACCGCACCCACCACATCGGTGCAGCCTGGTATCGGCGCCGAGAAAATCGTGCTGGCCTTCGCCATCGTCGTCATCGGCGGATTGGGTAGTCTGGGCGGGGCGGCTTTGGGGGCACTCATCGTCGGCATCGTGCAGGCCGCGGCCGTGCATTGGAAGCCGGAATTGGAATTATTCAGCGTCTACATCGTCATGGCCATCGTGCTCATCGTTAGGCCCAAGGGATTGTTCGCTATCCCAGAGGCGCGGAAGATCTGAAAACGATGCGCGACCGTACCGTACTTTCTCTAGTCGCGGCACTGCTCGCGCTCCTCGTCGCGGGACGCATCCTGCCGCAATGGGCCATCTCTTACGCCAGCGTTGCGCTTTACACCGGGATTGTCGTGCTAGGTATGATCTTGATGATTCGCACGGGACTTGTATCCTTCGGTCAAGGGCTGTACTACGCGTTGGGCGCCTATGCAGCAGGAACGCTGGACCATCTGTGGAAGACTTCCGATCTGCTGACCATGGTGGTTGTCGGCGCGCTGGTGGCGAGCGTCGTGGCGTTCGTCTTGGGGTTTCTGTTGACCAAGTACCGCGACATTTTCTTCGCCATGCTGAGCTTGGCGTTCTCGATGATCCTGTACGGGCTGCTGGTGAAATCCTCGGAGCTCGGCAGCACCGACGGATTCGGGCTGAGCGTGAAAACCTTCGCCGGAATTGCGCTTGAACAACCACGTACCACAATTTACACGGTGGCTGCGATCATCGCCTTCTTGGCGGCATTGGGCATGCACTGGTACTTCCGTTCCCATCTTGGCCGGCTCGCCGGGGCGATCAAGGACAACGAGCTGCGGGTGGAATACATGGGCACATCGGTACGCCGAGTGATCCACATCAACTACATCATCAGCGCCGCTCTCGCGGGTATCGGCGGCGCCCTCATGGCGGCCACCATCGGCCACGTGGATCCCGAAACCACCGCCTACTGGACGACATCGGGCGAGTTCGTCTTTATTTCCATATTCAGCGGTACCACCAGCGTGTTCGCGCCATTCCTCGGTGCGGCCATCTTCGAGGCGGTTCGCACCTTTGCGGCACAATACTTCCCCAATACGTGGCAGATGACTTTGGGCGTGACCATGCTGTTCGTGATCATGTTCCTGCCGGGCGGCGTCTGGTCTTTGTTCCAAAGGGCTAGAAGGACCGCTTGATGGCCTACGTTCTGGAGGCACGTGGCTTGAACAAGAATTTCGGCGCCGTGACCGCCGCTGCGAATATTAACGTCGGCTTTCAGCAGGGCAGTGTGGTGGGTTTAATCGGCAGCAACGGCGCCGGGAAGACGACCTTCATTAATATGGTCACGGGTTATCTGAAACCGTCTTCCGGCACCATTCACTTTGAAGGGCGCGACATCACCGCGCTCGCGCCGCGTGACATCACCCAGTTGGGAATTTGCCGTTCCTTTCAGATACCGCAGTTGTTCAACAGTTTGTCGGTTGCCGAAAACGTTAAGGTTGGCGTGGGGATTTGCGCACGCAATGCGCGTGGTAAGGCAGCGCCATTGGATGAAAACCAGCAGGTGGAAAAGTTGATCGAGCGCTTCAGCTTAGCGGCTTATCGCGATCAACTGGGCGGGCTGCTGCCGGAGGGAATCCGCAAGTTGCTCGACATCGCCATGGCTGTGGCGGGCCGTCCGCAGATCCTGCTCTTGGACGAACCCACCTCCGGCGTATCGGCGGACGAAAAATTTCGCCTGATGGATATGGTCATGGACGCACTCAAAACGGAAGGCGTCAGCGTTCTGTTTGTGGAGCACGACATGGATATCGTGGCGCGTTACACGCAGCGCGTACTGGCGTTCTACGAGGGCCGCATCATCTCGGACGGCGATCCGGCTACCGTATTGGACGATGCGGAGGTCCGTAAGTATGTGATCGGCGATACCCATCATGCTGCCAGCGGAGTCGCCGATGCTTAAGCTCGAAGGCGTGGATGTTTCCATTGGCGCGGTAAGTATCCTGCGCAACATCAATATGGAACTGCGTGCCGCCAAATTCACTGGCTTGATCGGCCGCAATGGCGCGGGTAAGACCACCTTGATGCGAGCCGTCATGGGCATATTGAAGACCCGCGCCGGAACCATTCGGTTCGAAGGTTCGCCGCTTTCCATGCCGACCCATGAGCGCGCGCTCAATGGCATCGGTTACATGCCTGAGGATCGCCGCCTGGTGCCCGACTTGACAGTTGAAGATAACGTCATGATGCCGGCGTGGGCCGGGAACAGAGCCGACGCGCAGGCCCGCTTGGAAAAGGTCTACGCCATGATTCCCGAGGTGAAGGCCTTCGCCGACCGCAGAGCGATGCAACTCTCCGGTGGTCAGCAGAAACTGGTTGCGCTCGCTCGCGCACTGATGTGCGGTACCAAGTTGCTGTTGTTGGATGAACCTTTCGAAGGTGTTGCGCCTGTTTTGGCGCGACGCTTGGCAGAGGTGATTTCCAAACTAAAGTCCGAGGGCCTTGCGATTTTGCTGACCGAGTCGGATTTGTCTCACTCGCGCGAGTTGCTTGATACGCTGTTCGTTATTGATCGTGGGGAGGTGAGGGCGGGGCAGTTGTAGGGCCGTTGTTGGTGCGCGCCGATTGCTTTCGGCGGAAGGCGCTGCGCTTTTCCGCCCTATGAGTTGTCGGAAATAGGAGCGTTGGTTTTCGCGCTCCTGCGTTCACATTGCGCGAGGCCGTGTTCGATTACTTCGCGCGGTAGATCACGTCCGATAAAAACGAGTGTTGTGGCGCGCCGCTCATCCGGTCCCCAAGACGGACCCTCTTCCACGCCTATGGACGCATGTACCCCTTGAAACACAACTCGGTTCTTGCGGCCCGATAAATTGAGGACGCCCTTGTAGCGCAATAGGTCAGGGCCGTGGCTTGCGATCAACGCGTCCATCAAGCGATTGAACGTAGGCTCGTCCAAGGCGTGCTCGCTGCGGTAGACGAACGACGATACGCTGTCCGCGTGCTGGTGATGATGTTCGCCGGACAAAAAATGCGGTTCAATTTCAATGGCTGTGTTTAATTTGAAGCTGCGAAGGTCTAGCACCTGCGCCAGATCGATTTGGCCGAATTGAACGCGACTCTGGGCGGCACGCGGATTCATCGTCGCCAACCGTAGGGCAAGGTGCTCCAGTGATGGCGCATCCACGAGATCGGATTTCGATATCAGCAATCGATCCGCGAAGCCCACCTGTTCCTGGGCTTCCTGGTGTTGATCGAGTTGAGATTGAGCGTGCTTCGCATCGACCACGGTAATGACCGCATCCAGCAAGTAGGCGGTGTGCACACCGGGTTCGACGAACAAGGTTTGGGCCACCGGGATAGGGTCGGCTAAACCGGTGGTTTCGATGATCACGCGATCGAACTTAAGCGTGCCTGCTTGCCGGCGCCGCTCAAGGTCGGTGAGGGCGTTCGCCAGATCTCCCCGGACAGTGCAGCAGATGCACCCGTTGCTCATTTCGATGATCTGCTCTGCGCTGTTCTGGAGCAGGATCTCGCTATCTATCCCGGCCTCGCCAAACTCGTTCTCGATTACGGCTATGCGGTAGGCGTTCGGCTCCCGTAGGATGCGGTTGAGCAGCGTTGTCTTACCGCTCCCGAGAAAGCCGGTCAGTATCGTTACGGGAATTCGGGAGTCGGCGACGGAACTCAATTTCCGACTCCGCAAATATCATCGTTTGTTTGCCTGGCCGTTCTGGTCAATGCCGCCAGCACCGCCACGCGGCCTCGCGTGATGCGTGTCGCTGTTCCGCGCAATAGCCCTTCTGACTTACTGGCGAAATCTACCATGGCCATGCCTATTCTCCCCGCGTCTATTGACTTTGTCAGTGGTGTTTGCCGCCACACACTTTGCTCGTTCGTGGTTTTGTTATTCGGTTCTGCGTGCTCAGGACGAACGCGAAGATTCTATCAGCGGAATCCACGTACAATCGTCTTGCTCAAAAGATGCGATTGTGTTGAACTTTCAACGTCACTTCCCTGGGCGCACAACCCGAACTCGCCTAGCATTTCGGCCAAGTTCCCTTCCTGAAAACACGCTCGAGGCCCATTCATGCGAGTGATCGCTTTATTCGTATTCATGTTGTTTAGTTTCCAGGTCGCGGCTGCCGATGATCATCTTGGCGATCAGGGCGGTTGCGACAAGTATCCGTGGGATATGAACCGCGAGTGGTCACTGATGATCACGGATCAGTTTCCACTGAAATCCTACGCAGTGGCCGATCCTGAAGCGCGCTACATTCCCCTTGACCGTCGAGTGCTTTTCGCGCTGCATCCTTCCGACCAAGTCAAGCTCCCGGCCGCGACGGAAAAAAAGCACGCCGGATCAACCTATGCCGGGATGGCTCGCATCCAATTGCCGTTTCAGAAGAAGTATCGAATCTCGTCCAATAAGCCAGTGTGGATCGATGTGGTAGGGCCCAATGGGATTGTGCCCGCCACCAAATTCGCCATGATGATGGGTTGCGAAAAATTGGTGAAGACAGTGATCTTCAAGCTGGAGAATGAAGTCGACTACTGGCTGCAAATTACAGGCAGCGCCGATGCGCAGGTCGAGTTGCTCGTTACACTGGACCGTTAGGCCGGTTTCCTTCCGAGGATGACGGAATGATTTTCATTGGAGCGCTCAAGACAGCGCGCAGCTTGTACTTTTTGATGTTCGCATGTTGCCTAGGACTGATGGGTTTCGGGTTGTACTTGCAACACGCTATGCATCTCGAGCCTTGTCCGCTGTGTATTGTGCAGCGCTATGCGTTTATCGCCACTGGAGTCATCGCACTTATCGCGGCTTTGCACAATCCCAAGGGATGGGGACGCTTCACATATGTACTGTTGATCGTGCTCGCCGCCGGTGCCGGTGCCGGTGTGGCGGGACGCCAAGTCTGGTTGCAGCATCACCCGCAAATCGTGGCGGAATGCGCTCCGGGATTGGAATACATGCTGGACTCTTTTCCGCTCGCGCAAGTGCTCCCCATGCTGTTCAAGGGTGAAGGCGACTGTGCTAAGGTGGTATGGCAGTTCCTGGGACTTTCCATACCCGAGTGGTCGCTGATTTGGTTCGTGATCCTCCTGATGGGGGCGCTTTGGATCGCATTGAATCGATCGGCGAATCGACGGTGGTGACTAGCCCGACTTCGGCAGTACGCTGTTTTCCGCAAGGTGGCTCACTGGTATCTCGATAGGGGGACTTCCAGCAATCTTCACTACGGGGGCATTGCTGCGGAGTTTTCTCTTATCGGCGCAAGACGTTGCGCTTTTCCGCCTTATACTTTCCCGATTCGTTATTTCCGGCACGCCGCCTATGAAAATCGACATCGATGGCCTCACTGAAGCCGAACTCACCGATCTGAACCATCGCATCGTGGCGCGCCTAAAGTTTCTCCACCAGATGCGGACGCATTCGAAGATGCTCGAATTTCGCATTGGGCAGCGGGTGTCCTTTCAACCTCAGGGTCGCGACCCCCTCACGGGCGTTATCGCCAAGTACAACAGGCAGACCGTCAGCGTGATCACGGAAAACGGACAGCAGTGGAAGGTCGCGCCTTCATTCCTACGAGCGGTGGAAATCGATATCACTCCGCCGCGGGCTGGGGCGCAGGTACTGAATCTGTCGCGAAAGTAGTGGGCGAAGCGGACCTCTAGATCTCCTGACACAAGATCTCGGTGTGCGTGGAGAGTCCGGTGCTCATCACGCAGGATAGCAACTTGCGGCAGCGCTCGGGCTAGCTGGCCGATCTATGGCGCGGAGGACTTCTATGCCATGCCGAAGCCAGCATCCGAACTGCGGGCCTCGAACTTTTCGAGGCTTTTCGTCGCCAACGCCAAGAGAAAGAACCCAGCGGGGGCCCTTCACTTGGCGCCAATTGGTACACATTTCCTCCGGTGCGCTTGTGCTCCAATGCGCTTTCCCGTTTATTCCTTAATCTCCACGAGGAGCGCACGCGTATCCGTCAGATGCTCCTGAGAATGCGTGACCGGTGGGTTGATCAGTACATCGCCAACCTTCCCATCAGTTTCCTTAGTCGTTCCATCCTCAAGCGTGAACCTCGTTTTCCCTGCCTTCTGAATATAAACGACCATAGTGGGGTGAGAGTGCATCCCAATTTTGTCGCCCTTCTTGGACGTAAATTCGATCACGCGAATCTTGTCGGTTTCCTTCAACACCTTGCAGTTATTCGGCGCAACCGAGCATAAATCTGCGGCAAATGCGTACGACGAGACCGTGAGGCCAAATGCGATAAGCAACGATGCCTTCTTCATATTCCCTCCAAGTTGACGGAGCAGAGGCCTCCGGTTTGTACCTCTGAGCCTAAGTCGCGACCGTGTTTTTCCGAAGCGCGATTCGGAATATTCTGTCCCGCGCACAATCCGCAGCGCGGCATCCCAAGTATAGGGCTACTACTGTGGATTTGGTAGGGGCGCGAACAGGCGCGCTCTGCAATCCCTCACGGCGGAAGGCACTGCGCTTTTCCGCCCGACGTGATGGGTGGGTTGGGAAGCCGGAAGGTGGGCTACTTCTGGCTGAGGTAATCCACCGCGATTGCCGTCAGCGATCGCAACCCGGGCAATAGGGCGGATTCATCGACAAAGAATCTCGGCGAGTGGTTGGGCGCGGCGTTGTCCATGTCTTCGTTCTTTGGTGTTACCCCGACGAAATAGAACATGCCTGGAATCTCCTGCTGGAAGTAGGAGAAATCCTCGGCCACCATAGTGCGGGGTTGAATGCTCAGACCCGACTGTACGGTCACGCGCTTCAACGAGGGCAACATCCTTTCCGTCAGGGCGACGTCATTCGAGGTGACCGGACCGGCTTTCTCGATTTTGACTTCCGCCTGCGCGCCGTTGGCGCTCGCGATGGCTTCGGCGATATGTTTGACGCGCGCGTGGATGTCGTTGCGCATGGCTTCGTCGAAAGTTCGAATAGTGCCGGTCATCTCCACTTGATCGGGGATGATGTTCTTGCGCGCACCACCGTGAATGGTGGCCACCGTGACAACCGCCGGTTCCTTGGAGACATCGATCTGACGCGCGACGATATTCTGTAGTCCGGTGATAATTTGCGCCGCGGTGATCACCGGATCGACGCCTCGCCAGGGCCACGCTCCGTGCGTCTGGCGCCCCTTCACGGTAATGTAGAGCCAGTCAGCGCTCGCCATCAACGGACCCGCGCGATAGGTCACCACCCCCGCCGGAATACCCGAGACGACGTGCAAACCAAAGATGGCTTCGGGTTTTGGATTGTCCAACACGCCTTCCCTGATCATCAGCGCCGCGCCGCCTTCCTCTCCCGGTGGCGGACCTTCCTCTGCGGGTTGGAAGATGAACTTCACGGTGCCGGGCAAATCTTTCTTGGCGCTGGCCAGCACTTCGGCGACGCCCATAAGAATCGCGACGTGCGCATCGTGACCGCAGGCGTGCATGACGCCAACTTCGTTGCCCAGATATTGTGCTTTCGCGCGCGACTTGAAGGGCACGTCGACTTCCTCCGTCACCGGCAGTGCGTCCATATCGGCGCGCAGTGCGATGACCGGCCCAGGTTTCGCGCCCTTGAGTAGAGCCACCACTCCGGTATGAGCGACGCCGGTTTGCACTTCCAGACCCAACGCTTTGAGATGGTCGGCGACCAATTTCGCCGTGCGCACTTCACGATTGGAAAGATCGGGATGCTGATGGATATCGCGCCGCCAGGCGATGACTTTGGCTTCCAAAGCGTGCACGCGCTCGTCGAGTTGCGTGGCCAAGTCCTGCGCAGAGGCATTGAGCGCGGCGCACTGCAGTACCGCGAGCACCATCAGCCGTTTCATAAAGTAAGCTCCCTATTGAGCCGGGCTCTGGGGTTGTACAGTCGTGGCGCCGACGGGCACCGGTGCGTTCGCATCGGCGGGCTGGGTAACAAAAGCAATTCTCGTCAATCCTGCCTGTTGCGCGGCGGCCATGACTTCGGCCACTTTTTCATACTCCGTCTTGCGATCGGCGCGCAAGTGGAGTTCCGGTGGACTTGACGGCGTGGCAGCCAGCGCGGCGCGAAAGCGCGAGCCGAGATCCGCCGCTTTGACCAACTCGCCATTCCAAAACAATTGCCCGGACTGGTCCAAGGCGAGATTGATCACGGTGCGCTCTTGATCGAGCTTGGTGCTTTGCACACGGGGCAAGTCGATCGGGACGGCTTGATGAAATAGCGGGGCGGTGATGATGAAGATCACCAGCAGTACCAGCATCACGTCCACCAATGGCGTGGTGTTGATCTCCGCCATCGGCTTGCCGCCGATGTCATCGTCAAATGATCCGAAGGCCATGACGTTTTACGCCGCTGCCTGAGTGGGTTTGATGGCTCGCACTTGTCCGGTGCGAACGGTCTCGCCAGTGGTGAAGTAGGCGTGTAGATCGTGTGCAAAGCCGTCCATCTCCGCCAGTATCAAACCGTTGCCACGAGTGAAGGCGTTATAGGCCAGCACCGCCGGGATCGCCACGAACAGTCCCGCCGCTGTCATGATCAGTGCTTCACCCACTGGGCCTGCTACTTTATCCAGCACTACCTGGCTTTGCCCGGTGAGGCCGATCAGCGCGTGGTAGATACCCCATACGGTGCCGAACAATCCGATAAAAGGAGCGGTCGCACCGACAGACGCCAAAAATACCAAGCCACGATCGATACGCGCTTTCGAACGCGTGAGCCGCTGGCGCAGCGCGCGCGTAATGAACTCGCTGGCCGAAACCCCCGCGCCGACACTTTTCGTAGCGCGCTGCAGATGAATTTGCGCGGCCTGCGTCGCGGTCGCCGCCAGCGAGGAGAAAATTCCGCTGCTGTCCGCATCACTCGCGGCTTCCAGCGCCTGACCAACGGTTTGCGAATTCCAGAAGGCATCTACCGCTTTCTCAGCTGCACGACTCAACCGGAACTGCGCGACGGCCTTGGCGATGATGAGATACCAACTCGCCACGGACAACATCAACAGGAGGATTGCGACGCTTTGCGTGAGGGCATCGCCGTGGGTCCAAAACGCGAGAGGGGTGAACTGCTGCTGCATGGGAACTCCTTAACTTTCCATTCTGAAAATCACAGGTATGACAACATAGACCTGCTCGGCTTTGCCTTCTTCGTGATAGGGCTTGAACAGCGCATCCAGCACTGCCCGCTTGGCGGCTTCGTCCAAGCGCGGTTTGCCGCTGGACTGATGAATAGCGACATTGAGGGCATGCCCTTGTTCGTCGATTAAGGCGCGAACCATCACTTTGCCCTGCTCGCCCAACCGGCGCGACATCATCGGATAGGTGGGATCTGGCGCACGCACAAATTCCACCTTTGATACCGTTTTGGGAACTGGGAGCGCTGCCTGCACCTTGGGCGCGGGGGGTGGTGGAGGAAGTGCCTCCGGTTGAGGAGGCACTACGAAGGTGGCTTCCACCTCGATCGGAGCGCTGGGTGCGGCGGTCACTATGGGTGCGGGCTGCTCCGGCACCACGGGCTTTTCCTCAACTCTGTGCTGAGGAATGACCGGCAGGGGTTCAGACTTGCGTTCGACAACTTGTGGTTTCGGTGGTGGCGGAGGTGGCTCTTCGATGGGTTTGATCTCGGGGGGCTTGGGCGCTTCTTCTCGCAGCAACTGGACCTCGATGGGCTTCCATAGCTTCAGCCACTCGGAGCGAGGCGTCCAGGTCGCAATGGCGTACAGTCCGACCACATGCAACGCCGCCACCAACGCAAACGATAGCCACGTGCCTCGTTGCTTGGGCTGCGCATCGTAAAAATCAACCCCCGCCACCTTGAAGGCGGCTTCCGGGTTGGCCATTGTGTTGGCCAATAAGCCCACAAACTCTCCTCTTCCCTGTCCACTGGATTAGCGCGTCCCATTGAATGCGGCGGCTTGACTACACCGCTCTATGACGCGGGCCGCTATTGTCGGTTCGCACTAAAACGACCGCAAGCGAAAAGATCGGGATTATCTCCCGACGTGCGGG
>JANNFC010000724.1:0-1810 GCA_031379405.1 Betaproteobacteria bacterium | reverse complement strand
TTGGTGCGCGGCGAACTTGCGTGTATTTTTCGCGAACCTGAAATGTGATCGTTTCCCCATTAGATTCAAAACATAATTCCCTTCAGTCATTCTCAGTCACAACACCGCCTTGGCGTTCCAGCTGTTTGAATAGGGTATCGAGGATTCTATATCGACGCCGGTCCCTATCGGTTAGCGGAGTGGGTATAAACAGACGCCTCCGCTCAGGGTCGCGCTGCATTTGTGCCTCGCGTTTGTCTTGCTCAAACTTGGCGATCCAACCAGCTATGACCTTGTGCGGTCGCGATAGCCGGTCGGGGACGACGATACCCGCGGCCGATGCCTGCAAGACATCAACCTGCTGCTGAACGGCTTCAGGAAGCTCTGGGGGCTCTGGGGGCTTTGGGAGCGGTGGTGTAGGCGTTATCGTAACACTGTCGGGAATGTCGTCGGTTTGCTTCGGCAGTTTATAGGCCGCCATCTTCTTGCCAGCCGCGAGCTTGGCCCAGTATCCGCGCGGCGGATATGGAACGTTTAGCCGGTCGCAGATTTTTGCTATGCCGTTGCCCGAGAGGCCGTAGGTCGCTGCGAGCTTCGTCATCGGTGTTTCCCACACCTGCCGGTAAAGTTCCTCGCGGGTAACATCGATTGGCTTTCTTTCGTCATCCTTTGGCATAGACAAGCTCCTCAACACAGGAAAATCTACGACGATTATTCGTCACTACGCACGTTGCGCAATTCGAGTTCAGCAAGTTACATCGGGTGTGGACATATCCCAAGCTTCAGGTGGTTCAGGTGTTAGAGTTCCGGACAGGATTTCGACTTAATGCAATTTGATCCAAACACTGATTCCGGTGAGATTCCGCAACTCATAAAAAATGCGATTGAATTGGGTACGTGGAAAGCCTGGCGTGCACGCTTTCGATCCATCGAGGATCAGTTGAGCGCAAATCCATTTATGGAGGCATATCTACTTCAATGGTACGAAGTTGAGTGCGCGATGCAGCGTATGCTCACGTATCAGAGGCAAACCGGAAGAATGCGCCGAATTAGGTCCGCTGACATCGCTACGCATCGCCTACTTGGATTTGCAGCGGCGCTAACTAGAGTGCACGAACGGCTCTCGCCTACGGGTGCCAAGAAACTTGAATCCATGGTACGCGGCGCGTTGACTGACAAAAATCAAAGCCTTGCGAGCGTAGCCTTTGAGCTTGCAGTGATTACCAATCTAATGCACCGCAAGGTGGACGTGATCTGCAATGATCTTGAGGATAGAGTCCACTCTGGAAGCGGCGGCACATTTGACTTTCTCTTGCGTGCTAACGGACTAGAAGCCGAGGTCGAATGTAAGACCTTTGGTGCCGACATAGGAAGGAAGATTCACAGGAGGAGGTATTACGAGCTGTCAGGCCGCGTCCGAAACGCCCTGATGAGCGCCGTAGAGAGGAAAGGTTCATTTCTAATTGACGTTACAGTGCAAGGCAGCCTGACAGAAGCAGCAGAGGTTCGGAGCATTGAAGCTCTGATAATCAGCGCACTCGAAGTTGGGAGTGACGCGCCAGCAGAAGGTCCTTGTTCAATTGCCTTTCATCGAGTGACCTTGGAAGGCTCTCCCTTTGACTCTCGCGGAGGACTGTTCGTCATGCCTGACGAGGAGAAAATCATCGAGTTTATTCGCACGAGATTTGGATTCGACAACAAGAACATCAGTGCGATGGGGCATCCCAATTCGGGGTTTGCATTTCTGGTGATCCGGAGCCGCAAACCGGACACGGTCGCGGACTACATTCTCGAGAATCTCAAGGATGGCTCCAAGCAACTATCAGGTCGG
>JANNFC010000722.1:0-4880 GCA_031379405.1 Betaproteobacteria bacterium | reverse complement strand
GCTCGCGCAGCCTGCGCACGTGCGGTCCGTCGTGGCCGAACCCGCGCTCGCCACGCAGGTCAACCGCTATCTCCGCCATATGGAAGCGGCAGCCCCCGACGTGCGTGATGCATTGAAAGCTGGTGATGCCAAAACTCTGGCGGCGACGCTCGGCATCGAAAAGGGCGCCGCCAAGAAGATCACAGAGCTGCACGGCAAGCTCGACCAAGCGGCGACCAAGGCGCTGGATCAGAGCCTGGCACTGCAGCAGGCGCAAACGCGGCAGGCTGCGATTGCGAGGTAGAAGCCTTAGCGAGATGAAACACACCGGGCGCGAAAACCGCGCCCGGTGGTGCCGATGTTAAAGTGGATAGACAAAATTATACAAAAGCTGTCATTCAACACTGATCGCAAATCGGTTCGCGTCACGTTGACACTGGTGGTCGATATCGGAGGTTGAGCTGACTTTGATCGTCAATCCCACAAGGAGACAATTCACAGGCTCTAGTCGGTCACCACAGGCCGATACGTCACGCGTTCGCTTTGCGATAGACCGCGAACAGGCGCTGCGCGCGATCACCAATCGTCGTCGACGACTGCCCCGCCTCCATTCCTTCCGCATGGCGACGAGCGGCGGGCGTTGTGGGCAGTCGTAGCGAGGCAATGTTTCTAAGTATCAATGAATTGTCGTGTGGATCAGCGCGACGAGCTTAGGTCTAACGACGTCGTCCTTAAGGTCGTCGCCAAGCACAGCATAGAGCACATTACGGAGCACGTCGGCGTATAGAAATTGAAGTTCGGTTGCCGCTAGTGGGTCGCCCCTGCAAAGGCTTATCAGGTCTGGCCGGCACGCTACGATTAGCTGGTCAACTTTGCCGTTCTGGTTAGACGAAATCGCAACGGCGACTGGACGTGATTTCGTCGCATCTGCTAGGAGCGAGCGCACGTCAGCTGGCGCTGTAGTTGTGTCGGCGATGGAAAGACGGATGCAAAGGCCCTCATCTATAGGTGCGGAGAAAAATTCGCGGTCGATGTCGGTTCGATGCACGAGGAAGAATGTTGCGAGGCAGATGGCCGCGAAGTGTGTGGAAGGTGTCAAGTCAAGTGCGTCAAAGACTAGGAGGACCTTGTCGCCTGGGCCGATGCGGAGATTGATTTGAAGATGGCCATCGACTTGGTGGAAATAAATGCCGTTGGTATGGCCGAGCGCAACATCCGCAAGAGCAGTCATCTGCATCGAGGATATCTCGCGATGACGAGTGTGAGCAAAGAATGGTTGGAGCGTCAGGGGCAAGCGATCATCTGGTAAATCCTTGGCATTGGCTTTTGCCAGCGTGAGTGTTTGTATCCAAACCCCTAGCTCCATGGAGGGAGGGTAAAGCAGTTGTGCCAATCGCATGGCGGCACTCAGCAGCGGCGGCACTGCCTTCGTCGGGGCGCGAGACAACGTCTGTCGGACCATGTTGACCAGACGTGTGGATGGGTATGAACCTGCAGTAGTGTGTTCCGACAACGACTTCTCAAACCAGTCGATCGATTTGTCTGGTCTTTCGAGGTCGATGTTGGCCACCAGATTTCGAATTAGACGATTCGCGTCGTCGGGGGAGTGGCTCGCGAACAAGCGTGCAGCTTCAGCGTAATCGTCAAAGCCGTCGTCTTTGCGGCCTAGCCCACATCGAGCGTCGCCGCGGCTCTCTAACGCAGACGCATGGTGATCGTCGGCAATGCTTCCGCGCAGCAGACCGACTGCATAAGTGGCGAACTGCTCCGCTTCGCCATAGAACTTGGAACGATAAAGGGGAGCCCCCTCTTCTGCCATCTGAACCAGGGTGTCCGCTAGTAGGCGCGAAGCTAGGCCGTCGATACTTATGTTCTTTATGGCATTGGCTTCGCGGCTTGCTTCTTTGAATGACTCACTTGCCGCTTGTAGATCGCCGCTCTCGCGGAGAGCGTTTCCGAGTCCGATGCGGTTGAGAGCTGCCAAATATTTGTCGTCTAACTTCGTCGCAATTTCAACGGCTTCCCGGGCAGTAGCAATGGCCTGTTCAAGCTGGCCATCCCGGCGATAACGACGTGTCAGTATGTTGCAAATCCAAGCCCTACGGCGAAAGCGCCCTAAGGTAGAGGCCGTGCTTTCCAGTTCGGCGAGCAGCTTCTCTGCTTCTGCAGCACCGCCTTCGACCATGTTGAGGCAAGTGATCAAATTCTGTGTGGCAACCTGGACGCCGTAGCGATCGCCTGAAGCATCGAACGTTTCCCTAGCCTTCCGCAGAATTGTGATCGCCTCGTCATATCGATGCACAGCGATGAGCACGACGCTCTCTTCAATTTCAAGTCTGGCAGCATCAGCGCTTCTGCCTTCGCTCTCATATCGTGCTCGAATCCCTCTCAAAGCGGCGAGATCATCCGGCTTCAGTTCTTGACGTACGCGCCTTACCAATCGTTGGTCCGAGACTATTTGGCGAAGCTCTTCGTCTTGCAGGGATTCAGCGATCTGCGCTGCCTCGTCGAGCGCTGCCAGAGCCGATTTGTGGTCGCCCGATGCATCGTATGCTTGAGCCAGGGCTAATAGAGTAAGGGCCAACTCCGTCCGTTCACCCTCATTGCGTAGGCTTTCGGTGATGTATCGGAATGGCTCTATCGACTGAGTGAATCTGCCCTCGCTTGACGCCTGCCACGAAGCGCGCCGCGCGCTCGCCAAAGCTCTAGGGGGATCGAAAACTCTGTATGCCTGAAAGGCGGCCTCGTAGCGCCTAGAACGAGCGAGGTGCAATCCAAGGCGCTGAAGAACAAATCTATGGAGACCTGAGCGCTTGCTGAGAGCTTCGCGAAGCTCTTGTGCGTATTCCTCATGAACCACTCGAAATCCTGAACCATCATCGACGATGATATCCGAAAGCAAAGCAAGCTTGCCCTCGATTTCCACCGGTCTGCTGGACGAACTCAGTTTACATAGGTCATCAAGTGTCAGCGCTTCAGAAGAAGCAATTACATAAGCCAACAGCTCTTGCGTTATAGCGTCGCCCTGAACGCTGTCTCGTTCATCGAACACAAGGGTGGCGGGGGGCGAGACACGCTTGCGGATGTCGAGAGGTGATAACGAAGTAGAATTCGCGGCAAGTGCGAGGACCGATGAACGCGTCTGCTCAGGAAGTTGGCGCACGAATTCATTGATTTCAGCTTCGCTTAGCCCCGGGACATGGAGACACGTAGCATTCGGAGGTTCGTGGCCCGATCGTGTGCCTACAGCTATTTTGATCGGGTTTGTGGCACAGAGCTCTTGAAGGATTCCAAACAACTCCAATGGCTCTGTCGGGTCATCAATGATGATTGTCGATTTTGTCGTCCGCGACCACGCGCTCTTAAGTGCTGCTGCAGCCTCTTCAACTGTTACGGGTGGTTCTGATGCTGAGGTGACCGGATCAATCGCTGAGAATAAAACTTCTAGGAGCAATTTAAGCGGTAATCCACGTCCGTTGACGTACGCAGCGTTGTGCTGCTGGGCCCATTGGGAGAGCAGAACGGTCTTACCTGCGCCGGGGGGGCCGACAACCCATGTGATGTTATTGGTGGCTAATGCCTTGCCGAGTGCGGCCTCAAGTTTGGTTCTGTGGACGGCCGGAAGTGACTTTGGAATTATGCTGGCAAGTACCGCGCCCGGATCTCGAAGCCGAGTGCTTAGCGCGGCTCTTTTCTCGAGATAACTTTCACTGACAAGCGAGGAGATGTCGGAAGTGATCTGCTTCTCTAACTCGTCTGGGTCGGAGAAAAAATACGCTGTAAGAGGTCCCGATAGAGCATCATCAACAAGTGCCCTTAAACGGGGAGAGCGCTCCGCGTCTGCCTTAGCAATGTAGAGCAGGATATCGTGGCCGTACTCAACAGCGCGCCGGTATTCGTCTTCGATGCCAGAAATCTTCTGATCAAACGAAGGGTCGATGTAGCCGTAGCTGTCCTTCCATATGATGATGCAGATATGCGAACGCTGAAGCCCCTCTAAATAAACGGATCGAGGCGGGTGAGGTCTGGCACCTATTGCCTCGAAAAGTATTGGCTCGAAGCCAAAGGACGCGATTGCTTTCCGAGCGCCCGCTCGTTCTAGAGAACACTCTTTAATCGTGGAGCTGACGAAAAGGGAGAGGCGCGGATAAGGTTGTGCGGTCATGGTGGGGACGCCTCGCCACCATAGCCTTTTTCTGCAAGGAGAACCTGTGCGGCGCTCACTTCCTGGGGTGGGCTCCGAACACCCAATTCACGTAGCAAGTGACGGAGGTCGCGGGCCGCTTGGCCAAGGATCGCGGTCTCGTCGGCCAACAGGACCGAGAAATCCGGCAACACGAACTCGACAAAACTGTCCAGCATGTTGCCGTAGTCACCAGACATTTTAAGACGCTGACGTTGGGTGGGATTGAGAAGCTGCCAAACATGGCAGTGGATGACCGATTGCTCAATTTGCCAAGTGCAGAAGCCCTTGGTTGCGAGCTCAGCTATTCTCGACGTGTTCTGGGAGTTCTTCCGAAGGGCGTGGATCGACGCTGGGAAGATCGACCAAAGTATCCGCTCGCGTCGTTTTGAAACGGCTGACGGAGAAGTAGTGTGCTCGACGTATTCCTTTCTTGAGCTCTCTAAGTCATTTTTTCGCCGTTCGCGCATCAGTGCGCCGAGCACCGAGTTGGCCGGAGCCTCGCTCATGCTTCGGTTTATGGGGAGACACAGCAGTCGAAGTGCAGGAAAATTAGGAATGGGTCTAATGGCGTCAGGTGTGGCTACAGTATTGGGCCCGAGTGGAGCTGAAACCGTCACGCCGGTAAAGATGACAGGTGCAATGGGTTGCTTGCTGTATTCTTCAAGCATATCGAAGAACGGATGCCGCGTATCTATGTGCTTAATGTAGCTGAGAC
>JANNFC010000717.1:0-5338 GCA_031379405.1 Betaproteobacteria bacterium | reverse complement strand
AGTCCAGATACTGATTCCCTTCCAGCATGGCGCACACTTGGAATCGATGAACGAGATCATCGCCCGCAAGGAGAAAGACCGCCGTTTCCCCGGTGGGAAGAAACCCTGCGTGATGACCCGACGGTACGCCACCGAACTCGGTGAATCCTCGTTGCGTGGACTCATTGCGAGTCCACATCACGTCGAGCATATTTGGCCTCACGTGGGGGATCAGTGCGAGCAGCACAACCAATCTCACCGATGGCGACACCTCCGGGTGACCCACGAACTGCGCGTAGGGCGACGCACTGTCGCGAAGATCAGGGGGCGCGAGCAGCAACGCATCCAACGCCTGATGATCCGCATCAAAATAGGATTTCAGCCGCGCTTCGAGCACCCGCCCGAACCAGGCGAGGTCGGCTTCTAAATCGCGGGCGTTCTCAGCTAATGGGGTGGCCACTGTGTGAAAAGCGGTCTGGTCATCCATGGTAACTTCACCGTTGAAAGGGCCCAGGGAAGAGTGTAGAGAAGCAAATCGAAAGGCTCCCCCTCCAAATGCAGTTGCCAGCCGGTAGTGTCTTCGTGCAGCACTCCATGGCGTTGCAGGAATGACACCCTGAGTCCGGAAGCGGAAGTCTCCTTCAAGGCGGGCCAGTGCCCGATGGCCGATGCGAGCAGCGCCTGTCCTTCGTCCCTGTCCCCATCGCCGATCAATCCCGCGCTGACGTTCAGGGCGCTGTGCGGGTGCATGCCGAGCAGCACTTTGATCAGCGTCAGCTCGAACTCGTAGACATCCGCGTCGCCCGTCGCCAGCCAATGCAGCATCGCGGCAGCGCGAGACCTCTGCGCGAGAGCGATTCCCGGAGTGCCCTGTTGCGTAATGCCCAGCGCGTCGAACAGTCTTGGGAGAAACGGGTGTAGCAGCACCAGTCCACCGTGCCGTACACTCAATCCAAATTCCAGGTCCGGCAGTGCCAGCCTTGCATCAGATGATCCGAGCGCCTGGTCGAGCGTAGCATCAGCCCTGGCGTGCCCGACGATGGTGCCGGGTTCAAAGGTGCGCGCAGGCCCACTCTTGTTAGCCTCCTCCGGGGCCGCGAGTCCTGCGCAGTGAGGCCGCGTCGGAAGAAATGTCGAGCGCTGACTGGGCCACTCACCCGATGCCAGCCACCTCGCCGCCGCGCTCAGGTACAGATCCCGGTTAGCCGCTTCAGTGCGCAGCGCCTCGAATCGCGCCCTAACCACCCGCGCCGGAACCCAGGGTTTCACTCTCGAATCCAAGAAAGTGGGGGGCAGGGAATGCAGCGCGACCTGCGGCCAAAGATGTTCAGGCAATAGCTGCAACAACCGATAGATGTACGCAATCCTGCGATCTACGCGCTCGCTTGGCGACGCCTGCGCCAGCTCCGACAAATGCGATTGGGCCACTTTGCCAAGACGCTCTATGATCTGCGTGCGCTCGGCCCGCATGGCGTGCCATGGTAACAAGCCGTTCATGAGGTAGCTCCCCAATGCGTCCAGGTCCGAACCCTCCTCTGTTATCGCAGAGATCAGATCGACTTGCTTCGACTCGACGAGCTGGATCATGGCGAGATCCAACTGCTGGCACACCAGATCAGAGAGGGATTCCGCCAGTCCCGCAAGATCACTGACCACGATTCGAATCTCGATCCGGGGCACCCTAAGGACCCCCTCCGGTGGGCAATGGGCGTCCAGCGTCTTCGACACCTCCAGGAGCAACCCTTCGTCGACTGAGCGCCGAATTTGCGCCCGCACTTCGAAGGCTTCCGCGCACGTCCGCGTCTTCACGTCCCAACGTTGCCGCCGAATGCGATGTGTGAGGCTGTTCATGATGAGGGCGTACCGCCGCCTGCGATATCTACCTGATTCCTCTTATCTTGATCACATTGCCGATAAGTTTTTTGGCCTCCGGCGTGGCAACGTTCCCTGCTTTCTCGAAGCCCATCTTAACTTCGTTGAGTGCCTCCGTATCGTTCAGCTTGTTTGTGCCCTGCGAGACGTACTGCAACGCCACATGTCCGTCTTTCCCTGGATTGACGTCTAGCTTAGATGTCGCCACATACTGGGTGGTGTTGATGAGTGATTTAGCATATTCAAGTTCCGCCTCCCGAATCAGTTTCTGGCTTTCGGCAGGATTCACTGCAGGATTGAGCGTCTGCGAACGCACCAATTCGAGGCGGTGCTCGCGAATCCTGGTGTCTTCCATGAGTAGCCCGAGTTGAGGATCTGTCACCGCAGGAAGCTCGCGAGGATCTGAAGTCACTCTGTCGTTCTTGATGAGCACATCGCGCGTTAGCTTGACCGTGTCCTTGAACACATTGAAGTACTCCTTTTGCGCATCGATATCCTTCTTCCAGAGCGGTGCCAGCTCAGCGGTGAATCCGGTGAAGCGTTCCTTCACGAAGCGGTCCAACAGCGAACGGTCCATATAAGGCGCGAACTTGATGGCTTTTTCCGACAGAAGCTCCGGCTTGAAATTGCTCTTGGGCAAGGGTGCTTCCTGGGGCGTCTCTTCCACCGCTTCCACCGCCCGATAGGGCAGCATGAAATCCGCCACGACAATGTTTTGTACATCGTAGACCAACACAAAGGTGCCGCCCTTCACCACCCCGGCGAAATGCTCGAGGCCGGGATGACGTTGCATGAACTTGGATAGCAGCAGTTTCTCATCATCCTTCTTGTCCTTGTCCGCGATGATGTTGTCGATCCAATCGATCCACCGCACATGGGAGCTGCCAATGAGATTGTCTATGGGTGAGGCGAACTCCGACTGCGTCACTTGACCCAATCCCGCTCGAAAATCCCCCGCCGCCTGCACGGTGTTCCTGATGTCTTCAATCCATACCTTTCCAGCATCCTTACGATAGTCCTGATAGGGCACTCGAAGTTTGGGCGCTGTTCGACTGGCGGTCTCCTCCATCACCCGGCCCTTTTGGGTGGCGGCGGTCTCGATCGAATTACCATGGTTGTCGGCATCGCTGATCACTTTATCGGCGACAGCTTTTTTCACTTGCAAGGTGAACTTGCCGGTGAACTCGCGTGCCTCTTCTACCTGCTGTGCTACTTCGTTGCGCAATAGGTAGTGGAAGCGATGCAGATCGGTATAGCGCAGGGGTGGTTTTATGACCACCTTGGTGGGATCGCTTCCGAGGAAGACGGCCTGTACCGCAATGGGCAGGTTATTCTCGGAGATCTGCGACTCCAGCGTCTTCACCACTGCGGCCGCGCCTTTGCCGATGTGTCCTTCGATACGAAAGAAATCGAGGTGGCCAATCTGCGCACGCAGCGGATTCAGCGCCGCCGCGTCCCCTCCCCAGGAGGCGGCGTTGTACGAATAGTTGCGGCTTTCCATTGCGCGCGCGGAGAGCGACTGATTCCAGCTCTGATGAATGGGTCGCTCGCGAACGAATTTGTAGTACCAGGGAATGGCCCGCTGCTCCAAGGGCCGTATCTCTCCCGCGCTTGGGGTAATGCGAATCGGGGTCGAGGCATCCGACGGAACCTCAAAGCTAGCTATCATGGCGTGCAGTTTGCGCGCGAGGAAAATTGCCTGAGCACGTTTGTCAGTGGTGCCGAGCGTGGCCGGTGAGGGAAAAAACGGGGTGCGACTCAACGCGCGCTCGGCGGTACCTTCCACAATCACGTGTTTTGGGAAGGCCAGGATATCCGGACAACATACGACGTTGTCACCAAACAGGGTATCGACGAAAGCGTTATGGGTTTCCGCCAGATCCTTTAGGAAGTCGTAGACGTATTGGAAACCTTGCAACTCGTCTCCCAGTGTGGCACCGAGCTTGTCCAATATGGGCAGCCAACCGGGCGATGGGTCGGTCGCGAAGGTGTCACCGAGGAAACCCACGCAAACCGCACCCACGTTGCTCAGCGCACCTCGAAAACGCTTCAATGCCGTTTGGCAAGTACTACGATACAAGCTGTTCAACTGTGCAAGCGAACTCATGTCCGGAGGAATGACGGGGCGCTCCACTATCACCGGGATGAGCTTGCGCGCCGCGTCCTCTAGCAGCGGAATTTTCGCGCCGAGCGCGCCGGCCTCCGCGGGCCCCACTAGCAGGAACCTGGGAAGGTTAATGAGATCCATCCCCAGGTTGTCGCAATCCGTGCCCGTGCACAGGTCCGGATCGTGTTGATGACTCTCCATGAGAAGTACAGCCACCATGCTTTCGATCCCCAGACCTGTACCCAACGGAATCTGCGCAAGGGGTAGGGCCGCGGGATCCGCCTTACCTTCGGCAACGAGCTCGAAGGCTTTCACCATCTTCTCCCCCACATAAAGCGGCCCGTACTTGGGACGCGTTTCATCATAGAGCTTGAAGCGATCGTAGACCATATCGCCTGGCAGATACAGAAGATCCCCATCCGTGGTGATGGCCAACCCCTTGCTCAATCGCACACGGGCATTGCCTCGGCTCAGGCGCAAACCGCAGACTATTCCCACGCCAATCAAACCAATCCTGGTCAATCGGTCCTGTTCGTCCAAGTACACTGAGACCGTATTGAGTTCGAAGGCCGTCAACACTTGATTTTGCTCGAACACGGTATAGCCCGTGCTGAGATTCTCCAGCGATCGCAATATCGATGTGGTCATTGTGAGTCTCCTGCTTGTCGCCGCTTCATGGTGTATCGATGGCCTCGTCGCTGCCCAATGCGGAGCGCCCAAGGATGAACTTGTCCTGCCCTTCGTCCGCCGTGCAATCGAACAGTTTGTTCTGCGGGTAGACGCTTTTGATACTGTTCAGGGCCATCTTGAGCTGTGTCAGCGCCTGCACGCGGTCCGCTGCCGGCGCATCCTTGGCGAGTTTCAACCACGCACCGTAGGCCTGTTGGAATCGCCCCATGCCGTCCTTGTCTACCCAACATACCTTCGGGAGAAGGTGAGCAGGCGTCTCTTCTCGGATGACTTCCTCGACGAATCGCCGGAAGTCCATGTTCTGAAATCGCCCCGCATAGGCTGGCAAAACGAAATGCAATCGGTAGGAATAAGGATCCATCTCTGCGCAGTCCGCGCAATCGGCATCCGTGCAGATATCCAGGCAGGGATCACTGGCGTCCGTGGGCCTGAGCAGAATGTTTTCCACGACGAACATCCCCTCCTCCGCGCTCTCCGTGAGACTGCGTCGGGACGCGTTCGCGATGCCAAGCAATGAAGCAAGACGGCGTTCCAAGCCAGACACATTGGTCGCGATCCAAGGATCTTCGGCGGAAGGACGCACCAGGCGATCATGAGCCAGTCCACGTTCGGCGCCCAGCTTGTCGTAACTGCGCAGAAAGGCCGTCTTTCTGCGAATCATTCCAGCAGGATCATCGCCGAACAACGAAC
>JANNFC010000639.1:0-9059 GCA_031379405.1 Betaproteobacteria bacterium | reverse complement strand
GACAGTCCTTGGTCTACATCAGTAATGCCCTCAGCGGACATTGCCTTGATCAAATCGCGCATCAAGCCGGGTTTGTAGCCAATATGATGGAACACACTCGCCAGCGCATCAAGGTCTAGTTCTTTGCCCCTATGTACCTGCGCAAAGCGTTGTGCGAGCGCGCTCAAGTACTCCCTACCTAAAAATGGGAAATCCAGCAGCTGAAGGAATTGGTACATCGGCCCTCCGGCTGCCACAGTCATCGCGGCCAGGGCATCCTGGGATGAACCGGTGAACACCGCACACACGAAGTGCACGCGTTTATGCAACACCGCTCGGAGTGTGGCGATAGCACCGGCTCCTTGCGCGCCCTCGCCGAGCGCTTGAATTTCATCGAGCATCAGCAGCAGCCTGGATTTGGCCTGCGTCGCTACGCGAACTACTAAAGTATCGAGTCGAAGCGCAGGTTGCTGAGGCAATTCCCTCCGGCGTGGACTCTCTCCTAAGTCGAGAGTTGCTCCTAGGGCACCGAGCTTGTTGACCTTGGTCTTGGCGATCTTGCCAAGTATGGAGGTGGGAACCGATAGTTCATCGAACGCTTCTTCCAGCGCGTGATTGATGGCGTCCAACGGAGCATTCTTGTGAAGCCATAGGTCCGCATAAACCGGAACAAATCCAAGCTTACGTGCCTGAGGTGACAAGTCGTGATCCAGGAAGAAAGTCTTGCCTACGCGGCGTGGGGCGAATAGGGCGATGGGCCGTCCGGGCTGTGCGACCAATAGTTCCAAGTAACTTTTCGCGAGCGCGGGGCGCGTCACCCGTATGTCGTCGAAGGATTTCATGGCGGTATTGTCGTTCATTGTCGTTAAAGCAGCAATTGTCGTTTTAGCAACAACGAACGACAATGACACGAGATGGGATGCGATCGCACACTATGGTGCTATGGGGGGTGGGCCTAGGCGTTTCGGATCGAGGTCAAAGATGGGCACCCTTTGCATTACCCATCCTACCCGCTACGCCTCTTTGGTCTCGCAGGCTATTCACGCAAAGAACAAGAGATATACCGTGCGCATACCCCAGCCTGTCCTTTGCTTTCGCTATAATTCGCTAACATTCTGATAGATATGGCAAGGGCATCACAAATTCCCCCGCCGCCATCTCACCAACGCCTGGGAAGACAAGACTATGGCCGCACTACCGGATACCGATCCGCTGGAAACCAATGAATGGCTGGACGCGCTCGATGGCGTTCTTGCTCACGAAGGTCCGCAGCGGGCGCACTTCATCCTGGAACAACTTATCGAGAAAGCACGCCGTTCCGGTGCCTATCTTCCCTATAGCGCCAACACGGCCTACATCAATACCATTCCGGTTTCCGCGGAAGAGAAATCGCCGGGTGACCACGAATTGGAGCATCGCATCCGGTCCTATGTGCGCTGGAACGCGGCGGCAATGGTGTTGCGTGCCAACAAGGACTCTAACGTTGGTGGCCACATCGCGAGCTTTGCGTCGGCGGCTACGCTCTATGACGTGGGCTTCAATCACTTTTGGCATGCGCCATCGGATCAGCACGGTGGCGATCTGGTGTTCGTGCAGGGGCATTCGGCCACTGGCGTCTACGCGCGCGCCTTCATGCTGGGCCGTCTGACCGAGGACCAACTCATCAACTTCCGCCGCGAGGTCGATGGCAAGGGGCTCTCGTCCTATCCGCACCCGTGGCTGATGCCTGATTTCTGGCAGTTCCCCACGGTATCGATGGGACTCGGGCCCATCATGGCGATCTATCAGGCGCGCTTCATGAAGTACCTGCAAGACCGCGACATCCTCAACACCGAAGGCCGCAAGGTTTGGTGTTTTCTGGGAGATGGCGAGATCGATGAACCGGAATCCATGGGCGCTATCGGTGTGGCAGCGCGGGAGAAATTGGACAACCTGGTTTTCGTGGTGAACTGCAATTTGCAGCGGCTGGATGGCCCGGTGCGTGGCAACGGCAAGATCATCCAGGAGCTGGAAGCAGAATTTCGCGGGGCCGGTTGGAATGTGATCAAGCTCATTTGGGGCGGCTACTGGGATTCGCTGTTGGCCCGCGACACCAACGGCCTGTTGCAAAAGCGCATGGAAGAAGCCGTCGACGGCGAGTATCAGACCATCAAGTCCAAGGACGGCGCCTACGTACGCAAGCACTTCTTCGGCAAGTATCCCGAGCTGGCGGCGATGGTGTCCAACATGACGGACGACGACATCTGGCGCTTGAACCGTGGCGGCCACGATCCGCACAAGATCTTCGCGGCCTACGCGGCGGCGAACAAGCATCAGGGTCAGCCCACCGTAATTCTGGCCAAGACCATCAAGGGCTACGGCATGGGCGAGGCTGGCGAGGCGCAGAATATCACCCATCAGCAAAAGAAGATGGGCACGCACTCGCTCAAAGCCTTCCGCGATCGCTTCAGCCTGCCGGTCCCGGACGATCAGTTGGACGACATGCCGTTCCTTACCTTTCCCGAGGGATCGCCGGAATTGGCGTACATGCGCAAGCGCCGCGAAGCGCTGGGCGGTTATCTGCCTACGCGTCGAAAACGAGGTGATGCGCTGGAGATTCCCCCCCTTTCCGCTTTCGAGCCTCTGCTCAAGAGTTCGGAGGAGCGGGAGCTGTCCACCACCATGGCTTTCGTACGCATGCTGGGAATAATGTTGCGGGACAAGAACATTACCAAGCGCATCGTACCCATCGTACCGGACGAGTCGCGCACTTTCGGGATGGAAGGTATGTTCCGGCAATTGGGCATCTGGTCATCGGTGGGGCAGCTTTATACACCGCAGGATGCCGACCAGTTGATGTTCTACAAGGAAGACAAGCACGGCCAGATTCTGCAAGAAGGTATCAACGAGCCGGGCGCCATGTCCTCTTGGATCGCGGCGGCCACGTCGTATTCCACGCATGGCCTGACGATGATTCCGTTCTATATTTACTACTCGATGTTTGGCTTTCAGCGCATCGGAGATCTGGCTTGGGCAGCCGGTGATCAGCGCGCACGCGGTTTCCTGTTAGGGGGCACCGCGGGCCGTACAACGCTCAACGGAGAAGGTCTGCAGCATGAGGACGGGCACAGCCACCTACAGGCTTCGACCATTCCGAACTGCATTTCTTACGACCCGACCTATGCCTATGAGGTGGCTGTCATCATCCAGGACGGCCTGCGTCGCATGTACAAGGAGCAGGAGGACGTCTTCTATTACGTCACGGTGATGAACGAGAACTACACCCATCCGGAAATGCCGGCGGGCAGCGGAGCCGGCATCTTGAAGGGGATGTATCGATTGAGCGAAGCCAAGGCGGACAAGAAGGCCCCGCGTGTTCAGTTGCTGGGCAGTGGCACCATTCTGCGCGAATCCATCATGGCGGTCGAACTTCTGCAGAAGGATTGGGGCGTGGCCGCCGACGTGTGGAGCTGCCCAAGCTTCACGGAACTGCGTCGCGACGGCATCGCGGCGGATCGATGGAACCTTCTGCATCCTGAAGACAAACCGCGCGCCAGCTACGTCGAGCAATGTCTGCAGGGCAAGGCCGGTCCGGTCATCGCGGCTACGGACTATATGCGCAGTCTCGCGGAAGGCATTCGGCCTTGGGTTCCGGCGCGCTATCTGGTGCTGGGCACCGATGGCTTTGGCCGGTCCGATACACGAGAGCAGTTGCGCAGGTTCTTCGAGGTCGACCGCTACTACATTACGGTCGCGTCACTGAAGACTCTGGCAGACGAGGGGACGGTTCCCGCAAAAACCGTGACGCAAGCCATCAAGAAGTACAAAATCGATCCTGAGAAGCCCGCGCCCTGGACCGTCTAGGCGCCGCACACTTAACAAGGGAGACAACTTTGGGTGCAGTAAAGGAAGTACTCGTTCCGGATATCGGTGATTTCAAAGACATCCCGGTCATCGAAGTCATGGTCAAAGCGGGGGATAAGGTCAAAGCCGAGGATTCCCTGGTTACGCTGGAAAGCGACAAAGCCACCATGGATGTACCCGCTCCGTTCGCCGGGGTGGTCAAGGAACTGAAGGTCAAGCTGGGGGACAAGGTCTCCGAAGGCACACTGATCATCACCATCGAAGCCGAGGATGGCGACGCTGTGGCAACAGCTGTCCCCGCACCCAAGCCTGCCTCGGCCGCATCGCCGCCCGTTGCGCAGACCCCTGCGCCAGTGGCGGCATCAATACCTGCTCCCGCGCCAGTTACGGCGGCAATCGCGGCACCGGCCACCATCGACGAAGCCGCGTTCGTGCGCGCCCATGCGAGCCCTGCGGTGCGGCGCTTCGCCCGCGAGTTGGGCGTGGATCTGGGCAAGGTCACGGGCAAGGGACCCAAAGGTCGCGTTCTCAAAGAAGACATCCAGGATTTCGTGAAGGGCGCATTGAGCAGGCCCGCATCCGGTGGCGCAGGCTTCGGCTTCAATTTGCCGGCCATGCCCACGGTGGACTTCAGCAAGTTCGGTGCGGTCGAGAGCAAACCGCTTTCGCGCATCAAGAAGATCTCGGGCGCGAACCTGCACCGGAACTGGGTGTCGATTCCGCACGTCACCCAAAACGACGAGGTCGACGTCACCGAGATGGAATCTTTCCGCAAGCAACTGTCCGATGAGATGCAAAAGAGCGGGATAAAGATCACGCCCCTGGCCTTCTTGATGAAGGCGGCAGTGGCTGCGCTCAAGCGCTTTCCGCAATTCAACGCCTCGCTGGCGAGCGACGGCGAGAGCCTGATCCTAAAGCAGTACTACAACATCGGAGTGGCGGTCGACACCCCCAACGGCTTGGTGGTGCCCGTTATTCGCGGCGTCGACCAGAAGGGTGTCGTTGCACTGGCTAAGGAATTGGGCGAAGTAAGCGCTCGCGCAAGAGACGGCAAACTGGGTCCTACGGAAATGCAGGGTGGGTGTTTCTCGATTTCCAGCTTGGGTGGAATAGGCGGTACGCACTTCACGCCCATCATCAATGCCCCGGAAGTTGCCATCCTTGGCGTGGCCCGCTCGGCCATGAAACCAATTTGGAAAGACGGACAATTTGTCCCCCGTTTGATCCTCCCCATTTCGCTTTCCTATGATCACCGAGTGGTCGACGGTGCGGAAGGGGCTCGCTTCATCAGCTTCCTGAACGGGGTGCTGAGTGACATTCGTCGCTTGATGCTCTAGTTTGCAAGCAGTCGATACCCAGGCCGTCGGCATTCTTGGCGGGACCTTTGATCCGATTCACTTCGGACATCTGCGTCTGGCGGAAGAACTGGGTGATCAGTTGGGCCTCAGCCAGGTCCGGCTGATTCCGGCGAAGTTACCGCCGCACCGTGCCAATCCCCTGGTAAGCGCGCAAGACCGTCTTGCCATGGTACGTTTGGCGGCCGCCGGGAACGAGCGCTTGCTGGTCGATGATCGTGAGCTGCACCGACAAGGGTCCAGCTATTCCGTCGATACGCTGCTCGAACTGCGAGCCGAGCTGGGAGTTCGAGCGCCCCTGTGCCTGATACTTGGCGTGGACGCTTTTGTCGCCTTGATGACCTGGTCACGCTGGGAACAGTTGTTCGATTTGGCCCATGTGGTGGTCGCGACCCGACCGGGCTACGTCCTGGATGTGGACCGCCTGCCCGAACCCTTGGGGTCTATCACTCGCGCCAGGCGCTCACAGACCCTAGGCAAAGCGCCCGCAGGACAAGTCGTAGCGCGCGAGATCGCTGCTTTGGACATCTCAGCCAGCAGGATTCGCGAGGCCTTGGCGGCAGGCCGATCTACACGTTATTTGCTACCGGATTCGGTTCTCGACTATATTCGGAAGCGTCAACTATATAGGGGTCCGCATGCAGGTTGAAAAACTTAAGCAAATCGTCATTCAAGCATTGGAAGACATCAAAGCGCGCGACATAGTCGCGCTCAATACGAGCAAACTCACCGCGCTGTTCGATTACATCGTAGTCGCCACCGCCGAATCCGGAAGGCAAACCAAGGCGTTGGCCATGAACGTTCACGAGAAGGTGAAGGAAGCCGGCGGCCAAGTTATCGGCATGGAAGGCGAGCAAGTGGGTGATTGGGTCTTGGTGGATCTGGGAGACATCGTGGTGCACGTCATGCAACCCGCCGTCCGTGAGTACTACAACTTGGAAGAGCTTTGGGGAGCCGAACCTGCCGCCCGCGTGGCCAAGTTGCGCCGCGAGCGCCGCCCCGCTACGGAGGAAAGACCGTCGGCCTAGTGGAAAAGAGCACAACGGCATAAGAAATTCTTTAAGAATCAGCCGAAACAGCGCGATAACAAGCGTATTACATGAAGCTCCGAATTGTTACCGTGTCCAGCCGTCCTCCACAGTGGATTCAACAGGGTTATGACGAGTATGCGCGCCGCCTTCCGCGCGAGTTCTCGCTCGATCTGGTGGAAATCAAACCTGAAGCACGCGGAACGAGCACACCCGGTGTCACACAAATGCTGCGGATGAAAACTGCGGAAGCCGCACGCATTCGTCCGCATCTTTCCGGTTTTGAGCGTGTCGTCGCGATGGATGAGCGTGGCACGGCTTATTCGACGGTGGCGCTAGCCGAGTTGATTCAAGGCTGGCAGGCGCAGGCGCAAGACGCGGTATTTGTCATCGGCGGTGCCGATGGCTTGGCGGAGGAGCTCAAGCACTCCGCCCAACTTCGTATGTCGTTGTCCGCCATGACCCTGCCCCATCAGTTCGTGCGCGTGATGCTCGCTGAGCAGTTGTACCGGGCGGTGTCTATCCTCAACAAGCATCCCTACCACCGGATCTGACGTGCATCACTTCGAACGTCGAATCTATCTCGCCTCCCGCAGCTCGCGCCGTCGCGAATTGCTCAAGCAAATCGGCGTCAACTTCGAGATTCTGCTGTTGCGAGAAGGGCCCGACCGTGCCGCCGATGTGGACGAAAGGCCGCGCGCGGATGAACTCCCTACGGACTATGTCATCCGCTTGGCACTGGCGAAGGCCGAAGCGGGTTGGTCGCGCTTGCTTCAGCGCCGGCTCACGCGGTTCCCCGTCCTTTCCGCCGATACCACGGTGTCCGTGGATGGTGAGATTCTAGGCAAGCCGGGTGATCGCGATCAGGCGGCGCAATACCTGAAACGGCTTTCGGGTACCACCCACCAGGTGCACACTGCCATCTCGGTTAAATTCAATCAGCATATCGAGCATATCCTTTCCAGCACCGACGTCAGCTTTCGCGAGCTCGGCGAGCCCGAAATCAGGCAATATATCTCCACTGGAGAGCCCTACGACAAAGCCGGCGGTTATGCCATCCAAGGCAAAGCAGCCTCCTTTATCAGCAAGATCGCCGGTAGCTATTCTGGCGTGGTGGGCCTACCTTTGTTCGAGACCAGCCAGATACTGACCCACTTCGGCTTCGACCCCTAACGTCAATAGTCAACAACACCTAACGTGCCGTGACCGACGAGATCCTGATAAACGTAACACCGCAAGAAACCAGGGTAGCGGTCATCCAACAAGGTGTGGTTCAAGAGCTGCATGTCGAGCGCACCAGCAGCTTGGGCTTGGTGAGCAATGTCTACCTGGGAACGGTCAGCCGCGTACTGCCCGGTATGCAATCCGCATTTGTCGATATTGGGCTCGATCGCGCCGCCTTCTTGCATGTGGCCGATATCTGGGAGCACCGGCAAAGCGAGGAACCACGCCCAATCGAACGCATTCTTCATGACGGGCAGAAGATTCTTGTGCAGGTGGTCAAGGATCCCATCGGCACCAAGGGTGCGCGCCTTTCCACGCAGGTAAGCATTGCCGGCCGCCTGCTGGTCTACCTTCCGCAGGAATCCCACATCGGCATCTCGCAGCGCATAGAGGACGAGGCCGAACGCGCGCACCTGAGGGAAACATTACAGAAAATCCTCACGCCCGACGTGAAGGGAGGGTTCATCGTGCGGACCATGGCCGAAACGGCGAGCGAAAATGAACTCACCTCCGACGTCGCTTATTTGCAGCGTTTGTGGCACGACATCGAGGGGCGTTCCAAGCAAGTGAACACGGCCAGTTTGCTCTATCAGGATCTAACCCTTAGCCATCGAGTGCTGCGCGATATCGCCAACGAACAAACCTCGCGTATTCTGGTTGATTCGCGCGAGACCTTTCAAAAGCTCCAGAGTTTTGCCCAAGAATACACCTGCTGTTTCGTCGACCGTCTCAACCACTATGGAGGCGATCGGCCCCTATTCGACCTATATGGTATCGAAGAAGAGTTGGAGCAAGCGCTCGCTCGACGCGTACCGCTGAAGTCGGGCGGATACCTCATCCTGGATCAAACCGAAGCGCTGACCACGGTGGACGTCAATACCGGGGGCTACGTGGGCGGCCGCAGCTTCGACGACACTATCTTCAAGACCAACCTCGAAGCCGCTCACACCATCGCTCGCCAGCTTCGCCTACGTAATCTGGGCGGCATCATCATCGTCGATTTCATCGACATGGAGAACCAAAGCCACAAGGAGTCAGTGCTGGCGGAATTCAAGAAAGGGCTCTCGCTGGACCGGACCCGGATCACCGTAAACGGCTTTACCGCCCTTGGTCTGGTGGAAATGACCCGCAAGCGCACACGCGAGAGTCTCGCTCACACGTTGTGTGAGCCCTGTGCGACCTGTCAGGGACGCGGCGAGATTAAAACGCCGCAGACCGTGTGCTACGACATCCTGCGTGAACTGCTACGCGAAGCAAGACAGTTCAACAACGCCAAGGAGTTCCGCATCCTCGCGTCGCAGAAAGTAGTGGATCTCTTTCTCGACGAGGAATCCCAAGGGCTGGCCATGTTGAGCGACTTCATCGGCAAGCCCATCTCGCTGCAGGTCGAAACCATCTACAACCAGGAGCAGTACGACATCGTGCTGATGTGACGCTTCACGGCGTCTCGCTACATTCCACTTGCCACCCGCAACCCCGCATGGAATAAGGAGTTTTCGGGTTTCGACGGTTTTTCGAGGTCTTGACGTTTCACCACATTCCACTCAAATTGGGTAGCTGGCTGGGTAGCTAGCACAACTTTCTCAACTGAGGAGTATATTTTGGTAAATGCCCATAAAATCAATGGGTG
>JANNFC010000589.1:0-21647 GCA_031379405.1 Betaproteobacteria bacterium | reverse complement strand
CACGTGGTCGCATTGAATGCCAAGACCGGCACGGCGCTCTGGCGCTATGAGCACAAGCGCCGCACGCAGAAAATGTGTTGCGGCCCAGCCAATCGCGGCGTGGCGGTGGGCTACGGCAAGGTGTACATCGGTACTGTCGATGCGCGCTTGATCGCACTGGATCAAAACACTGGCAAGCCGGTTTGGGATATTGCCTTGGTGGACGACCTTGACGGCGCCACGGAGAAGACCGAGCAGTTGGGCGCCGACGATCCGCTGCGCAAGAGCAAGGTGAGCGGGTCCACCGGAGTGGGGGCCAGCATGGCGCCGCTGGTCTATAAAGGCAAAGTCATCATCGGCATCACCGGTGTGGGTTACGGGTTGCACTTGGATTCCGATCGCGAGGGCGCACCCTTGGGTGCGGTGGTGGGCATTGCAGGACAAAGCCAGAGGGCGGGTTTCTACGCTGCCTTCGATGCCAATACAGGCAAGCGCCTATGGCAGTTCGACTCCACGCCGGCCACCGGTTGGGAAGGCGAGTTTCGCGACACCACGGCGGACGGCGAGAAACTCGAGCGCGATCTGGAGCGCGAACGCGCCGCATTGGCCAGGTACCCGGAAGCCGCAAAGCGCGGTGGTGGCTCGGCCTGGACCACGCCGGCTATCGATGTGCAATCCAATACTATCTACGTAGGTGTGGGCAATCCATCTCCGCAAATGGATGATCTGACGCGCCCCGGGGATAACCTCTACACGGTCTCGCTGGTTGCGCTGGACGGCGACACGGGCAAGGTGAAGTGGTATTACCAAGAGGTACCGCACGATATGTGGGGCTACGACGTGGCCAGTCCGCCCGTCTTAATGGAAGTTCCCAAGGGCTACGACACCATTCCAGCCATCGGCCACGCCGGCAAGACCGGTTGGTTCTACGTCCTGGATCGCCGCAATGGCAAGCTGTTGTACAAGTCGGAGGCCTTCGTACCCCACGAGAACATGTTCAAGCGTCCCACCGTGGAAGGGATCGACATCGCGCCTGGCGGCGCGGGGGGCGCCAATTGGTCGCCCGTAGCGCTGGACGCACGCACGGGTGCCGTGTATGTGGCGGCGATGCACTGGCCCATGCGCTACACCCTGAAAGAGATTCCCGCCAAGGGCGACCAGCCGGCACTGCGCTACGTTTCCCTGGAACCGTCCAAGGCCCCCAGCTGGGGCGTGCTGAGCGCCATCGATACGCAGGATCTTGGCAAGATCAAATGGCAGGTAAAGACGGCCGAACCACTGGTGGGTGGTGTGTTGGCCACGGCCGGCGATCTGCTTTTCATGGGGGAAGGAAACGGAAAATTCAATGCCTTCAATGCGCATACGGGCGAAGTGATCTGGCAATACGATTGTGGTGCGGGCGTGAATGCGCCCCCCATCACCTACGAGGTGGATGGCAAGCAATACGTGGCCGTTGCCGCCGGTGGGAATCAACTCTTCGGATTCAAACAAGGTGAGTCGATCTACGTGTTCGCCTTGCCCGATTAGCGGGACAGGGACAGTAGAGTTCGTAGGGCGGGTGCAACCCGCCGAGCAATGGCGTCACCCGCCCTACGAGACCTGCACACAACGAGACAGCGTTAGCTAACTATGCTCATTACTCCGCGAGATTGGACAGCGGGAAAGTGCCGCGCATCAATTCGATGTAGCGGGCTTGCTCGCTTTGGCTGATCGCTTCCTTCTGCGGTTGGCCGGTCATCTTGGCGTTCCAGTCGCGCATCATATCGGCATGCGCGGCTTCCTCGCTGCGAGTCATGACTTGCTTGCTGGGCGCGTCGCTAGGCTGCGCGTTCCAATCGCGTACCATGTCGCTGTAGGCACTGTCGGCGCTACGGCTCCTTATGCCACCTTCGGCGAAGGCGGAACCCATGCACATGCCGACGGCGGCCATTACGATCACTGCGGATAGACGTGATTTCATGGATATCTCCTTATCAAAGCATTTGATTGACGCGTATTCTCGTGCGCTTCTGATCACGATAATCGCGTTCGCATTCGACGCTTGCAGACTGCTTTCCCCGCGTGGTCGATTGCGACCATTGCAGTGTAGGATTCTGTTCCGATCATGACTATACGACGAAGGTTATAGATACTTATGCCATCTAGGAGAGCATCGTTGAGTACTCGAACACACTCCGCAACCCCCGGGATTGCGCGCTACACGCTGCTGCTAGCGACAGTATGTTTTTGCCAAGCACTGCCGTCGACGGTGCGGGGAGCGGACAGTGCACAAGCGGATGCTCTGGCGGCCGCCGTGGAGCAGAAAGTAATCGCCTGGCGGCGAGATATCCATCAGCACCCCGAACTGGGCAATCGAGAATTCCGCACCGCCAAACTCGTTGCGGATCATTTGCGATCTCTCGGCCTTGAAGTCACTACTGAAGTTGCCCACACCGGCGTGGTAGCCGTGCTTCGCGGCGGCAAACCGGGTCCGGTGGTGGCGCTGCGCGCGGACATGGATGCGCTGCCTGTGACCGAGGAAGTGGACCTGCCCTTCGCCTCCAAAGTGAGAACGCAGTGGGCAGGCAAGGAAACCGGCGTGATGCACGCCTGCGGCCACGACACACATGTGGCGATTTTGATGGGTGCAGCCGAAGTGCTCAGCCAGATGAAGGATCAACTTCCCGGCAGCGTCAAATTCTTCTTCCAGCCGGCGGAAGAAGGTCCGCCACCGGGAGAAGAAGGCGGCGCGGCGCTGATGATCAAGCAAGGTGCCATGGAAAATCCCAAGCCTGATGTTGTATTCGGATTGCATATCGCCGCCTTGCACGAGGCCGGACAGATCGCCTATCGTCCCGGGGCCGCCATGGCGGCGGCGGACGTGATGCGTATCACCGTGAAGGGCAGGCAAACCCACGGCTCCGCGCCTTGGGGCGGGGTCGATCCGATCGTTGTGGCCGCGCAGATTGTGATGGGACTACAGACCATCGTAAGCCGCCAAGTGGACATCACCAAGGAGCCGGCCGTGGTCACCATCGGTGGTATCGACGGCGGCAATCGCTTCAACATCATTCCCGACAAGGTGGAGATGGTGGGCACCGTGCGTACCTTCGACGAGAAGCTGCGCGATGATATTCATCGCCGCATCAAGTTGATCGCCGAGAGCATTGCTACCGCCTCGGGTGCTACCGCCGAGGTGAATATCGAGAAACCCTATGCGGTCACCGTCAATAACCCGGATCTGACCGAACGCATGCTGCCTACGCTCAAGCGCGTGGCCGGTGAAGGTAATGTGATTCTCCGTGATCGCGTGATGGGAGCCGAGGATTTTTCCTTCTTCGCGCAGAAGGCGCCGGGGTTGTTCGTTTTTCTCGGGGGCAGCGCCAAGGGAACGGATCTCACTAAGGTGGCCTACAATCATTCTCCGCGCTTTCGTATCGACGAGTCGGCCTTATTGCTGGGAGTGCGTACACTCACTCATATGACCTTGGATTACATGCGGCATTCGAAGTAGGTAGGGTGGCCGACATATTCATAGTCATCAACGTTCTTACGGATAGGAGTCCGAGATGATCAAACTATGCGGAACATCTATTAGCAACTACTACAACAAGGTCAAGCTCGCCTTGCTGGAAAAGAACATCGCCTTCGAAGAAACGGCCGCACCGCCATCCCAAGACGAAGGCTATTTGGCGCGCTCGCCCATGGGGAAGGTGCCGTATCTCGATATCGATGGACGGTGTTTGGCCGAATCCCAGGCCATCATCGAATACCTGGAAGACGCCCATCCCACGCTCGCGCTTTACCCGAAAGACGCGTGGGAGAAGGCGAAGGTTCGCGAGATTATCCAGATCATGGAGCTTTATCTCGACGGCCCCGGACGTGAACTTATTGGCCCAGTATTTTTCGGTGCGCCGCTGAGCGAGGAAACCAAGACACGCGTCTGGGCTGGATGGGAAAGAGGGGTCAAGGGCTTGAGTCGGATCTGCAAATTCTCACCATTTGTAGCCGGGAGCGCGCTCACCTATGCCGATTGCGCGGCCTATAACCACTTCCAACTGGTAACTGTCCTGAGCAATGCCATCTACGGCAAGGACGTCACCGACGGCATTCGCGGTGCCAAAGCCTACATTGAGATGATGAAAGCGCGGTCCCATTGCCAGCAAGTCTCCGCCGATCAGGGCAAGGCGCTGCAAGCTTTGATGGCGAGCAAGAAAAACTAGTACGCACGTAGTCTCGGACTGCGATCACGCTTATGCCGATAGCTGATTGAACTCCGGCGCATCCCAGTCCGTTGCCACTGCGGGCAACTTCAACCATGCGCCTTTGTGTTGAAAAATTCTTTCCCGAATCAACTGCTCGACAGCAATTCGCGGAAGAGCCCCAACGTACGCGCGACCCGGTCCTTGGTTGCCGGCAGTTTTTCTTCCACCCGCAGCTTGTCCGGGCCGTTAAGCTTGAAGTTGCCCCGCGTTTGAATGAGTTCAATGATGCGGGCGGGATCCACGGGCGGGTTTTTCTCGAACTGCAATTGAATAGCGTCGGCACTGGCGTCGATCTTGATCACACCGAGGTGCTTGGCTTCGATGCGCAGTGTGTGGCTATCGATCAAGGTTTGCGCGGCTTCGGGTGGTAGTCCGAAACGATCGATGATTTCCTCGTGCAGTTCCTCCAGGGCTTCAAGCGATTCGCAGTTGGCCATGCGCTTATAGAGCACCAGGCGCTCGTGCACGCCTGGGCAATAGTCTTCCGGAAGTAGCGCGGGTGTGTGTAGTTTGATCTCGGTGCTGACCGATAGTGGTTGCGATAGGTCCGGTTCCTTGCCTTGCTTGAGTGAGCGCACCGCGGAATTGAGCATCTCGGCGTAGAGGCTAAAGCCGACTTCCTGCATCGCACCACTTTGCGATTCGCCTAGTACTTCCCCGGCGCCGCGTATCTCCAAGTCATGCATGGCGAGGAAGAATCCCGAACCCAAATCCTCCATCATCTGAATGGCCTCCAGCCGTTTAGTCGCCTGCGAAGTGACATTGCCTTCATCCGGTGTGAGGAGATAGGAATAGGCCTGATGGTGCGAGCGGCCCACTCGCCCGCGCAATTGATGCAGTTGGGCGAGCCCGAATTTATCCGCGCGATTGATAACGATGGTATTGGCGGACGGGATATCGATACCGGTCTCGATGATGGTGGTGCACAACAACAGATTGAAGCGCTGTTGGTAGAAATCGCGCATCACCAATTCGAGTTCGCGTTCCGGCATCTGTCCATGACCGATGCGCATGCGCGCCTCAGGGACCAGTTTGATCAGTTTCTCCTCCATGCGCCGGATGGACTCCACTTCGTTGTGGACGAAGAAGACTTGTCCTCCGCGCTTCAACTCGCGCAGCACCGCCTCGCGCACGAGCCCGTCGCTCCAGCGTGATACAAAGGTCTTGATGGAAAGCCGCTTCTGCGGTGCGGTGGCAATGACGGAGAAGTCGCGTATGCCCTCCATCGACATGGCCAGGGTGCGCGGGATGGGGGTCGCAGTCAGTGTCAGCACATCGACCTGCGCTCGTAGCGCCTTGAGTTGCTCTTTCTGGCGCACGCCGAAGCGATGCTCTTCGTCGATGATGACCAGCCCCAAATTCTTGAACTTGACCGAAGATTGCACCAGTTTATGGGTGCCGATGACAATGTCGATACGACCATCCAGCAACGCATCCAAGGTGGCGGCTTGCTCCTTCCCGCTGCGAAAACGCGACAATTCCGCGATCTTCACCGGCCACTCCGCAAAGCGGTCGCTGAAGGTCTGGAAATGCTGCTCGGCCAACAATGTCGTGGGCACCAGCACCGCCACTTGTCTACCATCCATCACGGCGACGAAGGCCGCCCGCAAGGCAACTTCCGTTTTGCCAAACCCAACGTCGCCGCAGATCAACCGATCCATGGGCTTGCCGGCCGTGAGATCCTTGATTACGGCGTCAATGGCGACAGCCTGATCGCGCGTTTCCTCGAACGGAAAGCCTTCGGTGAAGGCCTCGTAGTCGTGCGGTATGAGCGTAAACGAATGGCCTTCGCGAGCGGCACGCTGAGCGTATAGATTGAGTAATTCCGCCGCCGTATCTCGCACCTGTTGCGCGGCTTTGCGGCGTGCCTTCTCCCATTGGCCGCTGCCCAATTTGTGCAGCGGAGAGGCTTCCGGCGACACGCCGCTGTAGCGACCAATGACCTCCAACTGCGATACCGGCACATAGAGCTTGTCCCCATCCGCGTATTCGAGTTGCAGGAACTCGGTGCTGCCCTCTCCCATGTCCATGTTGACCAGGCCAAGGTAACGGCCGATCCCGTGCTGGGCGTGCACCACCGGATCGCCGATCTTCAGTTCCGATAAATCGCGCAGCAGATTCTCTGCAAGGTTGCGATTGGCGGCGGCGTCACGCCGCTCCTTGCCGCGCACCTGCGTCGGATAGAGCTCGTTCTCGGTGACAAAGACGAGCCTCGCATCGTCGTCAATAAAACCTCCGGCCAACGGTCCCACCGTCAGCACCAGGTGCGCGTCCAGCGTGAGCGCGTCCTCGAGATTCTCAGCCGGCGCGGCCTTAAGTCCATACTCGTTCAGGTAGTGGAGTAAGGTCTCGCGGCGTCCGAGACTGCCCGCCAGTAGCACCACGCGATGCGCAACACTGACGAGAAACGAGTGCATGCGATGCAAGGGCTGGTCGGCACGCCGTTCCACCTGCAGAGGAGGAAGTTCGCGCACCGGCAACGGCGTGGCGTCGTCGCTGGCGCGGAACTCCAGCCGGCTATAGGATCTGATGGCGCCGAAAAACTGATCGGGCAACAAAAATAATTCCGCCGGCGGCATCAGAGGACGGTCCGGATCGCCGCGTAGCAACGCGAAGCGCGCATGGGTGTCGCGCCAAAAGGTATCCACTGCACCAGGTAGATCGCCCATGGAACATATCAACGCATCCTCGGGCAAGTAGTCACTGAGCACCGCAGTGTGTTCGAAGAATAGCGGCAGGTAATACTCGATACCGGCGGGAAACACGCCTTGGCTCACGTCCTTGTACAAGCGCCGTTTGGACGGGTCGCCCTCGAATTTTTCGCGGAAGTTCTTGCGAAACCGCGTGCGCGCCGCATCGTCGGTGGGAAACTCGCGCGCCGGAAGCAAGCGCACGTCGTTCACCTTGTAGATGGATTTCTGCGAATCCACATCGAAGGTGCGCATGCTGTCGATCTCATCGTCGAGCAGATCGATGCGATAGGGCAGCGCGCTGCCCATGGGGAACAGATCGATCAACCCGCCGCGAATGCTGTACTCACCGGGTGAAACCACCTGCGATACATGGTTGTATCCGGCCAAGGTGAGTTGATTGCGCAACTGCTCCGAGGACAGTTTCTCGCCTTTCTTTAGAAAGAAGGTGTAGGCGGCGAGGTATTCCACCGGTGGTAAGCGGTACAGCGCCGTGGTGGCCGGAATGATGGCCACATCGCATTCGCGCCGTGAGATCTGATGCAAGGTGCCCAGCCGTTCGGATACCAGATCCTGATGCGGCGAGAAGCTGTCGTAGGGCAGCGTCTCCCAATCCGGTAACAGGAACACGCGCTTGTCCGGCGCGAAAAATTCGATTTCCTCGTGCAGGCGATGTCCGTCGGACGCGGTCTCGGTCAGTATGACCAACGGCGCATTGCCGTGCGCCAGGCGTGCCAAGGCATAGGCATCACTGGAGCCTGCAATGTTGCTCACACCGGCGCGCTGGCCGGGTTTGGGGCGGGGAACGACGATCATGCAAGGCGGCGGATTATAGTCGCCATCGGTTTTGAACCTCGTTCGAGCGGAGCGGGGATAATAGCGGGTCGCTATGAATTCCATCTGTCTATGAACAAGGTCGTGGCCGTCATTCCGGCGGCAGGTAGCGGTATTCGCATGGGTTGCGCGATACCTAAACAATATGTCGTACTGCATGGGCGTCCCATGCTATGGCACAGCGCCAGCGCATTGCTTGCCCATCCCAAGGTTGATCAAGTGGTGGTGGTGATCGATGATTCGGATCGATATTGGGAAACGCTTGGATTGCCGGAGTCATTGCCAGCTTGCAAAGTGCTGCGCCAAGGCGGCGATACGCGAGCACAAACCGTATTGAACGCTCTGCGCGCCATGCGCGAGGAGTTCGATGACCAGGACTGGGTGCTGGTGCACGACGCCGCCCGCCCTTGTCTGGATGAATCCGCCCTCAACCGGTTGTTTCACGAGGTGCAAGACGATGCGGTAGGCGGACTGCTGGCCATTCCCGTGCGGGACACGCTGAAGCGTTCCCGACCCGATGGCCGCGTGGAGCACACCCATTCGCGCGAAGGATTCTGGCAAGCGCAGACGCCGCAGATGTTTCGATATGGAATGTTGCTGCGTGCGTTGTGCGCAGCCGATCTTGCATTGGTCACCGACGAAGCCAGTGCGGTGGAAGCCCTGGGGCACATGCCGAAACTGGTTCACGGCAGCGCGCGCAACATCAAGGTGACTTACCCCGAGGACGTGCACTTGGCCCAGTTGTTCCTGGCGAAATGATCTCCGAGTTTGCTCTGATCGAGCGCTACTTCACGCGACCGGCCTCCTCGGCGGATCTGGGCGTGGGCGATGATTGCGCATTGCTCAGTGTTTCGCCTGGCCATCAGTTGGCTGTGTCCACTGATATGCTGGTCAGTGGCCGGCATTTCTTTGCGGACGTCGACCCGCACCGCTTGGGACACAAGGCGCTTGCCGTCAACCTGTCCGATCTGGCCGCCATGGGCGCGAAGCCGCGCTGGTTCACGCTATCGCTCGCATTGCCGGCAATCGAGGAGCCTTGGCTGGCTGCGTTTGCCGACGGCATGTTTGATCTCGCCCGGGAATTCGGCGTGGAACTGGTTGGCGGTGATACCACCAGCGGCCCGCTCAACATCTGCGTGCAGATCATGGGCGAGGTGCCCACAGGACAGGCATTGCTGCGCTCGGGCGCGCGACCAGAAGATGATGTGTGGATTTCCGGTACGCTCGGTGACGCGGCGCTGGCGCTGGATGGGCTGCAAGGCAAGATCTCGCTCGCTGGCGAAGGGTTCGCATTCGTGCGCGATCGGCTGGAGCGTCCGCTTCCCAAAGTGAATCTGGGATTGGCGCTGCGCGGTTTGGCCCACGCCGCCATCGACGTTTCGGACGGGTTGCTGGCGGACCTCGGTCATATCCTCACCCGTTCATGCGTGGGCGCGGCATTGGATTGGGAAAGCGTTCCGCTGTCGAACGCCATGCGTAGCGTGGAGGATCTTTCCGTGGTGCGTCGCTGTGCCCTGAGCGGCGGCGATGATTATGAGCTGTGTTTTACCGCGCCGGCTTGCGTGCGGCCTCACATCGATGCGTTGCGTGACACGCTCGGTGTTGCTCTAGCACGCATCGGCGTCATTACCGCTGCGTGCGACTTGCAAGTGCGAGACGTGCGTGGCGAACCAATCGAAATTGAAAGACATGGCTACGACCACTTCGCTTAGACGCAGGCATATTTCGCTAGGTTACATATTCCAGAGTCCGGCTCGCGTACTGGCCTTCGGGTTTGGCGTTGGGCTGGCCCCGCGCGGGCCGGGTACTGCGGCATCGCTGGTGGCCATCCCGTTGTTCAATGTGCTCGCGGCCCGCATGACCTCACTGCATCTGCTGCTGTTGATCGCGTGCTTGTTCGTCGTCGGTGTGTGGGCATGCGGCCGCACCGGTGAAGATCTGGGAATGGAGGATCACGGCGGCATGGTGTGGGATGAAATCGTGGCCATGCTGTTGCTGTTGGTGTTTGTGCCCGCCTCATGGATTTCGCAGGCCGTTGCGTTCGGGTTGTTTCGTTTGTTCGATATTCTCAAACCGGGCCCGGTACGTTACCTCGAGAGCAAGGTGCGCGGCGGCCTGGGCGTGATGGTGGACGACATCGTGGCGGCTTTTCTGGTGTTGGTGTGCTTCGCTCTTTGGAAACTGACTTTCGGATGGCCACAATGGATCTTGAACTCTACGATTTAGCGCAACGAGTAGGACAGTCACTCAAGGCAAAGGGATGCATGTTGGCGACGGCGGAATCATGCACTGGCGGCTGGATCGGACAGGCCATCACCATGGTGCCCGGCAGTTCCGAATGGTTCGATCGCGGCTTCATCACCTACACCAATGGATCGAAGATGGAGATGCTTGGTGTGTCCGCGGACACGTTGCGGCAACATGGCGCGGTCTCCGAGCAAACCGTGCAAGAGATGGTGAGCGGCACCTTGCAAAGGAGCGCGGCGCAGGTGGCGGTAGCGGTCTCAGGGGTGGCCGGACCCGCGGGTGGCACACCGCTCAAGCCTGTCGGTACAGTGTGCATCGCGTGGGGGTGGCGCGGCCAAACGGTGCACACCGAGACCTTGCACCTCGCAGGTGACCGGGACGCCGTACGGCGGCAGAGCGTCGCGGTTACATTGCGGCGCATCCTGCAGGATGCGCCTGCGGGCTAGTAGATCTCGAACCGAATCATTCCCTGCGTAGCCGTGGTCGCTTCCCCGAAGCTCATGTGACCTCCGCGGCGCAAAACTATTTCTTCGCGCGATACCCTGATTTCTTCTTCGCCGTCGAAGCGCACGAAGGTGCCGTTGGTACTGTGATCGATGAGGAAGAATTTGTTCTTGCGAAACTCCACGTGAGCATGGCCGCGGGAGGCGCGCGTCACCGCCAACACGATGTCGGATGCGCGGTCGCGCCCGATGCGGCAGGTGGGGGACTGCGGACTCACCGTGTGGATCGCGCCCTCGTGGACCAACTCGAGTTTGGTGGCGACGCGCCCGGCGATGGTCGGATGCTTGTCGAAGATGGTGGTTTGTTCGCCCCACTGCCACATGACTTCAAACACTTCGATTGTCGAAACGCGCCCTTTGACCGCGACCGCCTCAATTCGGCGTGTGCCGATGCGCAAAAAATCAGGCAAATCCTCGACCGCCTGGCTAGTGGTCAGGATCTGCCCGGGCCGGCACAACCTTACGACTCTTGCCGCCACATTGACGGTATCTCCGAACACGTCGCTGTTGGCGCGTAGCACGTCACCGAAATGAAAACCTACGCGCAGCCGCAACGGTGCTTCGGAGTTCTCCGCCAGGCGGGTGACGGTCCACTGCATCTCGGCGCTGGCGCGCAGCGCGGCCTGGGATTCGGCGAAGGCGCACATGATTTCATCGCCAATCGATTTAATGATCTCGCCGCCGAACTGGCGTGCGACGTACCCGATTTCTTCCAGATACTGGCCGATGGTGAACAGCGCCGCCTGATCGCCCATACTTTCGTAAAGCCGAGAACTGCCGGCGACGTCGGCGAACAAAATGGCATTGCGCGCTTCGGCGACGGAATCGTCGTTGGGATGATTGGGATAATTGGGATAATTGGGATCAATGGGGCAGGGGGCCGCAGTTGGAGTGTCTTGCATGCGTGACCTTAGCCGCGTTGCCTGATGGCCAGGATGGCCTGATTGCGAAGCGTCTTCAGCAAACTCAGTTCTCCTTGTTCGATGCGCAGTGCGCCTAGCGTGTCGCTATCCCCATAGAACAATGCCACCGGGCGTTGCGCGACTCGCACCGGGAACAGTACGAAGGACTGCGCCGTAGGGATGGACGCGCGATACCAACCCGGGATGTGATCGCGGATGCGTTCGCCGTTGACGTTGTCGATATGAATGTCCGATCCGTTGCTCAGCGCGGCATTGAATACATCTTTGGCGGCGTTCAGTGGAACATTGAACCCGTGCTTGATTATCCGATCGATGCCTTCGCCGAAGCCGAAGCGGGCGCGCAGATGATTCGCGCTGGAATCACGTACGCACAAGATGACGCGGGTAAAGCCGATGGAACGGTACATGGTTTCCAGGATCATGCGCAGGATGTCGTTCAGTTCGAATTCGCCCGCCAAACTGCTGGTGATGTCCTGAATCCCCGCGCTAAGCGCATTGTGCCGGCCTAATGAATCCGTGGAAGACCACGATGGCATGATGCCCGCCAGGTGCGCCGGTCCCAAGGCGCGCAGGGTGGCGTCTTCAACGAATTCGCCTACTTTGGCGCCGCCGCCTTTTTCCTCTGCCGGTGCGGTGCCTTTGATGTAGCTGCGCAGTGCGAGATGGAAGGGGCTGTTGCTGGGCTGGAAGTTGAGCAAAGAGGCATCGGCATTGAGTGCCGTATAGGCTTCCTTGATGTGCCCGGGGAGATCCTCCTCTGGCATATTGAGTACTCCACCGAAGCGCTTTGCGATCTTCACCAATGCACTGTCACGAGTTTGCGGATTGGTGTTACGCAAGGCGGCGCACACTTCGGTGCAAGCATCGGCGATGGTGCGCAGCGTATCCACCTCGGACTCCGGTGTCTTGATCGCTCCGCTGGGCAAGCGGCGCAGGCTGTCCACCAGGCGCTCGGGGAAGTTCCAGTGCTTTGCCACCGCTACCGCCAGGTCCTCGTACGTGACACCCATGACGTCGTGCGATGCGCGGTTTTCGTCGTAACCTTTGGATAGCATGAGCTTCTGTACTTCCACGTATTCGTCGTGAAAATAGAAGGCGGTGAGAAGCTTTCCCAAGGAGTGCAGCAAGGAGGAGATGAAGCCCTCCTCCGGATCGGTGAGATCGACCTTGGGGGCGAGCAAGCGGCCCAGAACGCCGGCAAAGTAGCTCGATAAAATCTCATCGCGCAGGTGCGCCGCTTGCGCTTTGTTTTGTAGATGCTCGAACAGCATCAAGGTGAGCGCGATCTTGCGCGTATTGTCGTAACCCAGCACCATCACGGCGCGCGACACCGTACTAATGTTGGAGCCGAATTGCCGGTAGTAAACCGTGTTCACCAGTTTCAGCAATTTGTTGGTGAGGGCGAAGTCCTTCAGGATGCAACTCGCCAGTCCCGTCAAAGGCTCGGAGTTGGAAGTGGCAGCGCGGTTGATGGCGCCGATGGTGGACGTCAGCGCCGGGAAATCGCTGCGGTGTCGCATGCGGCGCAGTAGGAATTCGAGGGTGCCCTGCTGCCCATCCAGGGTGCTGAGGGGCCCGCGCGCTTCTTCCGGATTCAGGTAGACGTAGAGTGCGTTCTCCATGTCGGCGGCGGTGGCGTAGCGGTCCTCAGGCGCCTTGGCCAGGGAGCGCAGTACCAGATCGTCCACGCGTTCGTCCACTACCGGATTGGCCTCCGAGGGCGGCGCGATCGGATCATTCACCATGCGGTGCAGCGTTTCGAACACGTTCTGTCCGACGATGGCCGGTGTTCCGGTCAGCATTTCGTACAGGACCATCCCCACCGAGAACAGATCGGAGCGGGTGGTGTAGATCTTTCGGTCGATGTACTCGGGCGCCATATAGGCAGGGGTGCCGGCGAAGGCTTCATCGTCGTCCAGTTCCTTGGACACCAATTGGGCGACGCCGAAGTCCATGACCCGCATCACATCGCCTTGCATCATGAGGTTGGCGGGTTTCAAGTCACGGTGCACGATGCCCTTCTGATGGGCATATCCCATGGCTTTGAGGACTTGGATGGTGAGATCCACCGCGCGTGCCGGCGGTAGTGGGCCCATGTCGCGAATTTGTGCTTGCAGGGTGCAGCCCTCGACATACTCGAACACCAGATAGGGCACGCCATGGTCCTCGCCGGCATCGAACAGCGGAACGATGTTCGGATGGGCGAGTTGGCTCACGATCGTGGATTCTTCCAGAAGGGCTTTCACGAGCGCAGCACGCTCCTGGTTGGTTCGACCGGAGACTTGCAGGGTTTTGATTGCGACTTGTCGCTTGAGGCGCGTATCCTCTGCAAGAAACACTTCCCCCTGCGCGCCGCGGCCGAGGGTTTTGAGAATACGAAAGCGCCCTAAACTGGTCGCTGAGGCCGGCATCAGCATGTTCCCGTTAACGGCAGGTTATGCTCTTGTCTTTACCTCGGTTGTGGATGCCGGGTATCGATGTGGCTCAAGAGCCCTTTCGCCGGTGGGCAACGCGCGGCAAACAAATGCAACGAGGCTGGATGAATCTGGCCTTATGCCATAATCAACCCTTTGAAAATTCAACGGTAATCCTAATGGAAGATAATAAACGCAAGGCCCTGCAGGCCGCGCTTTCCCAGATTGAGAAGCAGTTCGGCAAGGGATCCATCATGCGCCTGGGGGAGGCCGATATCGTCAAGGACATCGAGGTGGTGTCCACCGGATCCTTGGGTCTGGACATCGCGCTGGGTGTGGGCGGACTGCCGCGCGGCCGCGTCGTGGAGATCTATGGACCTGAATCTTCAGGCAAAACTACCCTTACGCTATCTGTCATAGCGCAAATGCAGCGTCTGGGCGGGACTGCGGCCTTTATCGATGCCGAACATGCGCTCGATCCGCAGTACGCCCGCAAGCTCGGCGTCACGGTAGACGAACTGCTGATTTCCCAACCCGACAACGGCGAACAGGCTTTGGAAATTGCCGACATGCTGGTGCGCTCCGGGTCCGTGGATGTGGTGGTGGTGGACTCCGTGGCCGCCTTGACGCCACGGGCGGAAATTGAAGGCGAGATGGGCGAACCGCAGATGGGTCTGCAGGCCCGTTTGATGTCGCAGGCCTTGCGCAAGCTCACGGCCAATATCAAGCGCTCCAACACCCTGGTGATCTTCATCAACCAGATTCGCATGAAGATCGGCGTCATGTTCGGCAACCCCGAGACCACCACCGGCGGTAACGCGCTCAAGTTCTATGCCTCGGTGCGTCTGGATATCCGCCGCATCGGCTCTATCAAGAAAGGCGATGAGGTCATCGGTTCGGAGACCCGCGTCAAGGTGGTAAAGAACAAAGTTGCGCCGCCCTTCAAGCAGGCGGACTTCGATATCCTCTACGGCGAGGGTATTTCCTGGGAAGGCGAGGTCATCGATTTGGGCGTAGTGCACAAGATCGTGGAAAAATCCGGTGCCTGGTATAGCTACGGTAGCGACCGTGTCGGTCAGGGCAAGGACAACGCGCGCGAGTTCCTTAAAGAACATCACGATCTCGCGAAGGAAATCGAAGCCAAGGTGCGCGCCAGCGCCGGTGTCGGAACGGGCGCTGCGGTGGCGGTCGAGAAAGAGGAAGCGTAAATAGCTGGCTCCCCCGACGCGCCCGGCCTGAGAGCGCGAGTACTGCGGATGTTGGCGCGGCGCGAATATTTTCGCGTCGAACTCGAGCGCAAGTTGCGCAATGCCAAGGGTGTCGATCAGGCTGAGTTGAACGCGCTGCTGGACGAGTTCGAGCAACGCGATTGGTTATCCGAGGCGCGCGCGACGCAGTCCTTGGTGCAAGCCAAGCAGCGGCGCTTCGGCAGCACGCGCATCGCGGCAGAGTTGGCGCAGCGTGGGGCCGGTGACGAAGCGGTGGCCCGAGCTTCGGCGGCGCTCAAGGCGAGCGAGTTGGAGCGCGCGAAAGTGGTATGGCGCAAGCGCTTTAGAACATTACCCACAAGTCTGGAGGAGCGCGCCAAGCACACTCGGTTTCTCATGGGGCGGGGATTTAGCGCGACCGTGATTGCGCGGGTATTGCAATCCGATGATGAATAAGAAGTGATGGACTAGGTGATGAACAGTAGCGAAATTCGACAGCAGTTTCTGAAGTACTTCGAGAGCAAGGGTCACACTATCGTGGCCTCCAGCCCCTTGGTGCCGGGCAATGATCCCACCTTGCTGTTCACCAACGCGGGTATGGTGCAATTCAAGGACGTTTTTCTGGGACAGGACAAGCGCCCCTACCAGCGCGCGACCACTTCGCAGCGCTGCGTGCGCGCCGGTGGCAAGCATAACGATCTGGAGAACGTCGGTTACACCGCACGCCATCACACCTTCTTCGAGATGCTGGGCAATTTCAGCTTCGGCGATTACTTCAAGCGCGATGCCATCGGTTACGCCTGGGAGTTGGTGACACAGGTCTATGGCTTGCCCAAGGAGAAACTGTGGACCACGGTCTACATTGACGACGATGAAGCGTTCAACATTTGGACTCAGGAAATCGGTGTTCCGCCGGAGCGTTGTGTGCGTATCGGTGATAAGGCCGGCAAGAAATATGAGAGCGACAATTTCTGGGCCATGGGGGATACCGGCCCGTGCGGTCCGTGCTCGGAAATTTTCTACGACCACGGATCCGATGTGGCGGGCGGACCGCCGGGATCGCCCGATGCCGATGGCGATCGCTATATCGAAATCTGGAATTTGGTGTTCATGCAGTTCAACCGTGACGACAGCGGCACCATGAATCCTCTGCCCAAACCCTCCGTGGATACCGGTATGGGATTGGAGCGGCTGGCGGCGGTCATGCAGCACGTGCACAGCAACTACCAGATCGATTTGTTTCAAACTCTTATCAAGGCGGCGGCACGAGAAACGGGTGCGAAGGACCTGAATTCTCCATCGCTCAAGGTGATCGCGGATCATATTCGGGCCTGCTCCTTTCTGATTTGCGACGGTGTGATACCGGGCAATGAGGGTCGTAGCTACGTACTACGCCGCATCGCGCGCCGTGCCATGCGTCACGGCTACAAGCTGGGTCAGAGGCAACCGTTCTTCTACAAGCTGGTGGCCGATCTCGCCAAGGAAATGGGCGCGGCTTATCCCGAGCTGATTCAAAACCAGGCTCGCGTAACCGCTACCCTCAAGCAGGAAGAGGAGCGCTTCGCCGAAACCTTGGAAACCGGCATGGAGATACTTGACAGCGCGCTGGCGAAGCACGCGAAGCGGCTGGATGGCGAGACCGCATTCAAACTCTACGATACCTACGGATTTCCCATCGACCTCACGGCCGACATCGGCCGCGAGCGTGCTTTCGAAATCGACATGGACGGCTTCAACGCCGCCATGACAGCGCAGCAGGTACGTTCGCGCGCGGCCAGCAAGTTTTCCGTTAAAGGCGCGATGGAGTACAAGGGCGCCACGACGCGGTTCAAAGGTTACGAGACGCTGTCCTTTACCGGAACGGTATTGGCTCTATATCGTGATGGCGGCGCGGTGGATACGCTGCCAGCGGGGCAAAGCGGTATCGTCGTGCTGGACAGCACCCCGTTCTATGCCGAGTCCGGCGGGCAGGTCGGAGATCGCGGTGTTTTGCGCACAACTCAGGCGGTATTCGAAGTCGGGGATACACAAAAGATTCAGGCCGAGGTCTTCGGTCATCACGGAACACTTGCTTCGGGCGTACTCAAAGTCGGCGATTCGGTGGCCGCGCAAGTGAACGAGGAATTGCGTGCACGCACCGTGCGCCACCATTCGGTCACGCATTTGATGCACAAGGCGCTGCGTCAGATATTGGGTTCTCACGTCCAACAGAAAGGCTCACTGGTGGACGAAGACAAGACGCGCTTCGACTTCAGTCATCACTCGCCCGTGACGGCGAAGGAAATGCAGCAAGTCGAGGAAATGGTCAACGCGGAGATTGTGCACAACGCGGCAACGCAGGCGCGCGTCATGCGCTTCGACGATGCGGTAAAGCACGGCGCCATCGCGCTGTTCGGCGAAAAATACGGCGAAGAAGTGCGTGTGTTGGACATCGGTTCTTCGCGGGAACTTTGCGGTGGGACGCACGTTTCGCGTACCGGCGATATCGGATTCTTCAAAATCGTTTCCGAAGGTGGTGTTGCAGCAGGTGTGCGACGAGTGGAAGCCATCGCCGGATCGGTCGCGTTGAGCTATGTCCAGACCTTGGATACGCGTTTGGCCGGTGCGGCGGCATTACTCAAAGCGCAACCGCAAGAAATCGATGCCAAGATCGATCAGATACTGGATCAGATGAAGGCGTTGGAGAAAGAAGTTACTCGTCTCAAATCCAAACTCGCTTCCTCGCAAGGCGATGATCTGGCCGATGGTGCGGTGGCCATAGGCGACGCTCGCGTGCTGGCGGCGCAGATGGACGGCGCCGATGCCAAGGTGCTGCGTGAGACCCTGGACAAGCTCAAGGACAAGTTGAAGAGCGCCATCATCGTGTTATCGTCGGCCGAAGCGGGCAAGGTTGTGCTGATCGCTGGCGTGACCGGTGACCTGACGGCCAAAGTCAAGGCAGGTGAGCTGGTGAACTTCGTCGCACAACAGGTGGGCGGTAAGGGCGGCGGCAGGCCCGATATGGCGCAGGCTGGTGGCACCGACCCGTCAAAGCTACCGCAGGCACTGGCAAGCGTAGAGTCCTGGGTACGACAGAAGATGGGGTAGGGGCAAACGCCTACCGGCTAAGCGGCTCCTCCAATAGAGTTCGCCCACCGCATCGCATCGAGTTGCAGCCGAAGCATCTCGCCATGATTGAGATCGGGCAAGGGCACCAGCGCTTTCTGGATCTGACCGAATTCCGATTCCTCCAAGGATTCCACCAAGGAAAGCATGGCGCCCAGTTTTCCGTCATGTTGCAGCAAGGCGGATTTCACTTCCGCGTCCAAGGGGAATGACTCCAGCACATCGGCCAGGGGCATGCCTAGTAGCGCGCTGACCAAGGACAATATCCCCGTGACGAAGGCTTGATCCTGGAAACGCCTGTCGCCGCGCCGCAATTCTTGACCGATCAATTCCATCATCTTGCCACGCGTGGCGGCGAGGATCAGCAGCGGGCTGGGAAAGTCCGCGCCGGGTGCCCCGCCCAATGAGAACATGAGTAGCTGCAACCACCGCTGTAGCTGGCTTCTGCCGAGCATGGTGAGCGCGTGCCCAAGGGAGTTGACGCGCGTTTGTGCGCCCGTGCCCACGGAGTTCACCAGCTTGAGCAACTGCATGGACAGATCTGGGTTATGTTTGAAGGCGGCTTCGATCTCGGCGCTGTCCGCATCGGATAACACCAAACCAAGAAGCCGCATGAGTGCGGTCTCGGCGTGGCTCAAACGCTTGCCGGTGATGATGGACGGTCTGGCAAAGTAGTAACCCTGGAACAGGTCATAGCCCAACGCCAGGCATTGATCGACTTGATCGCGCCGATCGACTTTTTCCGCCAGCAGTTGGACATTGAATCGCTTAAGCGCCTGCGTCGTGGCCTTAAGGGTTTGCGGGTCGATCGCCGCAATGTCCACTTTGACGATATCGACGATCTCGAACAAGTCGCGATATTCGTCTTCGTGACCGATGAAGTCATCCAGAGCGAGCGTGAACCCCATCTCTTTGAGCGCGGTGCAGCGCTCAATGACGGCAGGCGTCATCTTGACCGTTTCCAGGATCTCCAGCACGACCTTATCCTTCGGCAAGAGCTCGATCACATCGCTCATGAGCAAGGGTGCCGACAGATTGATGAAGCCGCGGTGGCGCCCGAGCACGGCCTCGACGCCCAATTCGGTGAAGGCGTGATTGATGACGGTGGCGGAGGCCGAGACGTCGTCGTCGAATACGGCGCCATTCTGCTGACCAGAGCGGAACAGCAACTCAAATGCCGCAAGGTTTTCCTTGCGGTCGAGGATAGGCTGACGTCCGAGGAATAGGTCCTGGACCGGGCTTTGATGGGATTCCGCCATGGGCGAAAGGCCTTAGAAAGGCAAAGTGGCGTTGAATTTCGCAGCTAGCAGTACACGGCGAAAATCATCCTGAATACGCTTTAACGCGGCGGCATTGTCTGCCTCGAAGCGCAACACGATTACGGGTGTGGTGTTGGAAGCTCGCGCCAACCCAAAGCCGTCTTCATACTCGACGCGCAGGCCGTCGATGGTGATGACTTCTTTGGCGCCGGTGAAGCTTGCCGTTTTCTGCAACTGCTCGATCAAGCGATGATTCTCGCCTTCTTGCAACTTGATCTGCAACTCAGGCGTGTTGATGGAGTCGGGCAACTTGCGAAACTCCGCTTCGATATCCGCGCACCGGCTCAAGTACTCCAGCAAGCGCGCGCCGGCGTAGAGCCCGTCGTCGAAGCCATACCAGCGTTCCTTGAAGAATACGTGTCCGCTCATCTCGCCCGCCAGCAGGGCGCCGGTCTCCTTCATCTTGGCCTTGATCAGCGAGTGGCCGGTTTTCCACAACAACGGCGTGCCGCCATGGCTGCGAATCCAGGTGAATAGGTTGCGCGTGGACTTTACATCGAAGATGATCTGCGCGCCCTGATTGCGCGATAGCACGTCGGCGGCGAACAGCATCAACTGGCGGTCGGGATAGATGATGGTTCCCGACTTGGTCACCACGCCCAGGCGATCGCCGTCGCCATCGAAGGCGAGACCGATTTCCTCAGGCCCTTGTCGCAAGGCGTTGATCAGGTCTTGTAGGTTCTCCGGCTGCGAAGGGTCGGGGTGATGGTTGGGGAAATTGCCGTCCACCTCGCAGAACATCTCGCGGACCTCGCATCCCAGCGCGCGGTACAGTTTGGGTGCGAAGGCGCCGGGTACGCCGTTGCCGCAATCGACCAGGATCTTCATCGGACGTGCCAAGCGAATGTCGGCGGCGATACGATCGATGTACGCCTCGTTTACGTTGGCTTCGCCGTGGATACCGGCACCGCTGGCAAGATCGTTGTTCTCGATTCGTGCCCGCAGCTTTTGGATGGTTTCGCCCGCCAAGGTATCCCCGGCCAGCATCATTTTGAAGCCGTTGTAGTCGGGCGGATTGTGACTGCCGGTTACCATGACACCGGAGCCGGTGCCTAGATGATGGGTCGCGAAATACAACATCGGAGTGGCCACCATGCCGATATCGACCACATCCACGCCCGCTTTGCGGATGCCATTGCTCAAGGCCTGAATCAAGTCGGGGCCCGAGAGCCGTCCATCGCGCCCGACGGCGATCTTGGTTACACCTTTGGTCCGGCCTTCGCTGCCAACGGCGTGGCCGACAAGTTCGGCGACGGCGGTGGTGAGAGTCTTACCGACAATGCCTCGAATATCGTAGGCCTTGAAGATTTCCGCGGGTACGTTGGGCATGATTGTTCTGTTTGGAGGACAACGACCATGATAACGGCATTTGCCACGCGAAGCTTAACAATGCACGCACATGGGTGGAACCCGCTCGGGCGACCTGGTAGCCACCGGGTCGGAACGGGAGATCGCCCAGTTGCAACTTTCCCTCCCACACCATGCACTTCTCGTCGGCGCCAGAGGTCTTCCGGAGGTTCAGAAGTCCCGGCAATGTCCCGTCGCCTCAGATGATCAGTGTCCCGGCTGCGGCAAATGGTGAGCAGTCACGCTATCACCTTGCCTCGTTCCACGTGATAATCCTTTGCCGTACGCCAGTGATATGCCATGCCAAGCCGTATACCCTGGCAAGAGCGGTGCTCATGGGCGTAGTGGTGGTAAGGGTGGTAAGGGTGGTAAGGGTGGTAAGGGTGGTAAGGGTGGTAAGGACATATGTCGGATGTGTAGATAAAGTGATCTTGGATTTGAATTGGTCTGGAGAATGAGGCAATGCGCAACTGGATTCAAAAGGTCGCAACAATCTGCGTGGTGATGTTACTGGGCGCCTGCGCCAGCAGCGATGCAAAAAAACTACGCCCGCTGTATCAGCGGCTAGGCGGAAAGGGCGCCTTGGTGGCTGTCGTGGACGATTTCACGGCGAGGGTGATGGCCGACGCGCGCATCAGTCACCATTTCGCCACCGGCAACCTCGGCCGCTTCAAGAGCCAACTGGTGGACCAACTGTGCGAGGCCACGGCCGGACCGTGCAAGTACAAAGGGCAGGACATGCGAGCGGCGCATCTGGGGCGAGGCATCACCGGTGCGGACTTCGATGCGCTGCTTGAGAACCTGGTCGGATCCCTCGACCGATTCCGGGTGCCG
>JANNFC010000559.1:0-8738 GCA_031379405.1 Betaproteobacteria bacterium | reverse complement strand
GACGTGGTTCCCGAAGTATGTAGCACCAATGCGATATCGTCTGCGGAAGGGGGTTCCCAGGCGGCGGGCGCAAGCGAACCCGTGCGTCGTGCCAGCGTGAAGGTGCCCGCGCCGCGCTCCGGTGTCGGTGTGAGTTCGGCCAACGCAACCCCGAGACGTTGCGCCACGTCGATGGCGGGCGTGGGTTTGCCGGCTTCGACGATGAGTAACTTGGCGTTGAGATCCTTCAAATAGAAATCGAACTCATCGGCGCGGTAGGAAGCGTTGAGAGGTGCCGCCGTGCAACCGGTGGCCACGGCGAAAAACGCGACCGCCATCTCCGGACCATTGGCCAACACCATGGCCACTGGGTCATTGCGTCCCGCGCCCATGGCGCGCAGCGCGGAGAGGGTTTCGCCGAGAAAGGCGCGCAACCTTCCGTAGGTCAGCGGCAGGCGTCCGGGGGCGGAAATGGCAACGGAGTCATCGGCGCCTGCAGAAAGTAGTTCCAATATAGTTTCAGCGTGAGTCATGGTTTCATGGAAGGGGTTGAATTCGGATTCGGCCACGCTGCGATGCGAGCGTGTTGGCCAGCAGACTGGCGCAGGCGTACACCGCGTCAATGCTCGGTGTCGGCGTGTGGGTCATGCGGCCGAGTTCCGCCACGGAGCCGACCAGGGCCTGGATCTCGATGGCGCGTCCCTGCTCCACATCCTGCAACATGGAGGTTTTGTGCGCGCCGACTTTTTCGGCGCCGGCGATACGCTTCTCCAACGAGATGCGCAGCTTCACGCCCAGCTTCTCCGCGATGGTCTGGGCTTCGGTCATCATGGAGGAAGCCAGCGCGCGCGTGAGGGGGAATCGGCAGATGTCCACCAAGGTCGCGTGGGTCAGCGCGCTAATGGGATTGAAGCTCAGATTGCCCCATAGCTTGAGCCAGATCTCGCCTCGCAGATCGCTGCTAACCGGTGCTTTGAATCCTGCGCGCGTGAGCGCCTCGGAAAGCGCTTGCATGCGCTCGGTGGCGGTGCCGTCCAATTCGCCGAGGGAGAAGCGGTTGCCTTCCACGAGCTGCACCACGCCCGGCCGCAGCAACTCGGCGGCGGGGTAGACGACAGATCCGATAACGCGCTTAGGATCGATGTGCGAAGCGATGGATCCGTCCGGATCGGCGCTTTGCACGGGGCGGCCTTCGAGTTCGCCTTTGACGCCGTGGAAGTACCACCAGGGAACGCCGTTCTGCATGGTTACGATAGTTGTGGTCTCGTGACACAGGGCCGCTAGCTGTGGCGCCAACGCGGCGACCTGGTGTGCTTTCACCGTGAGGAGAATGAAGTCTTGTTGGCCGGCGTCCGATGGTTTATCGAAGGCGTGCGCGTTCGTGGCCATTTCCTCTTGTCCGTCTTCGAGGATGAGCTTCATTCCGCGCTCGCGCAACGCGGCCAGGTTGGCCCCCCGCGCAATAAAGGTGACTTGCTCTCCTGCGAGGGCGAGTTTGACTCCGAGATAGCCGCCGATGGCTCCGGCGCCTACTACGGCGAACTTCATACTTGTCTCCTATGATTGGATGGCATGGTTCAAGGCTGCCCCTCCCTAGCCCTCCCTTGCGCGCAGCGCTAGGGGCAGATTTAAGGCTTGACTAGCGCTACGCGTCTTAGAAATTGACGCTATTCTTGCCCTTCAACTGAAGGATCTGGCGCGCCTCAGCGGGGGTTGCCACTTCGAGGCCGAGCTCTTCCAGAATGCGCTTGATCTTGGAGACTTGCTCGGCATTGCTCTTGGCGAGGCTGCCTTTGCCAATCCACAGGCTGTCTTCCAGACCGACCCGCACGTTGCCGCCCATCACCGCGGATTGCGTGGCGATGTACATCTGATTGCGTCCACCGCCCAACACGGACCACTGATACTGATCGCCGAACAAGCGATCGGCCGTGCGGCGCATGTGCATGACGTCCTCGGGGTGTGGGCCGATACCGCCGCGAATGCCGAAGACGGATTGAATGAACAGCGGCGGCTTCACCAGCCCGCGCTCCAGAAAGTGGGCGGCAGTGTAGAGGTGTCCGATGTCATAGCACTCGATCTCGAAGCGTGTGTTGTTGTCGCTGCAAGATTGCAGGATGTAGGCGATATCGCTGAAAGTGTTTTTGAAGATACGCTCGTGGCTGCCTTCCAGGTAGGGCTTCTCCCAATCGTGCTTCCACTCCTTGAAGCGCGGAACCATTTCGTAGAGCCCGAAGTTCATCGAACCCATGTTGAGGGAGGCCACTTCGGGTTTGAGTTTTAGCGCGGGCTGAAGTCTTTCTTCCACCAGCATAGTGGGCGCGCCGCCGGTGGTGAGGTTGATCACCACGTCGGTTTCGGCTTTGATCTTCGGCAGAAATTCCATGAACATCTTGGGATCTTGTGTCGGGCGTCCGTCTTCTCGCATACGCGCGTGCAAGTGCACGATGGAGGCGCCGGCCTTGGCGGCACCGATGGCGCCTTCGGCAATCTCCTCGGGGGAGATGGGAAGATAGGGCGACATGGTCGGCGTGTGGATGGCGCCGGTGACGGCGCAGGTAATAATGACTTTGCGTTGTGCCATGAAGAACTCCTTTGAGTGGATTCGATTACTTGTGTTGGTCGTTTTCCGCCATGTCGCGCTTGTGCGCGGCCAAGGCCATCAATCGGCGATCGCGCCAGGCTTCGCGCTGCGCGTGCTTGTCGTGCGGCATGAGGCTGCGCCACTGGGCGTTCACTTCGGCGATGAGCGCCTCATCCCAGGGTTCGTTCTTCACGTCTTGCATCATGCCGTGCATTTTGCCGCCGTAGCGCTGCGCATAGTCGGGGATACCGCCGGGCGCATTCAGGTCGATGGTTTCGAAAGGCCCCATGAAGGACCAGCGCAATCCCAGACCGTCGCGAATGCATTTATCGGCGTCCTCCACGCTGACGAAGCCTTCCTTGACCAGACGCCAAGCTTCGAGCAGCAGTGCCGCTTGCAGGCGGTTGAGAATGAATCCTTCCACTTCGCGCTTGACGGTGATGGGTACTTGCCCCACCCGCGTGTGCAGGTCCAGGGTTCTTTGGGTCACCTCCTCGCTGGTCCAGGGCGCCGGGGACACCTCCACCACCGGGATGATGTGCGGCGGATTCACCGGGTGCGCCACGATGCAGCGCTGCTTGCCCGCTAGCCCTTCGCTGAAACGCGAGGTCTGAATGGTAGAGGTGGAACTGGCCAGAATGCAGTGCGCCGGCGCCAAGGCGTCCATCTGACGATACACCTCGCGCTTGATGGCGAGATTCTCCGCGGTGTTCTCCTGGACATAATCGGCGTCACGCAACGCGTCTGCGAGGGTAGCCGCTGCGAGAATCCTGGCGGCGATGGTCTTCGAATTCTCCTTGATCAGCCCGGCGCGCAACAATTCCACCAGACCCTCTTCGATCAACACCAATGCTTTGGGCATGGCTTCGGCAACGTTGTCCCAGATCGTCACGCTGTGGCCTGCGCGCGCGAACACCATGGCCCATGCGCGTCCGATCAATCCCGAGCCGATAATCGCAATGTTTTCCATGGGGATCTCTCGCTAACCCAACATCTCGACCCCGGCGCAGACGGAAATCGCCTGTCCGGTGATGTGTTTGCCCAGATCGCTTGCCAGATAAAGTGCCATGTTGGCGATATCTTGCGGGGATACCATGGACTTCATCGAGACTCGTTCCAACGCAATGGCCTTTTGCTCTTCGAAGCTGATGCCGAGCGCTTTGGCTTTGGCGTCGATGACGCGGTCGATGCGCTCACCTTCGACGACACCGGGTTGAATCGCATTTACGCGAATGTGGTCGGTGCCGACTTCCATGGACAAGCTCTTGGAGAATCCCACCACGGCCCATTTGGCGGCGGCGTAAGGCGTGCGATAGGGGAAGCCGAGGCGTCCGGCGGCGGAGGAGAGGTTGATAATGCTGCCGCCGCCCGCAGCTTTGAGCATGGGTACGCCCAAGCGCGTGCAGTAGTACATGCCGTTCAAGTCGATGTCGATGCAGCGCCGCCAATCTTCCACTGAGATGTCTTCCACCTTGCCGGTGGGGCCGGCGATGCCGGCGTTGTTCACCAGAATGTCGAGTCCACCGAGGTGCTTCCTGACATCGGCGAACAATTGATCGACCTGCGTCAAGTCGGACACGTCGCACAGTGTCGCGCTCACGCCAAGGGCCTTGGTCGCCTCTTCCATGGCGCTAGGTACGACGTCGCAAATGTGCACGCGGGCGCCGGCTTTGACGAAAGTTTCAGTCATCACCCGACCGATGCCGCCCGCGCCGGCCGTGATCAGTACGCGTTTGTTGTGAAGCGATAACTGCATGGTAGGTCCTTCTGAGCGAATAGTCCTGGATCCGTAAGGATACCCCGGTCGGCTAGGCTCTATAGACGCCCCGCGCGCTTCACGGCGTGGTAGCGATTCACCAGTTCCACGGCAAGGTGGTCGGGTTCCACGTCCATCAACAAGGTATCGCGGGCGGCCAGGCGACGAAAGGCATCGTCGCGCGATTGTGCGTACAGATGCGCGCTGGCCACCTCTAAGGTCGCACGTGCGTCGCGTAGGGGCTGCTCCTGAATCTGGCGTACCACCTGTTCCCGCAGGCTGGCTAGCATGACCAGGTGGCGAGTGCGCAGCAGCGCCAACGCGGGCCCGAGTTCCGCGGCGTCTTCATCGCGAAAATTGGTCAGGATCACAATCAGGGAGCGTTTTGTGTGACGTCGCATCAAATCGCGCGCCGCGATCATATAGTCGGAATAGGCAGGCTGCGGTTGCACCGCGTACAGCGCAGCCATCAGTGCATTGAACGAAACGATGCCTTTGCGGGGCGCGAACAGGCGCTGCTGCGCGGTCTCGGTACCGAAAGTCATGGCGCCCACCGCATCACCTTGTTTGAGGGCAACGTAGGAGAGCAGCATGAGCGCGTTCAAGGCTTGATCGAAGTGGCTGACCTGCGCCGGCGCGTCGTCGGCTTCCTCTTGCGCCCGCATGCGGCGCCCGCAGTCCAACATGAATAGCACGCACTGATCGCGTTCGTCCTGAAACTCGCGCACGATGGGTTTGTTGTGCTTGAGCGTCGCTTTCCAATCGATGTGGCGAATCGGATCGCCCACGCGATACTCGGTCAGTTCCTTGAAGTCGGTGCCTTCGCCGCGTTTCTGGAAGGCTTTGATGCCGATCTCGGTCAAGCGCCTGTTGCCGGCAAGCCAGGCGTAGCGGGCCACTTCGGCGAAGTTGGGAAACACGCGCACGCGCTGCGTTGTCCCCACGCCGCGCTGCAATTCAAGTAATCCTAAATAGGATCGAACTCTAAGGACGGCAGGTGCGAAGCTTACCTCGCCACGCTGTGTGGGGGTGATGCTGTAGCGATGGCTGATCGCCTTCCCCGGTGCCAATCGCAGCGCCATCGGTAGCCCGGCGAATGCCAGGGTCGGATCGACCTGATCGAAACACCGCACGTGCCAGTGATAGGGGCTTGGATTGTCCAGTGTTACTTCCAACTCGCGTCGCACGTTCAGCGCCAATGCGGAGGGCAGTTTTCGCCGGAAGATCACTGCGGAGTCGCGCCACCTGCGAGAGGAGATCCAGCCATCCCACAGCACGACGGCCACCAGCGCCGCGAGGACAATCGCGCTGAGCATCCTCACTATGTCCGTCTCGATTCCCGCGACGCGTAGCGCCAGCATTAACACTGCAAGCCCGAAAACGCCGATGACGAAGGCTTTGCTCGGAACAAAAAGCGCCCGCGCTGGCCGTGCGTGCATCATAGGCGCGGAGCGTCCACGCTATCGAGTATGGCGGCGAGCAGTTCATCGACTTCTCGCCCTTCCAACTGCGCGTCCGGAGACAGCGTTACGCGATGTCGCAGGGCCGCGGTGGCGATGGATTTGATGTCGTCGGGCGTGACGAAATCGCGCTCCGCCATGAGGGCGGCCGCACGGCCGGCGCGAACCAGCGCGATGGGGCCGCGCGAACCGCTGCCCACGGCGATGCCCGGCCACTCGCGCGTCGCACGCGCGATGCGCACCGCGTAGTTCACGACTCTTTCGTCCGTATGAACGCTTGCGCTCAGCCCTTGCAGGGCCAGTAGCGACTCTTCGTTGAGGCAGGTCTGGACACCTGCCAAGGGCATTTGATCACCCGCCTGATTGACGGTGGTGCGGATAACCAGCGCCACTTCCTCTTCCAGGGGCGGATAGTCGATTTGAATCTTCAACAAGAAGCGATCGACTTGCGCTTCCGGCAGCGGGTAGGTGCCTTCCGATTCCAGCGGATTTTGCGTAGCCAGCACCATGAAGGGTCGCGGCAGCGGCAGGGTCTGATCCTCGATGGTGGCCTGATACTCCTGCATCACTTCCAGCAGCGCGCTCTGGGTCTTGGCGGGCGCGCGGTTGATCTCATCGGCCAGCAACAGATTGGTAAATACAGGCCCTCGCCAGACACGCAACTCGCGCGAGGCGGGGTCCAGCAGTGCGTGGCCGGTGATATCCGAGGGCATCAGATCGGGCGTGAACTGAATGCGGCCAAAGCGCAAGTTGATGGCTTTCGCCAACGCGCGTACCAGTAAGGTTTTGCCCAGACCTGGAACCCCTTGGATCAGCACATGGCCCGAAGCCACCAGTGCGATCAACGTTTGTTCGACCACCGCCTTCTGGCCGACGACGGCCTTGCCGATTTCCTCGCGCAAGGTGGCGAGCATTTGGGCAGCTTGGTCTACGGAGAGCAGGTTCTGTGTCATGTCGGGCTTTCGTGGTGTTATGGTTTGCGTGGCGCGGCGAGGCGCCGCCGTACGGATTCGAGTGCATGAAGTTTCGCTTCCAGTGCTGTGGCGCCATCGGCTTCGGGCGCAAGCGCACGCCCCAGTTCGGCGGCGTCGAATTGGCATGCCCGTGCAATGGCGGCGAGCCGATCTTGCATTGAGAGCGTTTCGTAGCCGGCGATGCGACGGCGTGCCAATTGGTCCAGTGCCCGCTGCTGCGCATGCAGCAACGCCTGCTGGCCTTTGGTTCGTCTCACGAACTCTCCGCTCCCGACAATTTGATCACGCAAGGAGCGGCGCGTGGCATGCGGTAGCGCCATGAGCGGTCCAAAGCGCGGGGTGGCCCGCCAGAGGGCAGCGGCGATCGCAAGCAGCGCCACCACAATCACCGCGGCGCCTTTCTGCCACATGAGTTTCAACAGGGGCGTGCCTTCTTCGAAGGGGATGAACCAGATGCTGTCGCCGCGTTGGAGATCCGTTACCGCGACAAAGTACTGGGCATGATCTTCGAAGAGAAGTCCTCGGTAGGTAAACGGATCCTGTGTGTTGAACACCGTTACTTTGCCTCTGCCTTCCGCAATTCGAATGACCTGAGACCCAAGGCGCGCTTGTAGTCGCCAGGCGGTTTTGTCAGCGTACTCGAGACGGGAGTGGAGCGGCGTGCAGAGGGAAATGCGGCGCGGCTCCGATGAGCTCGACGCTTGCCCACCGATCTCCTCCAAGGTCCTGCATCGCGGTCCGTCTTGCAAGGTTTCCGGGTCAAAATAAGGATTCACCCCCTCGTCCGTCACTTCGTCCGTCACGTCGACTTCTTTCGACGATTCGTCCTGGGCGTCGCTTGTGCGTTTCGGATAGACCCGCTTGACGCCGATCCAATGCAGCGAGGCGGTATCCAACAGGTCGGCATCGAGCACCAGATGGCCACCCGCTTTCACCCATTCGTGCAATGCTTTCTCCTGCTCGGAGAACAAATTCCAGAAGTGCGAACTCAACACCAAGGTGGTGTTCGGCGGCGGTAGTCTGTCGAGGCGCGGCAACGTTTGCGCATGCGCGCCCAATGCCTTTACCAGCAAGCGCGCGGCGTAGTAGGGATCGATGGCGGCCTCGCCCGTGAGCGGCTGCGGACGTGACTCCTCCACCCATTGCGTATTGGAGATGAACCAATAGCCGATTGCGATGGTGACCAGCAAAACCAATAAGTTGATGAAGTGCGGGCGTGTCATGGCGCCGCCGCGGTGGGTACAGAACCCGCAGGCCGATCGAGCATGACGGAAAACTCCCGGCACAACTGGGTGATCAAAGACTCCGGCGGTGTGCGGGTCGCATACACCGCTTGCTGCCAGGCGCGCACCAAGTCCCCGAAAAAGCGTGCTTGCGTCGCGGGGAGATGAGTGGCCGCCAGTTGCATACACTCGCCTTCGGTGCTCGAGGTACGCACGGGGACACCGTGCCGATGCACCAAGCGCGACAGGGCACCACGATACAACAGCGACAGCGCGGCCAGTGCATTGCCCTGGTGCCAGAGAGCGAGCGCGTGTGCACCGACATCATCGGGCAAACTCTCGGGACGAATGTCCAGAGCGCGTACGTGGCTGGCGGCGTTCCACGCCGGGGCCTGTTTCAACTGCGCATGCATGCCGAGAAATTCGCGTAGTTTCCACAGCAGCGCAAGCACGAGGATGCCTCCGAAGACCCAAACCAGGATACGGGCACTTTCATTCATCCACCGCAACCAATCGCGCAACCAACCCGGTACGCTGCTTGGTTGGCGGGGTTGCTCGGCAGCGCTGTGTTTCCATTTCAGGCCGCGGACTTTCCGATCACCCGGTAGCGCGGGGTCTTGTTTCAACTGTTCGACGGCTTCGCGTACCTGCTGCGCGCTAGGCGGGTCGGATGATTGCGCGGCGTAGGTCTCCTCAATCCCCAGGTAAAAGAACAGACTGAATACAGCGGCGGCAATTCTGCTACCTAAGCCGGCGAAGCCG
>JANNFC010000442.1:0-6353 GCA_031379405.1 Betaproteobacteria bacterium | reverse complement strand
GTTGCGCGCCGTCTGCGTCGCAATCTCGCCCAGGATATAGGACTCGGTGAAGCGCTTGGAACCCACCACGAATTCGTCCGCACGCGCGGCCTCGACGCATAGGAGCATGCCGGTAACAAGCCAACCGATAAAATGAAGTGTGCTACCGCGTCGCAGGCAATTCATGTGGCGGCCAATCTGGAATCGACCCGCTGTGCTCGCACGAATTCGGTCACGAAGGGGGTTGACGGTCGCAGCAGAAGATCATCCATGCTGCCACGCTGAACCACCTGCCCTTCGGACAACATCACAATCTCATCGGCGAAAAACGCGGCTTCATGCAAGTCGTGGGTGACCAGAAGCACGGTCTTGCCGAGCTTGGCGAAGATGGCCTTCAGATCGCCCTGCAGTGCATGACGCGTCATCGGATCCAAGGCACCCAGAGGTTCGTCGAGAAACAAGTACGGAGGGTCGAGCATCAGCGCACGCATGAGGGCAACGCGCTGTCGTTGCCCACCGGAGAGTTCGCGTGGATAGCGCTGTAGAAGATCAAGTGGCAATCGCACCAGATCGGTCAGGACCCGGATGCGGGATTCGATCCAGTCATCCGGTTTGGCAAGATGACGCGCGAGCAACGTGACGTTGGCACGAGCCGCGAGATGCGGAAACAATCCGCCATCCTGATTGACATAGCCGATCTTGTGCCGCCATTCGAGCAAATTATCGGGCGAAAGCACTACATTGTCGTAGCGCACCCGTCCCTCATCCGGAAGCGCGAGCCCAAGCAGCACGCGCAGGAGAGTCGTCTTTCCGCATCCGCTCGGACCGATGACGACCGTCGTCTTGGACGCCGCAATACGCAGCGTAACAGGACCCAAGGCGGTGACCGAAGCGAATTGCTTTCTAATATTGTCGAGTTCAATCACGGTTGCGCGCTCGGGTGAAGGAGTCTTGCCCCTCACCCCAACCCTCTCCCCGCAAGCGCCACCACATAGACAGGATGCACATTGCAGCTACTCCAACTCCTGCCGCATATCAAAAGCCGGAACCTCTGAACTGGGTATACCCACAGGTTTTGCGGGCACACCCGCGACGGTCGTGTGCGGGGGAACATTCTTCAACACCACGCTACCCGCGGCAATCTTCGAACCTTCGCCGACTTCGATATTGCCCAATATCTTTGCGCCCGCTCCGATCATCACGCCACGACGGATCTTGGGATGACGATCGCCGGTGGCTTTGCCGGTGCCGCCCAGATTCACTTCGTGCAGCATGGAGACATCGTCCTCCACCACCGCCGTTTCGCCGATGACGATGCCGGTGGCGTGATCGATGAATATACCCTTGCCGATCCGTGCGCCCGGGTTGATGTCAACGCCGTAGACGTCGGACGAGCGCGATTGAAGAAAGCGCGCCACATGGCGCCTGCCTTCATTCCATAGCACGTGTGCGACGCGATGAGTTTGCAGGGCTTTGAACCCTTTGTAGTACAGGAAAGGCACCAATACGTTCTCGCATGCCGGGTCGCGTTCGCACGTCGCCTTCAGGTCGTAAAGGCTGGCCGTGGCGATCTCGGAGTGGCGCGTGATGGTGTCGGCGATCAGGTCGTGCAGCGAGTCGGGGTCGATCGGGCCGCCGTCCAGGTGAATCGCAAGTAAGTGCGCAAGCGCTTCCGGGTAGTCAGAATGACGCGTCACCAGATCGTACAAGTGATCGGAGAGCACCTGCTCCTTCTCGGATTCAGCGATGGCCAGCCGCTTCAACTCTGACCACATTTCGTTTTCAACGATGTTCATGGCGTTGCTTTCATCTAAACCCACTCCTCCCGCTCGCCCCTAACGCAGCACGACGCGAGGCTCGCCTTGCGTCATTTCGCCGATGATTGTGGCGTGATCGAATCCGCCTTTCCTGAATTCCGCGAGTACCGCGGCACTCGCGTCGGGCCGACAGGTCACCAATAAACCGCCGCTGGTTTGCGGATCGGTAAGAAGATCTCTTTGCACATCGCCGTAAGCACCCAGATCGACGCGATTGGCGTATCCGGACCAATTGCGCCCAGATGCTCCCGTGCGATATCCCTCCTGCACCAGATTCACGACGTTTGGCAGAAGCGGCACCTTGTCCCATTGCACACTCGCCGCCAGCTTCGAACCCTTGCACACTTCCAGCAAATGACCCAGCAACCCGAATCCGGTTACGTCGGTGAGCGCATGTACCCCTTCGATGTTACCTAGCGCCGAACCCGGCGTATTGAGTTTTGTGGTGCTGTCCAACATGGCACGATAAGCTTCCGACGACAGCGCATCTTTCTTCAGTGCGGCGCTGTAGATACCCACGCCCAACGGTTTGCCGAGAATGATCTGATCACCCGGCTTGGCGTCCGAATTGCGCTTCATTTTCTTCGGGTTGACCAGCCCGATGGCCACCAATCCGTAGATGGGCTCCACCGAATCGATGCTGTGGCCGCCGGCAATGGGAATACCCGCTCGTTTGCATACGGACTCACCACCTTCCAGGATGCGGCGCACGGTCTCCAGCGGCAATACATTGATGGGCATGCCCACCAACGCCAGCGCGAACAACGGCGTGCCGCCCATGGCGTACACATCGGAAATTGCATTGGTGGCGGCGATGGCACCAAAGTCGTAGGGATCATCCACGATGGGCATGAAGAAGTCCGTGGTAGCAACGATGGCTTGCTGATCGTTGATCTGGTAGACCGCCGCGTCATCGCTGGTCTCGATGCCGACTAGCAATTCCTTCGGCACAAAACTGGCGGCGGTCTTGGCGATGATCTGCTCCAGCAATCCCGGCGCGATCTTGCAGCCGCAGCCCCCGCCATGGGATAGGCTGGTGAGTCGAATCGGTTTCAAATCGGGTGCGTTCATGAATCCTCCATTGACCCCATTTTATGCCCTTCGAGCACCTCCCTCATAAGTTGCCTAACGCCGTGGCACTCGCGTGCGGGTGAGAACAAGTACTGCCGGCGCAGGCAGCGACCAAGCAAACCGTCGTAAATCCGCGGGCGAACGAGGCAATCGGTCAAAAGCGCTGCCAATCCACACGCGTCTCCCACGTCGAAGTAGCCGGAATAGGACGTTCCCATCATCCCTACATTGCCCGACATGCGGCTGGCTGCGACCGCTGCCCCGGCACGCACTGCCTCGGCCAGCACATGCGCCCCGCCCTCCATACGCGAAGTACTCAAAAGGAGATGAGAGTGCTGGATGGCGCATAGCGTCCATGCGTGCGGTTTGGGCCCTACCCATCGAATGCGATGATCCTTGCGCGACGCAGCCGTTACTGCGCGGGCAAGTTCGGCATCCAGGGCTGCCCCCACGAGCGAAAGCGTGATGGGCAGGTGGCGCGGCAAGTATCTCCAGGCTTTAAGTGCGGTCAGCGGATCCTTCTCGGAACGCAAATGGCCCACGAAAATGCAATGCAATTGATCCCTGTACTTCGCTATCCCTGGCAACGTGGGCGCGGATTGGTAAATCACTCGCGCTTTGTGTCTCAGTTCAATGGGCAATTCGTACAAAGCCTGCGCTTGCAGCAGTACCAGCCGATCGGCCAATTGCAAGGATTCGCGCGCCGCATCGTTGCCCGGAAGATCGCGGTAAAGATCGGTCCCCGTCAGAATCAGCACCAGGGGCTTGTCGCCGCGGGTATCGCGCCAGCGCCGGATCGCCGAATGGCTGCGAGTGGCATGCAAAGCCACCAGCACGTCGGCAGACTTGAGCCGCACAGCGGGGGTGTCCGCAGCTTGTAGAATCACCTCATAGCCGCCACTCGCGCCAACGCCTGTTAAGAACCGGGCCCAGCGCTCAGCGGTACGCCAGTTGCCATTGTTGGCACTGGAATGCGCGGGCGTGGCAATTTGAACTACGGGGAGACTCATGCGATCACTGAATTCACTTCCCGCGCTGCAGGTCGCTCTGCAAGATGCGCGGGAGTATACGCTTACGCTTTACAAACACCTGAACGAGGAGCAGCGCAAATTTCCGCGTCTGCCTATCGTCAATCCCCCGCGCTGGGAGCTTGGACACATCGGCTGGTTTCAGGAATATTGGTGTCTGCGCCACCGTCCCGCTAAGGAACCCCTGCCGCCACGCCTGCCCAATGCCGATGCGATGCTCAACTCGGCGCTCGTTCCACACGACGAGCGCTGGAAACTGGACACATGGGAATGGGACAGCATTCTGGCCTATCTCGAATCCGTTCTGAACGACACCCTGGCGGCCTCCGAGAAAACCACTCCCGAGGAGCGCTACTTCTATCAACTGGCGCTGTTTCACGAGGATATGCATGGCGAAGCCCTGTTCATGACCTTGCAAACCCTCGGACTGCCCGCACCCAAGTTTCGTCCATTTCATCTGCCTCGCCCCAAACCTCAACCTATCAAGAAAGAGGTGGAGTACGCCGGTGGAAAGTTCATGATGGGGACGTCTCACGACACGGAGGATTTCGTGTTCGACAACGAGAAGTGGGCGCACGAAGTCGATCTACCCCCCTTCGCGCTGTCTTGCGCGGCGGTGAGCAATGAACAATACATCGAATTCGTCGAGGCGGGCGGCTATTCCAAGCAAGCGTACTGGACTCCGGAAGGGTGGAAATGGCTTCAGCACGAAGGACTCAGCGCGCCACGCTATTGGAAAAAAGTTGAAGACAAGTGGCATTCGCGCCGCTTCGATCAATGGGAAGCGCTGCTCGTGGACAACCCGGTGATCCACGTCAACGCCTACGAAGCGGAAGCCTACTGCAGCTTCGTGGGAGAGCGCCTGCCGTCCGAAGCCGAATGGGAATACGCCGCGCGCGCCGAGGCCTTATCCGAAGATCGTTTTCCTTGGGGCTACGCACCCCCGGCAGCGGGGACGGTCAACATCAACGGCCTGTTCGCGGGTCTTACCCCGGTATCAGCCCTGATCGGCTCCGATACGCCGGCAAACGTGCGTCAGATGATCGGCAACGTATGGGAATGGACCGCGAGCCCGTTCACCCCTTATCCGGATTTCGCGCCCGATGCTTACACGGAATATTCCGAACCGTGGTTCAACACCCATCGCGTACTCAGGGGCGGTTGTTTCGCCACCAAGACGCGACTTGTGCATAGCCGCTGGCGCAATTTCTACACGCCGGACCGGGGAGATGTGTTCGCAGGTTTCAGAACGGCGAGGACGCTGGATTTACCCGAAGCGCAGCGTCTTCCGCCCTAAGGGATCGGAGATAGGTTCCGAAAACGGCGAATAGCGGAAGTCGGGATAAGTAGGTATCCGCCGTGCCGCCAGGTCGACGCCCGCTATTTGCTTGCCCGCCAAACGCTCGCAAGCCAGGGCTGCTGTTCAAGCGCTAGCCCAGGCGGGCGATAGTAGTGCGACAATTCAATGAACCCTGCGTCGCTGAGATAGTTTCGCCAATTCTCCAGGTCGTGATAGACACCGTAACGACCTCGACTCCAGCCCTCCTCGTTCTGGCCCCTTGGGTTGGAGGAGAACAGCACACCTTGCTGCTTAAGGGCGGCGCGCAGTTGCCGAAGCACGCGCGCTAACTGATCCTTGGGCACGTGAAACAACGAGGCATTGGCAAAGATGCCGTCGAAAAACGCCTGCGGCAATTCGAGGTTGAGAAAATCCTGCTGCCAAACCTCGCACCCGCTATAGGTGCGCGCCATCTCGACGAAGGGTGCGGACCCTTCCAGTCCAATGGCAGTGTGCCCCAGATCGGAAAACGTCTTGAGATCACGCCCTGGGCCGCAACCGAAATCGAGGACGACGTAAGGCGGCGGCACCGCGATATGGGACAAAAGCGCGAAAACGTTCTGGCTGACGTCGTGATCGCGGGTGCCTTCCCAAAAATCTTCCGCGCGTTGACTGTAACTCTCCAGCGTACGCTCAGAAAGCTGCTTGAGTTCCGGGGTCATGACGCCGAGGAGAACTTGATTGTCTAAGCGTGCTTATCGGTCACCTTTAGGGGAGGGACTCCGGGTGTCAAATGGGAATCGATCTGGGCTTCCGCGTCGAGCCAATCCTGCTGCTCACTGCCGGGGGCAAAACCACGCTGCTGAGCACGGAAATAGGCGCACACTTCAATCATACGCAGCCGCTCTTCCGCGGAGATGGGCGCGATCCTATGGTCACTGGCTTTGCTCGGGGTGTTTCGACGGGGCGCCGCCTTCGTCGGCGCTTTCGTTGCAGCTTCCGTGACTCGAGGCGCACGCTTGGTATTGGCCTTCGTTTCGCCGGAAGGCGTGTTGGACTTCATCTGGGTCTCCCAATAGTGGATAAATAAGATGGCTCACAATGATTTCATTGCTATTGGGTGAGCGGGTCTCCTCCGCCCGTCTATTCTCGCACGATCCGGCATTCCGAGGGAATACA
>JANNFC010000428.1:0-2164 GCA_031379405.1 Betaproteobacteria bacterium | reverse complement strand
CGACGGGATGGAAGATCGCGCTCGTGATCGGGCTGCTCGTCGCCCCTGCCGGCATGGCCGGGAGCAACGCCGCCAGACTGAGAGCGAACCCGGAAAGCATCCGCGGGATACAAGCAAGCCCGCCGCCCGGAGTCGCCTGTTTTTTCGCGGCGGCTCAGATTGGGTTTAAAGACGGAGGACACGGAGGAACGTGGAGGGGCGTCGGCACGAAAGGCTTCCTCTCCGTGTCCTCCGTGCTCTTCGTGGTTCAAATGGAGCCGCATCCACCGCCTCAAAGACGCGAGTGCCCCGTTCAGGGCTCCGCCGTCCCCGGCGTGGTGCAGGCGGTTCAAACGTAAGCGTCAGGTGAGCCTTGTAATTACCCATAACTTCCTGTGCCGAGTTGAAAGCCGAGTAGGATGTCAGTAAGGCGGTAGAGGCCTCGCCAGATCACGATGTTGCCGGGCGGTCCGTCGTTGTTGCGTGCAAGGTATCCACCGAGTTTCGCGATTTGCAGAACATAGTCGGATAAGGTGCGAGGTTTGCGAGAGCGCGGTTTCTCCATGCGGTCCAGCAGTGCGGTTTCCTCGGCGGTCAGCGCTGTGTCCGGGGTCGCATCGGGCACCGTGCGCCGCAGCATCGTCAACCAAAAGACACGCCAGCTCAGCAGACAGCAGACGGCAATGAAGTTGAACAGCCGCTCGTTGGTGCGCAGCTTGGACTCTTCGGTCCGGCATCCGGATTTCAAGATCTTGTGGAAGGTTTCGATCTTCCATCGCTGCGCGTACCATTCCAGCTTTTCGATGGCTTCTTGCAGGTTGTTGACTGGCAGGTCGGTAAATAGTTTCCATTCGATGGGGGTGCGGGTGCCTTGCGGTGCATTCTCGGAGGCGGATATCACGGTCACTGCGAGCCTCGGATATCGCGCCTTCTTGGCTTCCGATGGCCACAACTCCACCCGCTCATAACGAATTTCCAGCGAGACCTGCTCGCAATCGCCATTCGGATCGCGCAGGAGCAATCGATGACGTCCGCGAACCGGAGCATTGGCGATGTGTTCGGCGACCGTCCTCTCGGGAGTGCTCGCCACGCGATCGGCGTTGGTGCGCACCAGAAAATGGCTGCCACAATCCCTGGCCGCGCAAAACAGTTCGTAGATATCGCTTTCCCGATCTCCGATGTGCACACAGCGGTCGGGCTGGCCCACTCGTTGCGTGGCCTCCTGAAGATTGAGCAACCAGCGGTAGCTCTCTTTCTGCTCGATGGGAACGCGGGTCGGATTGAGGGTTTTCTTCCGGGCATTGCAGCCGGTGAACTCCTTGCGTGCCCAGAGCCGTGCCGCCGCGATACCCAGAGGCAGGCCCTCGGGAGTCACTACCAGGCTCGAGTGCAGGCGAATCCCGCGAATGGTGCGCTCGACTCGCCGACCATCCCACCCTTTGCCGATGATTGCACGATGAAGCACGCCGAGCGCGGCGGACTTCTCCCGGCGATACGAGAACTCCGTGGTGTCATGGAGGACGAGCAAGTAGCCCCGAGTGGCCCGGGTGCGAAGCGCGGTAGTCTGGAAGTGACCACTCAGAATTGCAGTGTCATCGACCGAAGCGTTGTCGAAGAAACGATACGCAGCTTTGGTGTTCGCCCAGTCCTGACAAGCAAGCGGGATGCTTCGGCCGAAGTGAATGGACATTTGCGTGAGAAGCGTGTGCAAGCGTGTCCGCAAACGCTGGTCGCCAAGCCGGCAAGCGGCAAGTTCCACATCCACCCAATTGGGACTGGCACCAGTCTGCGAATCGATGGGAAAGGTGGCGGTGGGTTTGTTTTTTCGTTTTGTTTTTCGATGGGTGTAGCGGCGCATCCCCAGCTTTGCGCCACAAATGATTTACATTGTACAGACAATTCTCTCCGAGAGACTTATGGGTAATTACAAGCAAGCACAGAACCGTGCACTTTTGATTGACGGTCAGGCGCGGTCGGGAACGGAGCTGTAGATTGCGTAGCTGGAGCGCTACACAACTTACGCATTTTATGCAGCGGCGCGGGAGTCCTGGCGTTGCCGGTGCGCTTTGGCCCAGGCTTCGGGGGTGACTTCGTGGATCTGGCCGGTGGTCATCTTGGGAAGACGGGTGAGCACTTCTCGCAGGTAGGCCAGCGGATCGATGCCCCGGCGGCGGCAGCTCTCGAC
>JANNFC010000686.1:0-3394 GCA_031379405.1 Betaproteobacteria bacterium | reverse complement strand
TGGGATCACCAAGCAAGCAAAATTGCGCAAGCGTCTTGAGATCGAACGGATCCATCTGCGCGACATTCTCCACAAAGTCCTGACGCGCCATCAGCGCCGCGCGACCGATGGATGCGCCCTCGAGCACGTGCAGTAGAAATTGCTGGCAGATGATGTCTGCACCGCCGTTATCGTCCGCGGGTCCGTAGGCAATGGTGGTGCTGCCCAGATAGCCATAACATCCTTGCCGCAGATAGCTTTGGCAAATGGGGACATCCATGTCGAGCGTAACGCAGTCGTACAACTCCCCGCCGTAGCAACATTCCACCGCCGCCACGGTGCCTTCCTGGATCTCGCCGGCAGTGCTCTGCGTGGTAAGCGATAAGGGATACTTATTCCCGAGTTGACCGCTAAATTCCGGAGACACCGCGCCGCCGTGACAGTTGATGAAATGTGTGCGCGCACGCAGTTGCCCGCGTGCATACTTCGGTCCAGCCTTCGGTGAAAGCAACAACTTGCCGGCATTGCCGAAGATGTTATCCAGACTCATGCGCGAGGAGCCCTCCCACTGCGCAGCGGATAGGCCAAAGTAGCTGGCGTACTCTTCCGCCGAGCGGCTCTTGTACGTCGCCGCGGTTTTCAATACACCCAACAGAAAGGACGGTTCCTTGGCGCCGAACAAGTCCGGTAACCTACCGACCACGCGGGTGGGGCCGACAAAGTGTGCCGGATCTTTCGAATAGGGTGCATCGCAAGCATAGGGCAGGTCTGCCCAGGCGGATGCGTCATCGTCGTCAGGCGGACTATAGGCAGGATTGCGCAAATCCTGGTGCGGTACCACGTCAGGGGCGCCGAGAATCATAAGATAGTCGGGATCGAGCGCTTTGAACACTGCGTCGATTGCCGCTTTGTTCTCACGCGCGCTGGATGCATTCGAAACCGCCTTGCCTTTGTGCTTCTTCATGGCCACGGCGTCGTCCAGATTCACCACCTTGCTCTTGATGCCTCGCTTCTTGTCGGCCGCAACCAGTATGCTCAGTGCCTTGCGGATGGAGGTGACGCCCTTGCTGCCATATTTCTTCAGTAAAGCGCCGTGATTGGTAACGATGATTTTGTCGTCCACGCTAAGGTCCTTTCCATTCGATGCCCAGGCGCCAATGATACTTGCATACAGCGTAATTGGCTTAGCACATGACGCAAGTCTTCTTGCAGGTATAGGGAACCGTCACGCTCCGACTTCCAAGCCTGCCTGAATACTTGGGAAACCGCTAAAGCGGCTTGGTCGGATCGATGACGATGAAGCGGAGATCGCTCATGCCGGTATGTAGATCGCATGCTCGACGCCGGGCGGCCAAACTGGAAGGGATGTCGAACTTAAGTCGCCAGCCCATTTCCTTGGCTGCCCGTGTGACGTCCAACGCTCCTTCGCGCACCAACTCCTGTTGATCGCCGTGGCGCCCTCAATCGGCGCTTTCGCATGAACCATGGGTGACTCACCGGTGCACGACAGGACCGCGAATCACAGGTTTGCCGAAAATCGGCTCTTTGTACGGCGTGGGCGGCAGTTGCCATGTGCCGGTACCCGGCGGTTTAATTTTGTCATCCACGTGAACATCGAGCACACAAGGCTTGCCCAGTGACAACGCGTGACGCAAGGCATCGCCCAGTTGATCGGAATGTTTGACCGTGATGCCCTCCACGCCATAGCTGCGTGCCATGGCGGCAAAGTCCGGGTTGTAGGGTTGTTTTTCGGCACCGGCGTAGAACCCGGTGCCGATCTCGCGCCCACCGAACATGCCGATCTGTATGTCGCGAATGGCGGCCCAAGCGAAGTTGTTCCAGATCAACCACACCACGGGAATGTCGTACTCCACTGCCGTGGCCAAGACATGCGGTGTCATGCTGAAGCCGCCGTCTCCGATCACCGCAATACAGGGGCGATGCGGCGCGGCGAGTTTGGCGCCCAGAATCCCGCACACGCCGAATCCCATGGCGGAAAAGCCCCAGGAGTTGAGCATCGCTTGCGGTCGGCGCGCTTCCCAGAATTGCATGAACCAGTTGTGATGCACGCCGCTGTCGAGCGAGATGATGCCGTTGTCGGGCAGCGCACTGCGTACTTCTTTCACCACGCGCTCCGGCCGCAGCGGTGATCCGCTCAGGTCGAAGTTTGGCCGAGTGAACGCATCCCACGCCTTCTTCCATTCTTGAAGCATGCACTGCCACGGCGCGAATCGCGGCCCGGAAAGCGCGCGACTACGCACCTCCTGCATGAGTTGCGATAGGAACACTTTCGCGTCCGCATGGATGCCCAGAGTGAGCGGATAATTGCGTCCGATTTCGCTGGCGTCGATGTCCACATGCACCAGTTTGGTGGGCGGAATGTTCCACGAATAGCCCGGTATCCAGGACGAAGAGGAACGATCGTCGAAACGCGCACCCACGGTGATCAACAAGTCGCAGTGACGTCCAGCCTGGTTCGCTGGATAGGTGCCGTTACGACCGATGAAACCCATAGCCTGCGGATGCGGCATGGGCAACACCCCCATCGCGTTCGGCGAAGTAATGACGGGTATGTTCAACAGTTCGGCGATGGCGGTGAGTTCGGGCCCGGCTTCGGCTAGCGTCACGCCGTGGCTGACGAAGAACGCCGGACGCTCCGAAGCCAGGATCATGTCCACCACGCGCCGCACGTCGTCCGGCGATGCGCCCGGCTTGGCAAACCCCGCGCGCGCATCCGAGGGTTGCAGAGTGACGTCGTCTTCCTCCTGAAATACGTTGAAGGGCACGTCCAGATTCACCGGCCCTGGACGACCTGTCAGCATCAGGTTGTAACTTTGACGAAGCGCTAGCGGCAACATGTCCACGCGAGTAGGTTGAAAGGTGCGCTTGACGTAGGGCCGCAGACTCACGGGAAATTCCGCCGCCTGATTGCGATAGCTTTCCTGGAAGGGGCCGCGATTGAATTGCGAGGTGGGAACGTTGGCGGTGATCGCATAGAACGCCGATGAATCCGCCGATGCGCAGGCGGTGGCCATCACCAAATTGCAGGAACCCGGTCCGCACGAGGTGAGCGTCGCCACCGGTTTATGCGTCACGCGAAAGTAGGCATCCGCCATATGCCCCGCCACTTGTTCGTGGCGCGGCGAGACGAGCGTGATCCTATCCTGCCGTTCCCACAACGCATCCAGCAAACCTACGTTGCCGTGCCCGCAGATGCCGAACACGTAGGGCACTTCTTCTTGTATGAGGAAATCGCAAATGAGATCTCCGCCCTTCATCCTTGCCATAACCGCCCCCTCCTCCCAATACGTCGGGCGGGACTATAGCAGAGGGACCGCCGCAGAGGGACCGCAACATGGGAGGCGGCGCGCGGGGGATACGAGTTCAAGTACCTATTGAGGACAGCCGGGTTTGG
>JANNFC010000677.1:0-2239 GCA_031379405.1 Betaproteobacteria bacterium | reverse complement strand
GTTTGCCCCCGCGCCAAGCGCGCGGGGAATACGAGTTGACAGGTCCGTGAGATGTATAGTGCAAGAGACGCTGGGCAGGGGATATCTGATATTTACACCAAAAACTGTCGGAGATCCTTTGGAGGAGCGTCGGAAAATTCTGACAGGCTGCTTCCGCTAGGCACCGATGGCGTGAATCGAATCGCGTAGAAGTGCATGCGCGGCCGGGGGTCAGCGTATCATCTGCGACGTATCGACGTATTGGAGATGTCCACATCCATGATCCACGATTCACTTTGACCCCGCATTAGCGTGCGTCTCTCAGTATAGCCATGTCTAAACGCGCCATAGGTATCCTCATTGTCGACGACCACACCATCGTGCGAGAGGGACTCAAGGCGATCCTCTCGACGCAACCTGACTTCCGTGTGATGGCGGAGGCTGCCGATGCGCCGAGTGCCATGCGCCAACTGGCCGAATGCGAGATCGAACTGGTTCTCTTGGATATCGGGTTGCCTGGGCGTTCCGGGGTGGATCTGCTCAAACAGATCAAGACGGAGTATCCGACGATTCCCGTGCTGATCCTGAGCAACTATCCGGAAGACCAGTACGCCGTTCGAGTCATCAAGCAAGGCGCCGCTGGATACCTCACCAAGGAAAGCGCGCCGGAATTATTGGTCGCCGCCATTCGCAAGGCCGCCGAAGGCGGCAAGTACATTTCCCCCGCCGTTGCTGAGATGCTGTTCGAGGTGGTAGGCAAAGCCAAGCGCGCGCAGGTACACGAAGCGCTTTCGGATCGCGAATTTGAGATCTTCAAAATGATCGCTGCGGGCCGTAGTCTCACCGCCATCGCGGAGCACTTCAGTGTGAGTGTCAAGACGGTTAGCACGCATCGCGCGCGCATGCTGGATAAAACCGGTTTTCTCACCAATGCCGACATCACGCGTTATGCGTTGGAGCACGATTTGATTCGGTAGTGATGGGGAGCGCACCCGCACCCACGCCCGCACCCTATAAGTCACCCTGGTGAAGCGGGAGCGTCTTCCAACCATTCACGCCACACCGCCATCAACACCGCCAGAATGACCGGTCCGACAAATAAGCCGATCAATCCAAAGGCCGCCAAACCACCCAGGACGCCGAACATGACGATCAGGAACGGAATGCGCGTGGCTTGAGAGATCACCAGCGGCCGAATCAAATTGTCGATCCAACTCACCACCAAAGTACCCCACAGCAATAGTCCTATGCCCGGCCATATCTCGCCCGTGGCCAACAACCACACTCCGACCGATCCCCAAACGAAAGGCGTGCCGAAGGGAATCAAGGCTACTAACGCCGTAACGGCGCCCAGCAGTGCCGGCGCGGAAAGCCCGGCACCCCAATAGCCGATCCCGGCGAGGAGTCCTTGCGCCAGCGCGGTGAGCACCAAGCCATAGACCACGGCTTTGGTGGTGCGTCCGACTGCAGACAAATAGCCTTCCACGCTGGGCCCCAAGAAGCGTTGCAATACCCGGCGTAACTGGTCGAAGATGCGCTCGCCGTGCCGATAGAGAAAAAACACGGTAAGCAATGCGATGGCGAACTTGATGGCGTTGCGACCCACGCCGCCGAGCATCGTCGTGATCTCGTCCGTGGAATCCTTCAGCAGCGGTTCCAGTTGATCCTTGAGGCTGTTCGGATCGTTTATCCAGCGCTGCCAATACCCCTCTACCCACTGACCCAGGTAGGGAAAATCCCGCACCAAGGCAGGTAACGGTGGTAGCCCGCCGGCAATCTTCTCCGTCATGAATGCATAGAGTGCCGGTAACTCTTCTCGCATCAGCATGAACAACCAAATGAATGGCAGAACGAAGGCGGTGCCCAGCACCAAGGTCATCACAAGGGCACTCAGAACGCGCTGTCCGCGCAACAATGCGATCAACCGACAGTGCGCAGGCCATGTCACGTAGGCCAGAATACCGGCCCACGCCACCGGAATTAAAAAGCGGTTCAGCACCGCATAGGCGAGCAATACAAAGACGCCCAGCAAGGCGACCAGAATGACTCGGCGAGGAAGATCTTCATGCATCGTGCCTCATTGTAGTCTCCGTCCGGTGGAACCACCGAGGCGCCTTCTCGTCAACTCAGTGCGACATCAGCACCGGCAGCGTCATGTGTTTCATCATGGTCTGTGTGACTCCGCCCATCACCAGTTCCTGCAGGCGCGAATGACCGTAGGCGCCCATCACCAGGAGATCCGATCTGGGATCGGATCTCC
>JANNFC010000344.1:0-2072 GCA_031379405.1 Betaproteobacteria bacterium | reverse complement strand
GCCCGGATCGCCAGAACAAATCCGGTCGTGGAATGGGGTCTTCAACACGGCATGCACGTGACCGGCACCCGTTCGGCTTTTGCATTCCTTCAAGCGTCCAAGCGGCTCCAGACCGACGATGTCTCCGCTCTGGTCAGGCAGGATGTCCTGCTGCTGGCGGGGAGCGAAGACCATTTTTACCCGATCGGACAATGGCACCGTCAAATCGCAATGCTCGGTAATGCGCGCTCGATCACGGCGCGGTTGTTTACGCGGAGCGAGAGCGCGCAGAACCACTGTCAGGTCGGAAACCTCGGTTTGGCTCTGCAAACAATCGTCAACTGGTTGGACGAGATGCCGCTTGAAAATCCGCAACTTTCTTTCCCTGCGTCGAGCGTGAGGAACAGCTGAATGGCCGACATAGGCTCAAAGCCAACTCACATGCCAGCCCGAGCAAGCGCAGGACGAAACGTCTTGCGGCTTTGCTCTATCTTGCGCGTGCTGATCCCGGAGTATCGCGCATTGCGTCGGTTTGTCTCCGGTACCAGAAATGATGCAGCGCCAGCCCGGTTCGCCGCAAATTTGGTGGCACTTGGCCCAGCTTTCGTTAAACTCGGCCAGATGCTGAGCACACGCCCGGACGTGATGCCGCAGGCCTACGTTGACGCACTTTCGAGACTTCAGGAGCATGGGCAGGAAGTCCCCCTTCAAGAAGTCTATGCCACAATCAAGAGCGAGCTTGGCAAGTCTGCTGAAGAGCTGTTTACCACATTCGAGCAGAAGCCCGCCGCCGCAGCCTCGCTCGCGCAAGTACATCGCGCGACGCTGCCGGACGGCACCCCCGTCGCTGTCAAGGTCCAAAGGCCCGATCTTGACTACCTGGTTGGCCGCGACCTTGACGCTATGGAAGTCGGGCTGGCCTTGCTCAATCGACTGGTACCAAAGCGCGTCCGGCGGGCCAACCTGTTGGCGTTTTTCGCGGAGTTCCGGCGTTACACGCTCCAAGAACTGGACTTCTCGCAGGAAGGCCAGGTTATAAACCGCTTCCGCGCCAATTTTGGCGGTCGAATCGATGTCAAGTTCCCCACGGTCTATTCGAGCCATACGAGCCGGCGCGTACTGACGATGAGCTGGGTGGAAGGGCTGCGCCTGCATGAGGCCGCCAAGTCGCTCGATGCGGGGAGCAAACAGCGGCTCGTCGAGCTTCTCGTCGACGTCATGTTGCAGATGTATGTCTCCGACGGACTGTTCCACGCCGATCTTCATCCGGGCAACATTGTGTTTCATCAGGATGGCAGCTTTACTTTGCTGGATTTCGGAATGTATGGCGAGTTGACGGAACGGCAACGCGATCGGTTCATACTGTACTGGTTTGCCGTGGTTCAGCGTCAGACGCGACGCGCCTTTCACCATTTCAAGGCTCAGACGCGGATGTTGCCGGGCGCCAGCGAAGAGGCTTTCTTTGAACGCTTTGCGGCGCTGGCCGAGACGTTTTATACATCCAGTTTGAGCAAAATGAGCTTCACGAAAGTATATCTCAGCATGATGGCCGCGGGCTACGAGTTCGGGTTCGTCTTTCCAAGCGAGCTTATGCTGCATGCCAAGGCCTTGACCACGGCTGAGACCTTGATCTTCGTGCTTGCTCCCGATGCACGGTTCGAACAGCTTTCCCGTCCATTCATTGCACGTGAATATGCCGCGCGCGCCGGGTCGCTTGACTTGTTCAAGCGGCGCGTTTCTCAGCTGGCGCCAGAGCTCTTCCTGTTGGGAGAGCTGCCGCCGCCGGAGTCCCTCGACGAGACTTGGGACTGGGAGGCGACCGTCAATGTTTTCAGCGAACTGGGTGAAAGGCTCGAGAATGTGGTCCGCCGTGCCCTGGAAGGTGGCGGACTTTGGCAGACGCTGGTTGAGCGGCATGCAGAGGTAGCATTGAAGACGACAGCGCTCGCCGGGTCGGTCAGTGATGTTATGAAGCAGACTTGGGATCGCTATTACGAGATCGAACCTTCGGTCGCAATCCAGCCGACGCTGGGCGCGGTGTTCACCACCCATGCGGCAGCCTTAATTCTCGCAATGCACGAAACGTTGCTTCA
>JANNFC010000340.1:0-4239 GCA_031379405.1 Betaproteobacteria bacterium | reverse complement strand
GTTTAGCGGGACTTTCCCTCGCATTACAACTGCGGCAACGCATGCAAGACCTCAATATTCTCGTGCTTGAACGCCAGCAGCACCCGGTGCCCTTGGCAGCACACAAAGTGGGCGAATCGTGCGTCGAAATCGGCGCCCATTATTTCGATACAGTGCTGGGATTGAAGCCGCATTTGGTTCAGCAACAAATCAAGAAATTCGGCTTCCGCTTTTTTTTCTCCGACGGGCGTCGCGATATCGATCAGGTACTTGAATTGGGCGCCAGCCGTCATCTTGCCACGCCCAGTTATCAACTCGACCGCGGCATCTTCGAAAACTACCTCGGCGAGGAGACACGTCGCAACGGCATTCGCTTTCTCGATGGTGCCGTGATTCGTGGCTTCACATTGAATTCCGGCGCGGTGGATCACCAGATCAGCTATTGCCACGAGCAGGCCGAAATTACCATCGAGGCACCCTGGTTGATCGACGCTTCGGGGCGCGCCGGATTGATCAAGCGCCGCCTAGGCTTAGCCCAGGACAACGGGCATGAGGCCACCGCGGTCTGGTTTCGCCTGAAGCATCGCATCGACATCGACCATTGGTCAACGGACCCGGCGTGGTTGAATCGATGCACGCCACCGGAGCGCTGGCGTTCGACCAACCATCTGGTCGGGCCCGGCTATTGGGTGTGGTTGATCCCGCTCGCCTCGGGGTCGCATTCGGTTGGCATCGTGGCCGATGCGCATATGCATCCCACGGAAACCCTCAACAGCTTCGATAAATCCATGGTCTGGCTGCAGCGCCATCAGCCCAGACTGGCGCAAGCGATCGAGACGATGCAGGAGGCCCAGCAAGATTGCCTGCAAGACTTCGCTTGGTTGCGGCGCTATTCCTATGGTTGCGAGCGGGTATTCTCCGCCGACCGCTGGGCGCTGACCGGAGACGCGGGTGTGTTTCTCGATCCCTTCTATTCTCCGGGAAGTGATTTTATTGCCATCGGCAACACCTACATCACCGAGCTCATCTCACACGAACGCAAGGGCGGCGCCATCCAAGCGCGCGCGGCCATCTACGATCGCTTCTACCACTCGTTCTACGACAGCATGCTCTCAATCTACCGAGGCCAGTACCCGATCTTCGGAAGCCCAAGCGTATTACCGGTGAAAGTGATCTGGGATTACACCTATTACTGGGGCGTGTTGTGCCAGATTTTTTTTCAGCGCAAGCTAACGGATGTGGCGGCTTTGAGTGGGTTGCGCGAGTCTCTGACGTCCACCCAGCAACTCAACTACGCGGTGCAGCGCTTGTTACGGGAATGGTCGGCGTTGAGCGGCAGCGAGAACCCGAGCATGATGCTCGATCAGGCGCAACTGGATTGGTTCGCCGAACTCAACCGTGGGCTCATCGATACGCTCGATAGAGAAGGATTCAAGCAACGTATGCATGCCACGACGCTTCAGTTACACGCGCTGGCAACGGAGATTTTAGAGGTTGCTTGTGCTCAGCATCCGGTGCTGGATGGCGCTGAAGTGCGGGGATTGCTAGGTGGGGAGTGTTTCGGCCAACGAACACGTATGTTGTTCGAGACGCATACCATGCATTAGACGTAGGGAGGGGGCAAGCAAGCATCCATAAACACTCGCAACAAGCTAGAGAAACCCACCACCAGGAAACGCTAAAAATGCCTTCCCTCACCACCGGCCAAGCCATCGTCGAATCCTTGCTACACCACAACGTCGACACCGTTTTCGGAATTCCCGGCGCGCACACCTACGATTTATTTGACGCTCTTCACGCCGCCGGGGAGCGCATCCGCTTCATCACCACACGCCACGAACAAGCGGCAGGTTACCTTGCCTTCGGCTACGCCAAAAGCACCGGCAAGCCGGGCGTGTTTTCGGTGGTTCCGGGTCCCGGTGCGCTGAATGCGGGCGCGGCCATGTGTACCGCATTGGGCGCATGCACACCCATCCTGTGCTTGACTTCGGACATTCCGTCGGCATTCATCGGCCGTGGCCGCGGCATCTTGCATGAGCTCCCAGACCAGCTGGCAACTTTGCGCTCGATAACCAAAGCAGCGCAGCGTATCGATCATCCGACGCAGGCCAGTGTGGCGGTGGCCGATGCATTTCGGGTCATGCAATCGGGACGTCCAGGCCCGGTGGCGGTGGCGGCGCCGTGGGATGTGCTTGGCCAACGTGCTGAAGTAACGCTTCATCCAGTCTTAGCGCTCGATCCACCCCCCCCGGTGGACAGCGACGCAATCGATCGCTGCGTTGCATTGATACGCGAGGCGACAAATCCGATGATCACGGTTGGCGCTGGGGCCTTGCACGCCGGCAACGAGGTGCTGGCGCTTGCCCAATTTCTGCAGGCGCCGGTGACTTCCCATCGCAGCGGGCGTGGCTTGGTCAGTGAAGATTCTCCATACGGTTTCTCCTGCGCAAGCGCGCTCGGCCTGTGGATGGACACCGATCTCGTCATCGGTATAGGCAGCCGACTCGAATTGCAGCATCTGCGTTGGAAGAAGATGCCGCCCGCTGTGAAGTTCGTGCGCATCGACATCGACCCGCTAGAAATGGTGCGACTCCCTCCCGCCGCCGGCATCGTCGCCGACGCCAAAGCCGGCACCGCCGCATTGCTGGAGGCATTGCGCAAAGTCATCGGAAAGCGCCCTTCGCGCGAGGAGCAGTTCCAACAGGTCAAAGCACGCGCCCGCGCGCAGTTCGAGCAAGTGCAGCCGCAGCTCGCCTATCTAGACGTTGTGCGCAAAGTACTGCCGCGCGACGGATTCCTAGTGGAGGAGATTTCGCAAGTCGGATTTACGGCGCGCTACGGTTTCCCGGTCTACTCAGCGCGCACCTACGTCACCTGCGGCTATCAGGAAACGCTCGGCTTCGGCTTCAACACCGCGCTCGGCGTGAAGGTGGCCAATCCGCATAAGGCAGTGGTGTCCATTACAGGGGATGGTGGGTTTTTGTTTGGCGTGCAGGAATTGGCCACGGCGGTACAGCATCGCATCGGGGTGGTTACGTGCGTGTTCAACAACAGTTCCTACGGCAATGTGCGCCGTGATCAGATCAACCGCTATCAGGGTCACCTTATCGGCGCGGAACTCACCAACCCGGATTTCGTGAAGCTCACCGAAAGCTTTGGCGTTGCCGCCTATCGCGTGCATACGCCGGAGCAGTTTGGTCCTGCCTTGGAGAAGGCGCTGGCTCTCGAGGCGCCCGCCGTAATTGAAGTGGTGGTGGAGCGTGGTTCGGAGGCCTCGCCTTGGCCTTTCTTGCATCCTTATCAATAAGTGCCATTCGGGTTAAGGCTTCAAGTACAAGTGACAAGCCACCGATCTCTTGGCGTCCACCGGTGCAAGAACCGGATCCTGTTCCCTACAAATATCCACAACCCGAGGGCAGCGTGTATGAAACCTGCAACCACTGGGCAAATCTATCGCGCTGGGCACTTCCCCCGGCGCGACAAATCTTTCGCGAGTGGACTCGATGCGGGGATCAGGAACTGGAACGGCAGCCAACAAAGTTTGGGTGTAGGGGTGCAACGGATTTCGGTAGAGATCGTCTCGGTCGGCAATCTCAACGATTCTGCCCAGATACATGACTGCGATGCGATGGCTGATGTGGCGCACCAACGCCAGATCATGGGCGATGAACAGGTAGGCCAGACCCAGCCGTGTCCGTAAATCCATGAGCAAGTTCACCACCTGTGCCTGCACCGACACGTCTAAAGCCGACACCGGTTCATCGCAGACAATCAGGCTGGGTTGAACAGCCAGCGCTCGAGCGATCCCAATGCGCTGTCGTTGCCCGCCGGAGAACTCATGCGGATAGCGCTCGGCCATTTCGGGTAACAGGCCGACCGTCGCAAGCAGGTCTGTGACACGAGCACGGTACGACGCCTGGTCGCCCGCCATATCATGCACTACAAGGGGCTCTCCCACGATGTCGCGTACTCGCATGCGAGGATTGAGTGACGCATAGGGGTCTTGGTAAACCATCTGCAGGCGACGGCGCAAGGGTCGTAGCCGGCCCGTATTCCAAGACGATATGTCATGGCCTTCGAATACGATCTTGCCACCGGCCGGGGTGAGCATGCGTAACACGGCCAGCCCGGTGGTCGATTTTCCGCAGCCGCTTTCGCCCACGAGTCCGAGCGTTTCGCCGCGATCGACGCGAAAAGAAACGTCATCGACCGCCTTCACCATCACCGTTCGCCGTTGGAGTATGGAACCGCGTGTCGAAG
>JANNFC010000333.1:0-5547 GCA_031379405.1 Betaproteobacteria bacterium | reverse complement strand
CGCCGGCCAAGTTCCAGACGGAGCCTCACAAGGACCGAAGAGCGCCCCGCCCGCCAGCCCCAGGATCGCCCCTGGGAGGAACAGAACCGTTGCCAGCGTATAGACCGCGATAAAGATGAGCGGCGCCCCGGGTCCAAGGGTTTGGATCAGCGTCCGCACACTTCCGGCATCGAGTTCCGCTTGGTTGAGAAGTCCCCAGGTTATGCCGGCCACCACTGCGAACGCCAGCATGAGCCTTGGCAAGATGACCCGCAGGTTCATGAGGGCACCTGATGCCGCCTGCCTATGGAGTAGCCACCGGTATCGGTGTGGAACGGCTGCAACAGCATCCGGTCCAGCCATAGCTCGCGAGGCGAGCGAAATTGCTCGATACCGATCGTCATCCCCTCGTGACCCGCTTCCGGCTGGGCGCGGTAGGTGCCAAAGAGTCGGTCCCACCAAGGCAGATTGAAGCCGAAGTTGCTGTTAGTCTCGCGCACCACGATGGAGTGGTGAACGCGGTGCATGTCGGGCGTGACCACCAGCCGGCGCGCGATCCGGTCGATCGCCGCCGGGAGGCGCACGTTGCCATGATTGAACATCGATGTCGCGTTAAGCAGGATTTCGAACACCAGCACGGCCAGGGCCGGCGGACCTAGCACGAGGATCACGGCCGACCTGATGAGTATCGAAAGAGCGATTTCAACGGGATGGAAGCGCGCGCCTGTGGTCACATCGAAATCGAGATCCGCATGGTGAACCCGGTGCACACACCAGAGCAACGGTACTGCGTGGAACATCAAGTGTTGCAGATAGATCGCCAAGTCGAAGACGAGAATCGAGAGGACGACTGCGAGCGGGTACGAGAGAGGAAAGAGGTGAAGCAATCCCATGCCGTGCGCCTCGGCAAAGCTGGCGACGCTTACCGGTACCAAGGGAAGAAGCGTTCGAACAGATAGGGTGTTTATAACCGTGAGCCCCATGTTGTTCGTCCAGCGAATCGCCTTGTTCTGCTGCAAAACGCGGCGCGGTGCCCAGACTTCCCACCCCGCCATCGCGGCGAGCACCAAAAGAAACACCGCTAGGCGGATTCCCTGCTCATGGATTACGACATATTGGGTTAGCATCGAGTTCATCCAGTGTTCAATTGAAACAATGAGTACCTATTTAATGAACACATATTCAATTGATCGATTGAATATGTGACAGTATAATGGCGCTTACCACCATGTCAAGACAAAGCCCCAAAGTCTTGTTGTTCGAGCAGTTCGCGCGCATCGGCCAGGCCTTAAGTAGCGGCCCGCGATTGGAACTGCTGGAACTGCTTGCCCAAGACGAACGCAGTGTGGACGTGCTCGCGCAACTGACAGGACTCAATGTCGCCAATGCGTCTCGCCACTTGCAGCAGTTGCGCTAGGCTGGCCTGATCGTCGCCCGTAAGGAAGGCCAGTTTGTGCACTACCGGCTCACCGGTGACGAGGTCGTGCGGCTGCTCTATGCGCTTGGCGTCGTGGGCGAGACTCACTCGGCGAAGGTGGGGCGTGCGCGCAAAGGACTTGTCACGGTCCTCGATGTGCGGCCGTCGGAGGAGTACGCAGCAGGCCATGTTCCAGGAGCGATCAAGATCGGACCCTGGTCTCCTAGTCTGTGTCTTGCTGTGGAGAGGATGCTGTAAGGTTGCCTAGGATCCCGGCGACCAAGCCCCCAGAATGCGTTCTGGGGGTGCGTCGCGACTTGAAGTGCATCCAGTCGCAAGCAAACCCCGTATCATTTGCGGATCCTGCTGGGTCAGTACAAATCAAATATCGATGGAGATAAGCATGAAAAGTGATCTGATGATTCGTTCCGCTCTCGCCGGCCTTGTGGCCTTGGGTCTAACCACCGGCGGCACCAGCGTACTCGCCGCCAAAGGTGATAACGAGAAATGCGCGGGTGTCGTCAAAGCCGGCAAGAATGATTGCAGTACCAGCAAACACTCTTGCGCAGGCCAAGCCGCTAAGGACGGCGACGGCGATGAGTGGGTCTATGTACCCACCGGCACCTGCGAGAAGATCGTTGGCGGCAAGCTCGTCCCCAAGAAGTAAGCTTTAGCCGCAGCGTTCAACACTACGGGAGGTTCGCGTGGGTCGGCCGAACCTCCCCGTGGACGCGCTTTGCGGCGTTGGGTTGCGCGCCCCACACTATCGCGAAATGCTGGATACCCGGCCCGCCATCGGCTGGTTGGAAGTTCACAGCGAGAATTATTTCGGAGACGGGGGGCAGCCGCACTATTTTCTGAGCCGCTGCCGCGAGCACTATCCACTTAGTGTGCACGGTGTCGGACTCGGACTGGGTTCCGTCTCACCTCTAGACCCGGACCATCTGCGGAAACTCAAGCGCGTCATCAAGCGCTACGATCCGTTCGTGGTTTCCGATCACCTGTGCTGGGGCGCCGCCGCAGGCAGGCATCTCAACGATTTGCTCCCCCTGCCTTACACCGAAGAGGCGCTCGCGCATGTCTGCGCTCGCGTGACACAAGTGCAGGATGCACTCGGACGCCAGATGCTGGTGGAGAACGTGTCGAGTTACCTTCGATTCTCGCACTCGAGCATTCCGGAATGGGAATTCGTGACGGAGGTCGTACGGCGCAGCGGATGTGGATTGCTGTTTGATGTGAACAACCTCTACGTCAACGCCGTCAATCATGACTTCGACGCGCGTGAATATATCGCTGCCATACCAGGCGACGCGGTGCAGGAAATTCATCTGGCCGGATTCGATGCCAGTGGCCTTTGCCTGATCGATACGCACGGCACCCCGGTTAGCGATGCAGTGTGGGACCTGTATCGAGAAACCATTCGAAGCATGGGCCCCAAGCCAACCTTGATCGAATGGGACACCGATCTTCCACCCCTTGCGACGCTGCTCGAGCAAGCAGCCAAGGCACAGCATATTCTGGAGGAAGGGCGTGCCCAATCTGCATGATCTGCAAGAAGACTTCACGCAAGCGATCGTCGGGGCAGGCAATGACCGCATTGAGCGATACGTATTGGGGGGAAACCTCGACGCGTCCACGCGCCTGGATATCTATCGCAACAATGTGCTCAGTAACTATCGCAACGCGTTGCGCGATACCTATCCGGTCATCGTGGGGTTGGTGGGCGATGAGTTTTTCAATGCGGCCGCGCGCATCTTCGCCAGGAATACGCCTTCCCGATCGGGAGATTTGCATGACTACGGCGAGGAGTTTGGCGGCTTCCTTAGTGGCTTTGCGCCCGCGCAGGATCTGCCGTACCTCGAAGACGTGGCTCGCCTTGAATGGGCAGTGCACCGCGTTTTTCACGCGGCTGATACCGAAGCCTTCGACCTAGCGCAGTGGTCCAGATTGCATGAGGATCAATTCTCTGCATTGCGATTCACATTGAATCCGGCCGCGCGACTGGTTGATTCAGCCTATCCCATCGCCCGCATCTGGCAGGTCAGTCAGCCGGACTATGTGGGAGACGACACCGTATCTCTCGAAGAGGGCGCGCAACGCGTTCTGGTAATCCGCCGCGACTACGCCATCGAGTTAAAACAACTCTCCACTGGAGAGTACGCAATGTTGCGTGCCCTCGCCGACGGGTGTTCGTTGGGTGCAGGCCTCGACGCCGCGCTCGCCTTGGATGCGCATTTCGATGTTCAAAAATTCATGATCGATATTGTCACAACGTCAACAGTCATTGCCGTGCATTGCTAAGGGAGAAAAATGCTAAGGGAGAAAAATGTCGCTCATCCTATCGACCGGAGTTGCCCTTTGGCCAGTCCCTCAAGTTGGCGTGCGATGATCTGCGCGCGTACTATGAGGAAGCGGGAGGAGCGCAGCCAGGCAATCTCTCCGCCGCAGCCCTGCGGTTCATCGGGAGGATGATCTTGATTCCCAGGGCGATCGTTCTCAGTGCGCAGGAGGCCGGCGCATCCACCACCGGATGAACTACGTACCACCAAGAGAACATAGATCCGGCCGTCCCGATCTCCTGCCTGTCCACCCTCTTCCTATCGCACACGGTGCGCGAGGAAGAGTGGGGGAGGGGGCAATATACCCAGCACCCTACAAGGAGTTACCGCCATGCACCGCCGAACACTTCTCGCCCTCCTGGCAACGCTCCCATTCGCGTCATTCGCCCGTGCCGCCGCGAAGCCTTTCGACCCCGCCGCATTTGCCGCCGCCCAAAAATCCGGTAAGCCAGTGCTAGTGGTGGCGTACGCCGAATGGTGCCCAACCTGCCGCAAACAAGAACCCGCTATCGAGAGTCTGCTAAAGACCCCTGAATTCGCGAACTTTCAATGGTTCAAAGTCGATTTTGACTTGGAGGAAGAAGTCCTGAAGTCCTTCAGAGTCACCAAGCAAAGCACACTGATCGTCTTCCGCGGCGACAAGGAAGTCGCGCGTTCGACGGGGCAGACACGCACCGAAGCCATCGCCGAATTACTACGCAAAGCACTCTAGCGCACGCATGGCAATCGGTCCGGCAAGCTACGGTCTCGCGGTGGTGGCGGGTGGTTTGTCGACACTCTCCCCCTGCGTGCTGCCGCTGATTCCCATACTGGTCGGCACCGCGACCTCGGCGCATCGTTTCGGCCCTTACGCCCTGGCGTTCGGGCTCGCCCTATCGTTCACTGTCGTTGGTGTATTCATTACAGCCGCCGGCTCCGCACTCGGACTTAGCGAGTCATTGTTTCGCGCGGCCGGCGCGGTGTTACTCATCGCCTTTGGCATAGTGCTCCTCACAGAGAAATTGCAAGAGCGCTTTGCTGTCTGGGCGTCGGGAATATCCGGGGCCGGGCAGAATGCGATCGCGGGGGTGCGTCTGAATGGGTTGCACGGGCAGGCGGTACTCGGGTTGCTGCTTGGCTTGGTCTGGAGCCCATGCGTGGGCCCCACTTTGGGGGCCACCGTCACTCTGGCAAGTCAGGGTGAGAATCTCGTTCAAACTACTTTCATCATGGCGCTATTCGGTATCGGCGCCGGTATTCCTCTGGTGCTATTGGGGCTGCTTTCCCGTCAAGTCACGACACGTATACGTGGCCGATTACTGCAAACCGGGAAACTGGGGAAACAGATCCTTGGGGTAGCGCTGCTGGTGATTGGAGTGGCCGTGCTTACGGGAATGGACAAGCGTTTCGAGGCGTGGATACTCGACGTTGCACCGTCGTGGCTGATCGATTTGACGACGTCTGTTTGAGGACCGCGCGTCAAGTACCCATTGCTGCGCACTTTCATCAGAACACCCTGCGGTAAAATCCGCCCCCTCCATCGATCCAAGAATCGCTCCGAATGTCCTCCCCGTCCTCGAAGAAGGTTGACGCAGTAGCACCCACCCACGTCACCAACTTCATCCGCAATATCATCGACGGGGAACTTGCCAAGGGCAAGTACGCCGAGCGTACCTGGGGCGGTAAGCCCGGTCCCGCTACCACCCACGCTGGTGCGCCGGCAGATTCGGCGAAGATCCGTACCCGATTCCCACCGGAGCCGAACGGCTATCTTCACATCGGGCACGCGAAATCAATCTGCCTCAACTTCGGTCTCGCGCGCGACTACGCCGG
>JANNFC010000306.1:0-11754 GCA_031379405.1 Betaproteobacteria bacterium | reverse complement strand
CATCCCATGGAAACCGGATTACGAAAGGACCCCATTAACGGCCAACTCATCCCGTTGCATTTCATCAAGAACATCACCGTCACCCACAACCAAACCGTGGTGATGGAAGCCGAGTGGAGTCAGGCCATGGCGCGCAACCCCTTTCTGCACATTCGCGTGCGAGGCGCGAAGGCCGATGATGAGATCGGCATTGCTTGGATCGACAATCGCGGCGAGAGCACCCGTGTCAAAGCCAAAGTCCCGCCGCAATCCTAAACTCGTGGTTGGCGCGGCGCTGCTCGCCTGCGGGGTTGCCCATTCCGACGTCGCGCCCGAGCAAGATCGAGCGGAGTTCATCGTTTTTTTTCAGCAGCGCTTCGCCAACGTACCCCTGGACCAGTATGTCTACGGCGCCATGATCGCCAATCCAGACGGCAAGTCGCAGTACGATCAAATCATGGAGTTCCCGCCCTTCCTAGCTGACATCGACCAGGGCAAGAAAATCTGGGACACCCCTTTTCGTAACGGCAACACCTTCGCGCAGTGCTATCCCCATGGTGCGCGCAATGTCCTCGGCAATTACCCCTATTACGACGCGACTCGCGAGAAAGTGGTGACCTTCGAAATGTCGCTCAATGAATGTCTCAAACGCAATGGCGAAGCTGCCTTCGACTACGGCAATCGCGACACCATGGGCGTTCTCTCGGCCTACGCCCGTTCGCTTTCCGATGGCATGCGCTTGGATATCAAAATCGACTCGCCCGAAGCCCTTGAGAAATACTCGGCCGGAAAGTCGTTGTTTTTCCGCCGCATCGGCCAACTCAATGCGGCCTGCTCCGGATGCCACTACTACAACGCCGGCAATATCATGCGCATGGAAATCATATCGCCCGCTTTGGGACACGCCACCCATTGGCCCATCTACCGGGGCGGCGAGGAATTGATGACCTTTCAGGGCCGTTTCAAGCGCTGCACCGAGCAGATGCGCGCCGTGCCCTCGGGCTACGCCAGCGAGGATTGGAACAACCTCGAGTACTTCCTCACCTATCTCAGCAACGGCCTGCCCCTGCAATCCAACGTGTTTCGTAAATAACCTCGCCCGACGGGATCGCGAAGGAGGTTACATTTTCGCCTCGTCGGCGGAATTAGTGGGTGTTTTTTACTTCTGCCGAACAGGTTTTTGATCTGAGTCGAGGAACCTATACAGTTTTCGGCAAGTGGCGTCGAAGGCGTTTTGTTCTTCCTCGGAGATTCGAGGATAGATCATCGGTCCACCGTCTTCATTGACGAGGGCTGACAAGGCGAGTGGGATGGGCATGTTTCGAAGTTTACTGTCCTCGTAGCGCAGTCGGATAAGCTCGCCCCCGAGTAACCAGACATTGTCTCGATGACGCCGCCGCGTCTTGGGGGTGAGGTTCTCGCTGAGCAAATGCAGGAGGAATGGTTTGATGCACGCCACGATCTGCTCCCCTGGCGGGATGTCCGGCGCGTCGTAGTGCCAGCGCTGTGGCCATTGTTCCAAATCCGGACAGAACGCTGCCAGCGCGGCGGCCGGGTTGGCACCGAGCATACTGGGAGCGGGTACTTTCTTGTCTGGCTTAACGACCATGCTCTTGGTTCGACTCCTTAATGCGTGCCATCATTTTCCAGGATTCGTCTACGCCGGGGCCCGGTTGTGCGAGTCCATCAATACCGTCGAGGTGAGCGTGCGCGCGCGCCAAGGGTCCAAGGGGCGCTGCTCTGGGTGTCAGCGACCGACCAGCGGCTATGATCAATTGCCCCAACGGCGCTTTGAGTTTATTCCCCTCTGGGGCTATGCGGTGGTGCTGCTTTACAGCATGCGCCGTGTGGCGTGCGCAAGCTGCGGGGTGAAGGTCGAGGAGGTTCCCTGGGGGAGACGGGCAAGCATCAACTGACCAAGGCCTACATGGTGTTCCTGGCGCACTGGGCGCGTATGCTCTCCTGGAAGGAAACCGCGCAGGCCTTCCACACCAGTTGGGAGAAGGTCTACCAATCCGTAGGCTATGTCGTCGAGTGGGGCTTGGCGCACCGCACACTGGGGCCGCTGCGAGCCATTGGCGTGGATGAGATCGCCTACGGCAGGGGCCACAACTACCTCACCTTGGTCTACCAGATCGAGGCGGGCTGTACGCGATTGCTCTGGGTGGGGGAGAAGCGCACCAAAGAGGCCTTCCAGAAGTTCTTCGACCTGATCGGCACACCCCTGGCGCAGGGCATCGAGTTCGTGTGCTCGGACATGTGGAAACCCTACCTGGATCTGATCCGGCAGCATTGCACTGGCGCCCTGAACATCCTGGATCGCTTCCACATCGTCGCCAAGCTCAACCTAGCTATCGACGAGGTGCGCGCCGCCGAAGCTCGCCAACTCATCAAAGACGGCTATGAACCGGTACTCAGGAAATCGCGGTGGTGTTTGCTCAAACGCCCCGAGAACCTCACCGATACGCAGCGCATTCGTCTACGAGACGTTCTGCGCTACAACCTGAGAAGCGTGCGGGCCTATCTGTTCAAGGAATACTTCCAGCACTTCTGGGACTACGACTCACCCACCTGGGCCGGCAAGTTTCTCGATCAATGGTGCCTCGAGGTCATGCGATCGCGCATCGACCCGCTGAAGAAATTTGCCCGCACCGTGCGCAACCATCGCGAACTCTTGCTCAACTACTTTCGCGCCCGCAAGGCCTTCTCAAGCGGCATCATCGAGGGCCTGAACAACAAGGCGAAACTCACCATGAGAAAAGCCTACGGATTTCGAACCTTCAAAGCCACCGAACTCGCGCTCTATCATGTACTTGGAAAACTACCCGAGCCCCCACTTACCCACAGTTTCTACTGACGAACCAAGAATAAAGAAGCCTGATCACCACTTCTTCGTGCTTAACTCGCCCAACTACTATGCTCAGACGCTCAGCCATGCCGACCTTCAGTCTCTCTATCGTGACTTTCGGTCCGTCCTTGCACACAACGCAAGCATTGGCGTCGGCAAAGCAATCCTCCTTGATCCAACAGACGACCACGTCTTCCCTACCGTCGATGGAAAGCTCGCCACAAACCTTGCGGCCTTCCACAATAGGTCAGTGTCGGCCGTCGAGGCGTTCCTAGCCTCAGGCCTAGCGGAGAAGTCACTCGCGGCCGAAGAAATGCGGGCGAAGCAGTGAGCGCGTCTAACCCTTCCATCGAGCGGAAAGAGTCATCCTGCCTTTCGAGGTCCGCAAAGAGTCGCACCGGATTGCAAGTTGCCTGCCGCGAAAGAATGCTGTCGTTTGGTACAAGCCGTACCTGGTTACGTGTATTCGGTTGGGAGCAAGCCGAAATGCGTTTGCGCCACGCTAACGAAAACTTGTTGAGTCGTGGGTGATGCGCCCCGCGTGCCTCCGGCGAACTCTGGGCGTGACGCAAGCCGCGCATCGTGGTGTCGCAAACATTCTCGCCCAGGTTTGCGCAAGCCAAGTATCGCGATGGCTGTCGCAATGGACTTGCCCCAACAAGGCCACATGAGATACGATTCTTATTTCTGTATCGCATCGGGAGAATCCATGCCGTTGTCACTGCGCCTCGCCCCTGAATTGGAAGCGAGAATTGCGGCCTATTGTGAGCAAACCGGCCTGAGCAAGTCCAAGGTCATTAGCCTTGGGATTAAGGACTATTTGGACTCGCACGCAGCCCCCACGCTGTATGATCTTGCTCGCGACCTTTTGCCCGATCCTGTTGTACCGGCAACTAATAATTCTGAGAATCGTCGAAAGTATTATCGTAAATACGTCAAGGAGAAGCATGCCCGTCGTGCAAGCACTCGCTGACGCGGGATTATTCATTGGGCTATTTGATTCTGCGGATCGACATCACTTGCGATGTAGGGAGTTTTTGCGCGATTACCGTGGACACCTGGTAACGACGTGGCAAGTGATGACAGAGGCGTTAGCGATGCTAGAAGTGTCTCAACAGGAGAGGTTGCTTGCTTGGATCGACCGCGCCATCACGAGTGGCTTGATGAGCGTCGAATGTACCGATCCTTCTGATCTTGAGCGCGCAATGCAGTTAACCAAGAAGTACAGCGATCAACCTATCGACTTCGCCGACGTGTCCCTCTATCTTCATGCAGTTCGGTCGGGGATCGGCAAGATCGTATCTGTTGATCGTCGCGACTTCATGGTTTATCGGTTACCTGGAAACAAGCGATTCGAGAATCTTTTGTATCCGACGTAAGGTTCGATTCTGCTGGCTCATGAACTCTGATCTTCGATCAGTAGGGCAATCCCGGGGTGGGCAAGCGGCGCTTTGCCCACGCCAGCTCGAGCCTTCGAAGCGCGCCGCCTCTTGTACGCGAACGGCCTTGTCGAATCAACACCGGCGCGCACTCGATCCATAGTGCTACCGCTGAGATCCAGTCCTCTGTCCCCCTCTGTGTGTGTACATACAGATCGAAGGCTTCGGACCAGAGTCCCTCCGAAGCCAACATCTGCGCGCTGCGACGCTGCAGATCCTCGAACGCCACGGGCGACAAGGTGCGCCGGGCTTCGTTGCGCAGAAAGATTTGAAACAACGGATGGTACTGATAGTACCGGTGGTCACCCCTGCGCTGTTTGAGGAAAAGGTGGCGCCGGTAAAGCCCCTCCAGAATTCGACCGCCGGATTCGATTCCGCTCATCTTGTGCACCAGCATCGATGTGATGCGCGGAAAGAAGGCGGTACTAACTAATACCAGTCGGGTGTCCTCGGATGCGCCCTGAAGAATCTGGATGGCGAAGTAATCCAACACCGCCTCCTGAGCCTCCTCGCGATCGATGCCTGTCAACTCGCCGCCTTGCCGAACGCGTGCCAACATCATCGTCAGTCCGGCCGCCCAGCCGTTGCAATACTCGTGGATCTGCCGCGCAACGCAGGGGTCGGTTTCACCGCGGCTGAGCGCGATTGCATCGCTTTCCGAAGGGGGTCAGTCTGAGCGCCTCCCAACCAATACCACTCACCTGATCCCGCGAGCGCGCGTCGGCTAGCGCTTGGGGTGGGCCAGATCGGCTGATGAACAATATCGTCATGCCGGGCGGAACCTCACTCACCGTCGCCGCAAAAATCTGATGCAGTGCGGTCTCGGGAGACACCTCATGATAACTATCGAATACGCACACCGAGGCTGGCGGCAGGCGACGAAACAACTCGCGAAACCAGCGACGCGCAAACCCACTTACATCCGACAGGTATTCGGGTGTGAGTAATGGAAGAAGGGAGGGTGCAAGGACAGGTGGAGTGGTTGAGGGAAGTTTCGCGCGCGGTGACAGCGCTTTGAGCGCAATTCTCAGGTGATAGAAAAATGTGGCGGCGTCCGCATCGCCGGCGTCGAGTTGATACCAAAGCCCCGGAATCCGGAAGGCGTGCAGCCAACTCGCCGCCAAGGTCGTCTTCCCGCTGCCAGGGTGGTCCGCTCAACCAGACGGCCTGATAGCTGCGCTTTTCATCAGCGTCGCGAACAGTCGTTCGCACGCGACCGGGGCGTGCAGGCGCGGTAGGGTGAGTTTGGCCAAGGGTGCGAATCGCCGCGGCATCTTTGCATTGGATTTAAGACGGCGTTGCGCAGTGTACACGCAGGATCGATGGCCATGATCCCAGATTGCTGTGCCTGCTGCCCTTCACGGTGCGTAAACATCTTCGTCACTACCGCTTCATTCCTGGTTGGAAACACGCACCCCAGCCTAGGCACTACACCTTGGGCTGGGTTAGAAGCGTGCGCGCCTCCAGCAGGTCTCTGGTGTTAAACCCTTCGGTTAACCAGTCGTAGACAGGAGCGAGAAGGTCGTAGGCCTCCCGTAGTCGGCCTTGGGATTGTCGGCACTCGAGGAGCCCTGCCCCCTCAGAAGTGACAAGACCTCACGTCTCTTCCGGAATGTCGTACGCTGTTGCAAGACCTGACCCCATGCTTTACTCTGTTGCAAGACCTGACCCCATGCTTTACTTTCGTGCATCGTGCCGTTCCAGCGCGTGATGCCACTCCAATAGCCGTTCATCAGCCGTAATCAGCGTCGCGTCGTGAACCAACGCCGATGCAACAGTGAATCGGTCGGCCGGATCGTCGTGAAGACTAGCAAGATCCAACGCTCGCACCGCGATAACGCCATCGAGCGGTAATTCTGTCGCGCCGGCTGCCAGCACGGTGTCTCGCCATTCTCGTACGGGTAAGGGCAATTGCAGGCGCCGGCGCGCCTGTAGAAGGCCCACTTCCCAGAATGCAATGGCAGACACGGCAACCTTACCAATGGCCCAATACTGGTTGATTAAGGTGCGGGCTCTGCGTCCGAGTTTGCGTTCGTCGCCCGTTGCCCAGACCAGCACGTGCGTATCGAGAATGATCACTTGGTCGATTCCCAGAGATCCGCCCCGACGGGCGACACGATATCGCCACGGATCTCGATCTGGCCCTTGTGTAAGCCAATGAGCGACTTTGCTCGTGGCGGGCGATGTGCCCGCAGTTCGGCGATGGGCTTGCCGTTCTTGGTGACTACGATGATTTCGCCGGTACGCGCGACCTGGTCCATCAAAGCAAGGCACTTGGCCTTGAATTCGGAGGCTTGAATAGTAGGCATGGCGGTGTTCTCGGGTCATGAATAAGCACCATTATCCTCATGGTCACCAAAGTGGTCAACATTGACGCGTCACATTGAGCGCCGCGCACCCCGTAAAATCTCTAATCATTCGCAACCCCTCAAGAGCCCCCATGAGCCAAGAACAAGTTGTCGTCCACTCCAACCAAGTCGAAACCATGCTCCGTAGAGTGCGTTCCACGCACCATGCAACCCATGGAGAGAACAGCAGGTGTCAGGGTGATACCAGGATCGACCGGAACCCTATGAGCATCTCAAAAAAACGCACACCTTCCACCCCAATCGGCCATTTTGAAACCGGTACCACCGATCCCATACACGAAGGATTTCCGACGTTCGATACGCACATTGTTATACTTTCTAGAGACGACGGCGACAAGGATTCTCGCGCCTTGGAGCGATCACGACCTTGGATCGTCGAAAGGCCACTTGCAAACGCCCTATCCTCAAACATCCTGATGACATAATTGGGTTCCGGCGAGGCGCAATCCATTTCGTTGTCTCTCGAAGCTCAATCGCACCTATTACTGCTGGATGAGCGGCGCGGCAGGCAAATCGCCAAGCAGGACATAAGCCCATGACCATTCCCCCCTTCCAATCCTCGAATAAGCACCTAGCTTCCGGCGCGGACGGTCATGTTTGCACTGATGCCACCGAACTCCCTCTGGAACAGGAAATCCCGTGCCAGTTGGACTTCGCCCGCGAAGCCACCGGCTTCGACCGCCTCGTGTTGTGGGCCAAAGTCCCCAGCGTGGACCGCCTCGTCTACGTGTCGTCTTCCGGCCTCGATGAACGCGACCGACGAGCGCTGGGCGCATCCCTCGAAATTCCACTTTCCAAGGCAGGCGCCCTCGGCAAGGCGTATCGCGAGCGAGCGATCCTCATTGTGGGCGAGAACTATCCACTCGATGCAAAGTCCCGTCTCAAGCCTCCTCACTCGGAAAACAGCGCGCTGCGCATAAACAGATTTATCGTCGTCCCCCTTGTTGTTCGCGGCGCCGTGCACGGTCTATTGGTAGCGGACAATAAGTACACCCGCCAGCCCATCGCACCCGACAGTGCGCGCAAGCTGCCACACTTCGCGCGCAATCTTGCCAGAGCTGTCGACCAAGTCTTGCTGGGGCAACAACTTCAAGAGCGAACCACCGCACTGAACCGCGCGTTGGAGCAACAAGCCGCCACCAACGACGTATTACGGACCATCGGCCGCAACCCAAACGACTTACAACCGGTACTCGATGCTCTGGCAGAGAACGCCTTTCGTCTTTGCAACGCCGAAGACGTGATGATTCAGCAGATCGAAGGCGACGCATTGAAGATCGTTGCCCGTTGCGGTTCCCTCGGATCGGGCATCGGGATGCTGTTGCCTTTGCGCCGCGGTCTCGCCACCGCGCGCGCGGTGCTCGACGATCGTGTCGTGCACGTCCATGATGTTCAAACTGACCGAGAGTACCCGGACTCCATCGTGGCCGAAGCACGATCCATAGTGCGCTATCACACTGTGGTCGGGGCGCCCATGCGTCGGGAAGGGAAAGCGATCGGCGCCATCTTCTTGCGTCGGGCGGAGATTCGCCCATTCTCGGAAAGCGAGATCGCGCTGCTCCAATCCTTCGCCGATCAGGCCGCCATTGCCATTGAAAACACGCGGCTGTTCCTGGAACTTCAGCAACATCTCGCACAACAGATAGCCACCAACGAAATTCTGGGGGTGATCAGCCAATTTCATAAGGACGTTCAGCCTGTCTTTCAAACTATCGCGATGAACGCAAAAACGCTGTGCGACGCCGATCTAGGGGCAGGCGTCTTCCTGTACGACGGGACGCTTATTCACGTAGGGGCGCTTGAAGGCGATAACTCCGAGGCCCTCGAGCAAATAAAGAGTGTCTATCCCATGCCCTTGAGTCACGGAGGGCTAATGGCACATGCACTACGTACAAACGCTGTACAGCATATCCCGGACCTTCGAGTTTATGAAAAGTTTGAATTCAAAGAACGGACTCTCGCTGCAGGTGTACGTAGCCAGATCGCCATCCCAATGTTCAGTAACGGAAGACCCATCGGAGCCATCACTGTCACCTCCACGATTCCAGGAAGATTCTCGGAACGCCATGTGAAGTTGCTCAAGACATTTGCCGATCAGGCGGTGATCGCGATCGAGAATGCACGCTTGTTCAACGAGGTGCAGTCACGCACGACGAAGCTGATGCAATCCGTGGACAAACTCCAAGCCCTTGGCGAAGTAGGCCGAGCCGTGGGGTCGTCCCTGGATCTGGATACCGTACTCCAAACCATCATCGCACACGCCCTGCGCCTATCCGGCACCGACGCCGGCATGATCTCTGTCTACGACGACACGACCCAGGAATTAAGGATGCGTACCACGGGTGGTGTCACCGCGCGCGTGGACGAAATCCTTCGCGCTCACCCATTGCGAAGGGGCGAAGGGGTAGGCGGACAGGCCGTGGCACGTCGCGCGCCTGTTCAAGTGCACGACGTCGATGCTGACGAGGTGTATGAAAGCAGCGTTCGGGAGTTGATGAGAGAGGAAGGGTTCCGAGCCGTCCTTGTGGTTCCCCTGCTTCGCGACAGCGAAATCATGGGCACCCTGACGGTCACGCGCAAGCGGCCCGGAGAGTTTTCCAAGGAGATTGTCGATCTGCTGATGACCTTCGCCAGCCAGTCCGCCTTGGCGATGCAGAACGCGCGTTTATTCCATCAATTGGAAGTGGCCAGTCAGCATAAGACCACGTTCCTGGCCAACATGTCGCACGAATTGCGCACACCTTTGAACGCCATCATCGGCTACAGCGAGATGCTGCAGGAAGATGCGGCCGAACAAGGCGCCGACGAGCTTGTTCCTGATTTGAAGAAGGTCAACGCAGCAGGCAAACATCTCCTGGAATTGATCAACTCGATTCTGGATTTGTCCAAAATCGAGGCCGGAAAGATGGAACTGGCGCTGGAGGACTTCGACGTGGGCGGATTGGTCAATGACATCGCGGCAGTGGTCGCACCATTGGCTGAAAAGAATGGCAATACGTTGGAGGTCCATTGCGATGCGGGCATTGGCAGCATGCATGCCGATTCCACCAAGGTTCGACAGATGCTATTCAATCTGCTGAGCAATGCCTGCAAGTTCACCGAACGCGGCACCGTGGCACTGAGCGTGGAACGTGAGCAGTCCGCTGAAGGCGCGTGGATGCATTTCAGCGTGCGAGATACCGGCATCGGACTCACCCCTGAACAGGCGGGCAGATTGTTCGAGGAGTTCTCTCAGGCCGAAACCACCACCTCCAGAAAGTATGGCGGCACCGGATTGGGCCTCGCTTTGAGCCGTCGATTGGCTCGATTGATGGGCGGCGATATCACGCTGATCAGTGAACCCGGCCAAGGCAGCACCTTCAGTGTGCGGTTGCCCGCCAGCGTTGCTCAAGCCACGGGGCGAGCCTCTTCCGCGTCGGAGGGTCGAAGGAATTAGCATCAATTTCGTGGGTAGGCTTGCGTACCACGGTGCGTGGAACGCACCCTACGCGGGACCGCCCATGACGGCTTCTTTGATGGAACTGCCTGCGTCGTTGCGGTAACCTTGTGTTGCGATGAACGATCAATCCGATACAGCGGGTTCAGCCCTCACGCGAGAGGCTATCCTCTCGGCACTAGGTAGCCTTTCCGACGAGCTAGGCAGTCAGGGTGTCACAGGAGAGTTGTGCCTTTTTGGAGGCACCGTCATGGTATTAGCGTTTTCGGCGCGCCTTGCCACCAAAGACGTGGACGCGATATTCGAGCCGGTTCAATTGGTGCGCAGCGCTTCCGAGAAAATAGCCGCGCAGCGCAATCTGCCTCAAAACTGGCTCAACGATGGCGTTAAGGGCTTCACTTCGACGCAGCACGAGACCACGGCCGGAAATCTACCCCAGTTCGAGCATCTTCGATTGACAATGCCCGTTCCAGAGTACCTGCTCGCCATGAAATGTATGGCGTCGCGACTCGGAAGTACGACCGGCGAGCAATCCGACGTACCCGACATTATCTTTCTCCTGCGAAAATTGCGGATCGTATCGGCTCAGCAAGCACTGGACATTGTCGCTCGATACTATCCAGCGAATCACATATCGGTTAAGACTCAATATCTCCTGGAAGGACTTTTCGAGGAAGGGCAAGTATGAGGCCCACGTCTCTAGCGGAAGTTGCGCGGCTTACGCTGAATGGCGACTCATTCGACCGATGTTTGGCGAACTTTCTCGACGAGTTCTACTATGTTCCGAATGAACCGGCGCTGGCGGAAATGCCTGCATTGCTTGCCTCCAACCTGGGCGACTTAGGGCACCTGCAAGACGCCTATCTTGCCGCCACTGCCGAGGAACTGGCTCGGGCATATGAGTTCACCTGCCCGGCATGGACCGACGCCCAGGAAAGAAAGTTACAGCAGCCGTGGTTTGCCTCACAGCTTGCGGTGCTGCGCGCGGTACTCATCTTAGAGAGCCCTGTTGGATTTCGCTCGCGCAATCTTTTCGTCGGCGACAATGCGCTGTCGAGGGCTTAAAGCTGATGTCACTTTCCGGATAAGAAGCTTCGATGACGAAAATCCTGCTTGTTGAAGATAATGAGATGAATCGCGACATGCTCTCGCGCAGACTCGAAAAGCGCGGTTTCGAAGTCATTATGGCGGTGAACGGAGAGCAAGGCGTGGCCAAGGCACAGTCGGAATCTCCGGCGCTTATCCTGATGGACATGAGTTTGCCGGGAATCGATGGCTGGGAGGCCACGCGACAGATCAAGGCGGCCGAGGTGACGCGTGGGATTCCGGTGATTGCGTTGACCGCGCATGCGCTTACCAGCGATCGTGACAAGGCGCTGGCGGCTGGGTGTGATGACTTCGATACGAAACCGGTGGAATTGCCTCGCTTGTTGGCGAAGATCGAGACGCTGCTTGGGGCGAAGAAGGGTGGGTAGTGGCTAATCGCAAACTGGACCGCGAAGCCCTAGGGCACCTGCGCCACGAACTGCGCACGCCGTTGAATCATCTCATTGGTTACAGCGAGATGATGTTGGAGGACGTGAGTGCGGCCGATCCCGCCACGCTTAAACCCGGGCTAAAGCAGGTGCATGAGAACGCGCAACGTTTGCTGATGCTGGTCAACGAACTGGCGCACTCCGATGG
>JANNFC010000270.1:0-26155 GCA_031379405.1 Betaproteobacteria bacterium | reverse complement strand
TATCCCCCAAAATCAGATCACCGTTCATCAGACTCTTCGCCAAATCTGTCAACAGTGGACTCATCGGAGACTAAATACACGCCGTAGCTCCTGTTCGATGTCCCACGCTTCCAGCTCGACGCGGCGGTTGAGGTACATCGCGAAGCCGGCGGCGACGTAAAAAGGTTCGATGATCAGCACCACGCCGGCGTAGACGAGATTGACGGCGTTGGACCATCCGTCCTGGCTACTGGGAAATAGCAACGCCCATACCGATTCGCGGTGCTCCGGCGGAGACATCCAGAATACGAGAGAGGCCATGGCGATGGCCAAGCTCACTTCAAGGGTGGCAAAGGCCGAGGTGACCAGTGAGGCGACCCAACGCTTGCCTTGGCTAATGGTGGCCAAACGTTTTGATTGTGCAGAACCGCTCAAACCCTCGAGTTGATGCACGGGTTGTGTGTAGGCGCGCCACGGCGACAGCCGACACAGCGTAAATGTACGCAGCAATTGCCTGCGCCACACGCTGGCGCGCTCGCGCCACAAGTCCGTCCAGGTGGTTGTCAATCCGAAGGCGGCGCGTGATAGCACGAAGAGAATAGTGCGGTCGAGCCAGGGCTTGGCAAGAAAAATCAGCATATAGGGTAGCCACGTATAAATTTCGGCGCAGGCCAGCGCCAGCGCCATTGCGATCAATCCGACGGGAAGAAAACAACGAGCGAGTGAGCCGAGGCTACTTTGCGCTAAGCGAACTCCGAGATCCGCGGCCTCGTACATCGGGCGCGGTCGCAGGTGCAGAGCGAGAGAGTCGACTTGCATTTTCTAGCGCGCGCGTGCGTGACGCTGCGGCCGGCCTTGCCAAAGTAGGTAGCCAGCCACCAGCACCCAACACACGGCGCCCACGCTGTACTTCACTGTTGGCGGTACCCAGCGCGACGATGACCAGAAAGCCTCCAGCGCAGCGGCGATGAGCAACATCGCAGTGACGCCATAGACGATAACGATGGCCTCACGCGCTGCCTCGCGCAGAGCATGGATGCGGGTGCGGCGTCCGGGTGCGAGAAGCGCGTGGCCCAATTGCAGTCCGGCCGCACCGGATAAAACAATGGCCGGTAACTCGAAGGCGGAGTGAGTCACCACGAAGGCGTAGAAATTGTCGGCCAATCCGCGTTCGGTCAAATAGCCCGCCACCGCGCCAATCAATGCACCGTTGAAGGAAAGAAAGAACAAACTGCCCAATCCCAGAAACAAGCCGCTGGCAAAGCATTGAAAGGCGATGCCGATGTTATTCATGATGTAGAAACCGAACATCTGCCAATCCGTATCCGCGTGCCGTGTGCGGCCGATGGAATCGGCGCCCGCCCCATACATCTCGGTGAAGTTCTGGACAGTGTATGCGTCGAGCAGGGACAAAATCAAGGTCGGATCGAAGTAGGTCAGCAGCCCCATGGCCAACAGCGGTCCGCCGAAGGCTGCGAGGGCAAGCCACACATGCTGCGCGTGCGCCCTGACTTGTTGTGGGATGCCGATCAACAACAAAGTGCGCAACGCATCGAGTCCCCAGCTACGTTGTCGGTAGATGAGTTGATGCGCACGCTGCGTGAGGTCGTCCAGACGTTCGGTGAGATAACTCGGATAGGCGCGAGCGCGCGCGATGGCGAGGTGTTCACAACTGCACCGATACAAGTGCGCGAGGCGCGCTCCCAATTGATCGCGCTCGACCTTCTGTGACTGCCAAGCGCTCTGTCCGAATGCGACCTTGAGCAGTTGCTCCAGTTCGTTCCAATCGCCGCCGTAGCGTTGTTCGAAGGATAGCGGCGTCATGTGGAAGGGTGACATCCCAGGGTGTGCAGAGTGCACTCTACATATGAGGGAATGAGTGCGGTCAAGGGACCCTCATCCGGGTCGATGACCGACCAGCCAGCGCGCCAAGCCAAACGCTCGCTGAGACTTCGAATGCGCCGCATTCACGCCGTTCGGCAGAACGGATTCCGGCACCAGGGATGCTAACTCCTCCACTCTTTCCGCTGTCAGCCGCGAGGCGCGTGCGGCGAGACTGACCACGGCGGCTTGGGCATCGTTGGCGAGATCGACCACGGGTTGCAGCGGCGCCACGTCCGGCAACCTCACCGGGCCGGGCGTTCGGCTGCGGTACACCACCAAGGTTCCCGCCGCGAGGTCGCCCAGTCGCTTGAAGTCAGAACGCCACAGCATGCTCACGATGCCGAAGCCGAAGGCGAGCGGCATGAAGTCGGCGACGCGCAGAAGATTGCGAACGAGAGAAGCGCCCGGCGTGATGGGTAGTCCGTTATCCATGATGACGCGTAAGTTCAGCATACGCTTGCCCGGTGTGGCGCCCGATGTCGTCAACTCGAAGGCGACCGGGTAGAACCACTCGAGCAGGAAGTAAAAGATGAGGTATACGCCCATGCCGATGCCGCCGATGCGGGCCAGAAAGCCGGCGGCGACGGAGAATACGATGATTCGAATGATCCAGTCCAGCAGCAAGGCATAGGCGCGAGGTGCCAAACCCGCCGGCCGCAACGCCAACTGCAAGCCTTCAGGCGTTTCGGCGTGGACCAGCGTATCGAGCCGGGCGTCCGGCATCAGGCTTTGACGACAATGGTGTCCGCGAGATTGTCATGCAGACATTTGTGGGATTCGCGGAAGATGCACAAGATGTCGACCAATGCGTAGAGGGTGCCGATGATCGGAATGTTCGCGATCATTGTATTGACCAGGATGCGCAAGCCGAAGATTCGCCAGAATCCAGCGCGCGCGCCGTCCGTGCGTACGATGCGGATTCGCATAATGCGCTTGCCAATGGTCTGGCTGCGAGTGGCGAGCAAATAGATGTTTACGACAACTAGCGCGACAAAGATGATCCCCAGGAAAGCAATGGCCCACATGGCTGATGAGCGAAAGGTAGTGATCGCATCTATTGAACTGAAAGGTATTACAACCAGCCCCGGTACCGCAAAGCATAAGGCATCCAGTACCACTGCCGCCAAGCGCGAGCCTCTCGTCGCCAACTCGAAATCTCCGGCGTTTGCACGCACATCGGCGACGTGCGCGGAAGGTGGCGCGAACGGGTTATTGTCCTGCTGATCATCGTTAGCCATGATTTCTTCCGTAGGTGAAGACTAGGACTCGCCCAGAAACGGCCATATGCTATCGGACTTCGGATCAGTGGATCGAGCAGTGCCGCCGTGGCTGCCTGTCACCTAGGGTGCGCATCGCGCACCAAGGAGCGTAGAACCGCCCTATACAATTACGGACTATGCCCGCTTCCTTGCCGCCCCATTGAAACTCCTTGCCATCGAAACCTCCACGCAGTGGTGCAGCATTGCGCTACTTATGGACACCCACCTTCTTGTGCGAGATGTGCACGCCGGTCAACGCCATTCGGAATTGTTGCTGCCCATGGTGGACGCGCTATTGCGTGAGGCCCAGTTAGAAGTGCGGGCGCTCGATGGCATCGCGTTTGGCAACGGTCCCGGGTCGTTCACCGGGCTGCGCATTGCCTGTGGTGTGGCACAAGGCATGGCCTTGGGCGCGCGACTCAAACTCGCACCGGTGTGCACGCTGCTGGCACTCGCCGAGGCGGCCGGGCACGAGTGCGTGCTCAGTTGCCTGGATGCCCGCATGGGAGAACTGTACCTCGCGGCTTACCGGCGAACGCTGGATGGTTGGGTCAGCGAGGTCGAGCCGGTGCTGTGTAAACCCCAGTCTGCCCCGCTGCTTGAAGGGGAGGGGTGGTTCGGCGCCGGGTCGGGATTTGGCGTGCAAGGCGATGCGCTAGGCGCACGTTACGCGGCCAACCTAGCGCGCATCGATGCCGATCTCGTTCCGCACGCAAGGGAAATCGCGCTTCTGGCCGTTCCCGTGTTCGCTGCGGGGCGAGGCGTTGATCCCGAGGACGCCGCGCCGCTGTATGTGCGGGACAAGGTCGCGCTCACAACCAGCGAGCGCGCGCGTCCGGTAGTAGCATGACGGAGGTTGCGATCGAAGGGGTGATCGAAGGGGTTCTGAGTGTTCGGCCCATGCGCGCGGGGGATCTCGCTCAGGTGGCGGGGCTGGAAGCGCAGATCTACGAATTTCCGTGGTCATTGGGCAACTTCAAGGATTCTCTCGCCGCGGGCTATAGCTGTTGGGTGCTGTCCGATCTCAATGCCATCGTCGGTTACGCGGTGGTGATGATCGGTGTGGAAGAGGCGCACTTGCTCAACCTCAGTGTCGTCAAATCTTACCAGCGGCAGGGTCTGGGGAAACGCTTGATGCAGCATCTCACTGAAGTAGCGAACGAGTGCGAAGCCAAGCGCTTCTTGTTGGAAGTCAGGCAATCCAATACGGTCGCCCGGGAATTTTACGCGGTGCATGGTTTCACTACGTTGGGCGTGCGCCGAGACTACTACCCGGCAGAAGTGGGCCGGGAAGACGCGGTGGTGATGGAGTTAATGCTGTGAATCAAAGAGCGCGCGTGCTGAAGGAACTCAACCTGCACCCCTTGTGGGTGCGCAAGGAGAGTGCTCACGCCGCCGTGCCCGTCACCGACCCGCCACAACCTACCCCGTCCGTTGCGGTGGGCGGCGACGCGTCCGTGCTGATTGCGCGCATGCACTGGCCTGAGCTGAAGGAGGCCGTGCGCCAGTGTAAGGCCTGTCCACTGCACGCCACCCGTAAGCACACCGTCTTCGGCGTTGGCGACGAATCCGCCAGTTGGCTGTTTGTGGGAGAAGGCCCCGGCGCGGACGAAGATGCTCAGGGCGAACCCTTCGTCGGGCAAGCCGGACGCTTGCTGGACAATATGCTGGCGTCCATCAAGCTCAAGCGCGGCGAAGACGTCTACATCGCCAATATCGTCAAGTGTCGTCCCCCCGGAAATCGCGTTCCGGCGCCCGCCGAGCGCAATCGCTGTGAACCCTATCTGCAGCGCCAAATCGCTCTTATCGAGCCGCGCTTGATCGTGGCCATGGGCAAGACTGCCGCGGAGAGTTTGCTGCAGCGTGATTCCAGCATCGCCGCGCTGAGGGGAAAGCTGCACGACTATCATGGTATACCGCTGATCGTCACCTATCACCCCGCGTATCTGCTGCGCACCTTGGCCGATAAGGCAAAGGCCTGGGAAGACCTTTGTTTTGCCCGCGACAGCATGGCGCAGTTGAAATCGAGCACAACCGCAACCATTTAGGGCGGTACGTGTGTGTGAGGGAGTTTCGTAAGATGAAATAAAGGGGACTTCGCGGGCGGGGTATTGACCCCGCCCTTGACCAAAGGGGGCTACGTACGGATTCCCTTTCGCCCCCTTTGGAAACCCCCGAAGTTTGCCCCCGCGCCAAGAGCGCGGGAAATACGAGTTGGCAGGAACGAGTGGCTATCGAAGGAGGTACTTCAATGAAGAAACTGATGACCCTGGTGGGGCTGGCGGCGACCCTTCTTTTGGGAGGATGCGGTTACAACACTATCCAATCCCAGGATGAGGAAGTGAGGGGGGCGTGGGCCGAGGTGCTCAATCAATACCAGCGGCGGGCGGATTTGATTCCCAACCTGGTCAACACCGTAAAAGGGTTCGCCGCTCAGGAAGAAAAGATCCTGCTCGGTGTTACCGAAGCGCGTGCGCGCGTTGGCTCCATACAGGCCACCCCCGAGCTGGTGAACGATCCCGAGGCCATGAAGAAATTTCAGAACGCCCAGGCGGACATGAGTTCAGCGTTGTCGCGCTTGTTGGTAGTGGCGGAAAATTACCCGCAACTCAAATCCGATCAGAATTTCCGCGACCTGCAAGCCCAGCTCGAAGGGACCGAGAATCGGGTCACGGTGGCGCGTAACCGCTTCATCAAATCCGTTCAGGAGTACAACACCACCATTCGCAAATTTCCGGCCAATCTGACGGCGATGATGTTTGGCAACAAGGCGAAGGCAAGTTTCACCGTGGAGAACGAAGCGGTCATAGCCAAACCACCAATGGTGGACTTCTCCAAACCCGCCGCACCCGCGAAGTAATCGATGCAACGATGGCTGGCGAGCGCTGCGTGGGCGCTCCTCCTGATCAGTGCATACGCCTTCGGCCAGGATCTGCAGCCGATCCCGGAGTTGCGTGCGCGTGTGACGGACGTGACCGCCACGCTATCCGCAGCCGCTTCGCAACGCCTGGAAGAGCGCCTGAGCGCGTTCGAAACAGTCAAAGGAAGTCAGGTCGCGGTGCTCATCGTGGCGAGCACCCAGCCCGAAGAAATCGAACAGTATTCCTTACGGGTCGTCGAAAAGTGGAAGCTGGGACGCGCGAAGGTTGACGATGGCGCCCTGCTCATCGTGGCCAAGGAGGATCGTCGTGTTCGCATCGAAGTCGGTTATGGCCTGGAAGGCGCCCTCAATGATGCCACTTCGAAACGCATCATCGACGAGGATATCGTGCCGCGCTTTCGCTCCGGCGATTTCGCTGGCGGAATTGAAGCCGGCGCGGAGCGCATGATGCGAGTAATCGAAGGTGAACCCTTGCCCTCGCCGCGCGCGCGCCCGCCAGGTATCAACGCGAATTCCCTGCAAACCGTGTTGGTCATCGGCTTGATTCTGGTCTTTGTCGTAGGCGGTATCCTGCGTGCCGTGGTTGGGCCCCTACCCGCGGCCGCCATCGTGGGGGCCATCGCCGGCGCCGTGGGTTGGTTCATGATCGGCACGCTAATCGTGGGTGGAATTCTGACCGTCGTCGCATTCGTCCTTACGCTCGCCGGAGTGGGTCGTGGACGTGGCGGGTTGGGTTCATCTTCCGGCGGGTGGAGTAGTGGCTCTGGTGGATTTGGCAGCGGCGGGGGCTTCGGCGGTGGTGGGGGCGGTTTCGGTGGCGGTGGCGCCTCGGGGAGGTGGTAGATGGCACTGCGTTACCTGAGGCATCTCACCCACGGCCGATGGGCCATCCGGAGGTCATTCCCGACTCGAGTCCTGCAGGCCATCGAGGCGGCCATTGGCGAGGACGAGAAGCGCCACGCCGGACAAATTCGCTTCGCCATCGAACCGGCTCTCGAATGGTCCGAGCTACGCGCGGGTATGAGTGTGCGTGAGCACGCCATCGACGTGTTTTCGCACTTGCGGGTGTGGGACACGGAGCACAATAACGGTGTGTTGATCTACGTTCTGCTGGCGGAGCGCGATGTGGAGATCGTGTCCGATCGTGGTATTCACACACGAGTCGGTCAGAGTGCCTGGGAGGAAATCTGCCAAGCCATGGAAACCGAGTTTCGCGCGGGGCGCTTCGAGCACGGTGCCGTACTGGGCGTGCACCGCGTCGGTGAGTTGCTCGCCAGCCACTTTCCGCCAGGGGCGCGGCCTGACAACGAACTACCGAACCGACCGGTATTGCTTTAGCGCGCGTCCGTGACACCAGCGGGATTCTGATCATTGCCATGCTTGCGCCACAGGTAATGCATGACGGTTGTCAGCATGAGCCCGAAGAAAACCACGATGACCTCGAGTGGAAAAGCAAACTTGAGCATGCCGGCGTACATGCCCTGCATCACCAGTATGCTCAGGTGCTCGTTGAAATTTTGCACGGCGATGGAGTGACCCGCGCCCATCAGCAGGTGGCCGCGATGTTGCAGTAGGGCGTTCATGGGCACCAGAAAAAATCCGCCCAACACCCCTATGATGAACAGGCCGATGGCCAAGGGCCACAGCTCGCGGGCGAATACCATGGCCATTACCGTTATCCCCATGGCAATACCTAGAGGTAACACGCGCACCGCGCGCTCCAGCACGACGACCTTGGCGGCGATCACGGCGCCTACCGCGATGCCAACGGCGACCACGGCGGTGAGTTGCGCGGCCTGGGTCGCATCGAAGCCCAGGATGGTTTGCGACCAGTTCAACACGATCAGCCTGAGGGTGGCACCGGCGCCCCAGAATATAGTCGTCACCGCCAATGACACCTGGCCCAGGGGATCGCGCCACAGCTGACCGAAGCAGGTCCAGTAGTCACGCAGGAGATACGGCAGGGTTTTGCGCGGCAGCTTGTGATCCAAGGCGACGCGCGGGATATAGAGGTTGATCAAGGCGGCGGCAACATAAAACAAAACGATGACGGCCACCGCGAGTTTTGCACCGTTGTCCATGAACGGGATACCGAATTGATGCACCGGTACCTCGTTCCAAAGCGCGGTGAATGGTGGGCCGACCATGTAGCCACCGGCGATGGCGCCCAGAATGATGGCGGCGACGGTGAGCCCTTCCATCCAGCCGTTGGCCAGTACCAGTTTGCTACTGGGAAGATACTCCGTGAGGATGCCGTACTTGGCGGGCGAGTACATGGCGGCACCGATACCGACCATGCCGTAGGCGTAGAGCGGATGCAGACCGACTAGCATGGCCACGCAGCCCACCAGTTTGACGCCATTGCTGATGAACATGACCTTGCCCTTTGGCAGCGCATCGGCGAAGGGCCCGACGAAGGGTGCCAACACGATGTACGAAAACACAAAGTACATGTGCAGCACCGGGGTCTGCCATTGCGGCGCGTGGATTTCAGCCAGCAGGGCGATGGCGGCGAACAGCAACGCATTGTCCGCCAACGCCGAGAAAAATTGCGCCGCAAGGATGGTGTAGAAGCCGAGTTGCATGGGTGGTTCTAATGACGGGCGGGTGCACCCGGTTCGAATTGTGCCGGTCTTATACCATGAGCCGGTCCGGGCGGCGGTCTAGGTTCGATCGTTGCGTCGTGCCTCAAGCATTGGCACACTTCGCCGACGTCTGTATTCTCTACGTCTGCATTCCCCATCCCCCATCCCCTTCTCGTCCCTCGTCCCCGATTGGTGCCATTGACTTCTTCTCGACCCACGCAAGCTCGACCCATCAAAGCGAAGATCTCCGCTTCCGCGCTGGATCATAACCTCTCGGTGGCCAAGCGCTATGCCCCTACAAGCAAGCTATTGGCCGTGGTCAAGGCCAACGCCTATGGCCACGGATTACTACGAGCGGCCTCGGCACTGCGCAGCGCCGACGGATTCGCCATGTTGGACCTGGACGATGCCGTGCGGCTGCGCGAGGCGGGGTACGCGCACCGCATCGTCATGCTGGAAGGTTTCTTCTACCCGAACGAGCTAGCGGAATTCTCGCGTTATCGCCTCACCGCAGTCGTGCATCGCGCGGGGCAACTGGAGATGTTGGATCAAGCCCATATCCCTGCACCCATCGACATCATGCTCAAGCTCAACAGCGGCATGAATCGCCTGGGTTTCGGCGCAGGGCAGTGGCAGGGATCCCTGGAACGCGCCAAGCGCTGCGCCGCCGTGAACAGTATTACGCTCATGACGCATTTTGCCTGTGCCGACGATGCGCGCGGCATCGACGAGCAGCTTGCTTGCTTCGAGCGCCACAGTGCGGGGTTGGGTCACGCGCGCTGCATGGCCAATTCCGCCACCATCCTGCGTTATCCCCAAGCCCATGGCGATTGGGTGCGCCCCGGAATCATGCTCTACGGTAGTTCGCCCTTCGCGGATCAAAGCGCCGAATCCCTTGGGCTGCGTCCGGCTATGCAGTTCGAAAGCGAGATCATCGCTACGCAGAATCTGAATCCGGGCGATACGGTGGGCTATGGCGCCTCTTTCCGCGCCCAGCGGCCGATGCGCATCGCTATCGTGGCCTGCGGTTACGCCGACGGTTATCCGAGGCATGCGCCAAGCGGCACGCCTGTGTTGGTGGACGGGCGACGCACGCAAACAGTGGGTCGCGTATCCATGGACACGTTGGCGGTGGACGTGACTTATCTGATCGCCGCCGACGTCGGCACTTCCGTTGTACTGTGGGGCGAGCAGCTTTCCGTGGACGAGGTCGCCGCTTGCGCCGGCACCGTCAGCTATGAGTTGCTGTGTGCGTTGGCCGCGCGTGTGCCCAGCGTCGATATCCATTGAGCGATGACCAAAGTCAAGACCGTCTACACCTGCACGGAGTGTGGCGGACAATCGCCCAAATGGCAGGGCCAATGTCCGCATTGTTCCGCCTGGAATACGCTCAGCGAAGGGGTGGTCGAGCGTGCGCCGGCGCGCTTTGCGCATCTGTCGCAGACCAGTACCGTGCAGCTATTGGGCGAGGTGAGCGCGCAGGAAGAGCCGCGCATACCCACCGGCATCGAGGAACTGGATCGCGTGCTGGGCGGCGGCCTCGTGCGTGGAGCGGTGGTTCTGATCGGAGGCGATCCAGGCATCGGCAAATCCACTCTGCTGCTGCAAGCCCTGGCGTTGTTGAGCGGGCATTCGCAAGTGCTCTATGTCAGTGGAGAGGAATCCGCGCAGCAAATCGCTTTGCGCTCGACGCGACTCGGACTGGACACTCGAACATTGCCGGTATTGGCCGAAATTCAGTTGGAAAAAATACTCGCCATACTCGTCTCCCAGCGCCCGGCAGTGGCGGTGATCGATTCCATTCAGACGGTGTACTCCGAGGCATTGCAGTCAGCCCCGGGGAGCGTGGGGCAGGTGCGTGAATGCGCCGCGCAACTCACGCGCTTCGCCAAGCGCAGCGGCACTACCGTGGTGCTGGTGGGCCATGTCACCAAGGAAGGTGCCATCGCCGGTCCAAGGGTGCTGGAGCACATGGTGGATTCGGTGCTCTATTTCGAGGGCGACACGCATTCGAGTTTTCGCATGGTGCGCGCCATCAAGAACCGTTTTGGCGCGGTGAATGAATTGGGTGTGTTCGCCATGACGGAAAAAGGATTGCGCGGCGTGTCCAACCCGTCCGCGTTGTTCTTGTCGCAACACGAGCAGGAAGTCGCGGGCTCTTGCGTGCTGGTTACGCAAGAAGGAACGCGCCCGTTGCTGGTGGAGATTCAAGCGTTGGTGGCGCAGGCCCACACCCCCAATCCAAGACGGCTGAGCGTGGGGCTGGAGCAGAACCGGCTGGCGATGTTGCTGGCGGTGTTGCATCGACACGCCGGGCTGGCGTGCTTCGATCAGGATGTCTTCGTCAATGCGGTGGGCGGTGTACGTATCGACGAGCCCGCCGCCGATCTCGCGGTGATGTTGGCCATGGTGTCATCGTTCAGGAACCAGCCGCTGCCGAGGAAGCTGGTGGTATTCGGCGAGGTGGGTTTGGCCGGAGAAGTGCGCCCCGTGCAACGCGGGCAGGAGCGTTTGAAAGAGGCCGCGAAACTGGGATTTACCCAGGCGCTCATTCCGAAAGCCAACCGGCCGAAGGCGACGCTCAACGGTATCGAAGTCATTGCGGTGGATCGCGTTGAAGACGCGGTGATGCGGTTTCGCTAAGGCGTCAACTCGTGGGTTCTACTGCGATAACACCAGCGTCAACAGTGACCCTGCCAAAGCGAAAGTGGCAACCACCCAGATCCAACGTGATTTGGCCAGACGCAAGAATTCCTGCTTGAGATTAAAGCCGGACACCGGTTGTGCTGCGGGTGAGGTAGCGCGAGCGTTGCTCGCCTGTGGCCGTTTCTCGGCTTTGGCGCGTGGCGCGGAAATAGGTTTATCAGGTTTCGGTGCTTGCGGTGTTTTTGGTGTTTTCGGTGAATAGGCCGCGATGCGTTGCGTGGCCTCGGAAGAGTCGAAGGCTTTGGAAACGCCGTACGCTTTGCGCGCCGGTTGCGGATCGATGTCTTCCACGTCGTCCCAGCTGTCGGGGATCTGACGCTTGAAGGAAACCACTTTCTCGCTTCCGGTGGACACTCCCAAATCGCTAGGCACGGGGAGCAAGGGTTGGGTGTGTTCCACGTCCGCTATGACGCTGGGCATGAGGTCTTTGCACAGCCGCAGATCGTGCGCCATCTCCCTGGCAGTGGCGTAGCGTTCGTCAATTTTTTTGGACAGTGCCTTGGCCACGATCAGGTCCAACATTTCCGGCACGTGGCGATTGACCTGGCTCGGCGGCGGCGGAGCGAAGTGAATGATTTGATACATGATCGAATGAATGCTCTCGCCCGAGAAGGGCGAACTGCCGCTGAGGATCTCGTAGAGCATCACACCCATTGAGAATACGTCGGAGCGTTGATCGGGGCGCGCGCCGGTGACTTGTTCGGGTGACATGTACTTGGGCGAGCCCATGATGAGGCCGGTCATGGTTTTGACCTCGCTCTCGTGCAGGCGCGCAATGCCGAAGTCCATGATTTTCACCAACCCATCGCGCACCACCATGATGTTGCTGGGTTTGATGTCGCGGTGGATGACGCGATTCTCATGCGCGTAGCCCAGGCCTTCAGCCACCTGTACGGTGATGTCGATGGCTTGATGGATGGGGATGGGCGAGCCGGGCGTGAGGACAGCGCGTAACTCCTCGCCCTCGAGAAACTCCATGGCCATGTAGGCTAGGCGCTCGGTGCGGCCGATATCGTAGATGGTGACGATGTTGGGGTGGTTGAGGCGGCCCGCCGCACGTGCCTCCTGATAGAAGCGCGCTTCGTACTCCGCGCGTTCCGATTTGGGCAGTTCCAGGCTGATGGTCTTGATGGCGACCACGCGGTCGAGTACCGGGTCGCGCGCCTTGTAGACCACGCCCATGGCGCCGCGACCCAACTCCTCGACGATTTCGTAACGACCGAGGCGTTTCGGTGCTGTGGGTTCGAACGCCTCCGCTGGGCCGGTTCTGTTCTCGTCCGTCCTATCCGTGCGGTTAGCCGCGAGGGGCATCGCCCTTTACCTCGCGAAACACGGGCCCCCACATGGGATGTCCGGCTTCTTCCGGTTGCAGCTCGAATTTAGGATCGAGTTTGACGGTCTCGCGAAATTCGTCGCGGCATTGAGTCTTGCGGCCGTTGATGCAATAGATAAAAGCCAGATACTTATGGGCTTTTACCTCGGATTCCCGGGTCAGCCCGGATTGCAGCGCGCGCTGGAGGGCACCCCCCGCGGCCCGGTAGTTGGCGTCTTCGAACTGGCGCACGCCCTCGCCCAGCAGCGTCTCCCCGGTGCGATAGAACAAAGGCATGTCGCGCACCATGGGGTTTTGGCAGCCCGTGAGGAGTGCCATGGCAAGCATGCAGAATAGGTAGGGCAAGTGAGGGATCATGTGCATCAACGAGAATCGGCAAAACGGTGCCTAATCTTGAGGGTTTCGTTGACCTGCACTTCAACTCGGCGCAGAAGGGGTTCGGCGGCGTTGTTACGCACTTCCACGTAGTGGGTTCCGGCGGGAAGCTCCATTTCCGTGAGAGGAGGGCTGATTCCAACCGACTTACCATCGATCAGCACCTCGCCCCATGGGACGATGGCGAGTAGAACTCGACCGCGCTGGGCGTTGTTTTCCCGCAGCACGTCACGCATTTCGATACTGGCCTCGCTCACGGGAACCCTTGGGCGGGACGGCGCGGGTGCGTGCGCCACCGCGATTGCTTTCTTGGGCTTTACGCCGTGGAGCGGTTTCACCACCGGCTCTGGGGCGGGGGGCTGTTTCTCGGTTCCGCTGACGCGTTCCGCAATCTCGAGCTTGGCCATTTCGACTACCTTGACTTCGGCGGACTCAAGTGGCTGCGGTGGGATGATTTTGACGAGTTCGAGGGGTTGAGTGGGCCGAGCCACCGCCACCGGCTGCACCTCTTGCGAGACTTTGTCCACCCCGGCGGCGCTCGACCAAAGGTAAGCGCAGAGTGCGACCGCCAAGCTGGCAAATGCCGCGCGCGGAAGCGTCAGCCAGGCAAGTATCGGTGCCGCTTGTCCGCTGCGTCGGTTGCGCAAAGCCAGAATGCTCGAGTGGGTAAGCTGCACGCCGAACAGTTCATGTTCGCGTACTTGGCTATCGGTTACGGTCCCGAGGGATCTGAGCGCGCCGCTACATTCGGGCAGATCGTGGCGCAAAGCGTCGGCGAAGGCGCGCGTGGCAACCAGTCTTTCGGAACCGACCAGGGCGGCGATGCGTTCGGCAACGTCGAGCGCGTCGCCGGCAATTTGCAGGTCCCCGTTCTCTCCCGGGACGGCCTGCACCGGGCCCATCGCCAAGCCACCTCGGATCCTAATGCCGTCCGCATCCGCGCTGCGAGTGCCGCAAAGTGCACAGGCGACCGCGATGCCTAGCGAGGGCATGCCGAACAGGGCAATGGCGACCCCGCTGCTCGTATCCAGTACGATGCGATCCTTCTGGGGGATGCTTCGCAGCGCCCCCGAAAGGCGCTGGTGCAACTGCTCCCGTTGCTTGAGTTGTTCCGCCACGGGACGCTTGGCGAAACCGGGGAGTTCGATTCCAATAACCACGGCGGATGGCGCCGTGGATTTGTTGTCGGGGGCGTTTGGCATTCGATCAGGTTGGGAAAGGCTCCGGCTTTCACGCCGGGGAAGCCATCCGGAGGCAGCGCACCGGAGGCGTCGAACAACGGCCCAAAAGCACAAAAATACAACGCATTACGATGAAGTATCATGAGGTGCTGTCTGGTTAAGCCTTGGCAGCAAGAAGCAAGCCGACCGTCTCAATCCGAATACATATGACGTTGACAACACCCAATCAGTACGATCAAGGCCTGGCAAAGAACCCTGGCAACTACGTTGCGCTCTCTCCGCTGTCCTTTTTGCGACGGACGGCGGCGGTCTATCCCGGGCGACCGAGCCTGATACATGGTGAGATGCGCCGCACTTGGGGTGACACCTTTCGCCGTTGCCGCGCGCTGGCGAGCGCACTTTCCCGGCGTGGCGTGGGTCAGGGCGATACGGTGGCCGTGATGGCGCCCAACATTCCTGCCGCCTATGAAGCCCATTTTGCCGTGCCGATGCTGGGCGCCGTGCTGAATGCGCTCAACACGCGCCTGGACGCCGCCTCCATCGCCTTTATGCTGCAACACGGTCAGGCGAAGGTATTGATGACGGACCGTGAATTCTCTCCCGTCGTGTCGCAGGCCCTGGGGTTGATGGACAAGCGGCCGCTGGTCATCGATATCGACGATCCGCTGGGTAGTGGCGGCGATTTGCTGGGAGAGATGGAATACGAGGAGTTTGTGGCCGCTGGTGACGCGAAGTTCGCATGGGATCTGCCATCGGACGAGTGGAATGCGATCGCACTCAACTACACCTCGGGCACCACGGGAAATCCGAAAGGAGTGGTGCTGCATCATCGCGGTGCTTACCTGAATGCCGTCAGCAATGCCGTGCAATGGAGCATGCCGCATTTCCCCGTGTATCTGTGGACGCTGCCCATGTTTCACTGCAACGGCTGGTGTTTCCCCTGGACGGTAGCACTGCAGGCGGGCGTCAACGTGTGTTTGCGCAAAGTCGAAGCAAAGCCCCTCTTCGATCTCATCCGCGAGCACCGTGTTACGCACTATTGCGGAGCACCGGTGGTGCACGCGTTGATGATCAACGCGCCGGCGGAGTTGCGCGCGGGAATTGAACACAAGGTCTACGGCATGATCGCCGGCGCGGCACCGCCGCAACCGGTAATCGAAGGCATGGAGCGCATGGGCTTCGATCTCACCCACGTCTACGGACTGACCGAGGTGTATGGCCCCGCCGCCGTATGCGCCAAACATCCGGAGTGGAGCGATCTCACTCTGCCACAACGCGCGGAAAAAAATGGCCGCCAAGGCGTGACCTACGCGCTACAAGAAGACATGACGGTGCTGCACCCAGACACTCTGCAACCCGTCCCGCATGACGGTCAGAGCATGGGCGAGATCTTTTTTCGCGGCAATATCACCATGAAAGGGTATCTAAAAAATCCTCAGGCCACTGAGGAAGCATTCGCCGGCGGCTGGTATCACACGGGGGATCTGGCCGTGGTCTATCCCGACGGCTACGTCAAGATTCGCGATCGCTCCAAGGACATCATCATCTCCGGCGGCGAAAACATCTCCACCTTGGAGGTGGAGGAAGTGCTGTATCGCCACCCTGCGGTGCTGGAGGTGGCGGTGGTGGCTAGGCCCGATGAGAAGTGGGGCGAAACACCGTGCGCCTTTATTACGCTAAAGAGCGATGCCGGCGACGTGACAGCGGAGGAGATCATCGCTTTTTGCCGCCAACACCTGGCGCATTACAAGTCGCCGAAGAGCGTAGTGTTTGGACCCTTGTCGAAGACGTCCACCGGGAAAATTCAGAAGAACGTGCTGCGGGAGAGGGCGAGGCAGACCTGACGCCGCACCCTACGATTTCTGGCGCCTACTGCTTTTCAGGCTTCCATTCCCCCGCCATCTTCTTGGCCTGGGCGAGTTGTGCTTCGCTCAGCTTGCGTTCGATTTTGGTCAGGGTTTCCTTGGTGTAGCCGCGGTCGCGATCATTGGGTGCGTCGCGCGAGAACAATGAGTGCCACATGTGGGACGTTACCAGATCCTTCTCCACGCCTTCGCCTTTTTGATACATGATGCCGAGGTACTGGCGAGCCGGAATGTTGCCGTGACTGGCCGATTGGCGAAACCATTTGATGGCTTCGATCTGGTTGCGCGGGACGCCGTGACCGTAATGATGCATGTACCCGATACCGAATTCGCCGCGTGCATCGCCTTGTTCCGCAATGGCTTGATACTCCTGCAGGGCCTTGTCGTAGTCGCCCGCGTAATAGGCCTGAATGGCCTCCTGGAATCCTGCGTGGGCAGACAATGAAGACAACAACGCGAATGCGACGACAAGCTTTTTCATCTGACTTTCCTAAATTGACTGAGGTGAGTTAAATCGAGCGGCCGCCATCTACGGGGAATTCCACCCCGGTAATGAAATCCGAATCGTCCGAGGCGAGATAGACCGCCGCTTTGGCGATATCCGTGGGTGTGGCCAGGCGCCCCAGGGGAATGTTGCCCAAGAACTTTTTGCGATTCTCCGGTGTGTCCAGCATGCCCATGAAGGATTCGATCATTCCCGTGGGAGACAGGACAGGCGCGATGGCGTTGACCCGAATATTGTCGGGGCCCAATTCGGCGGCCATGGCTTTGGACATCAGATTGACGGCAGCCTTGGACGCGCTATACCAGACCAGCCCCGGTCGTGGGCGCATGCCGGAGACCGAGCCGATGTTGATGATGTTGCCGCGCTTTTTCGCGCGCATGATGGGGACGGTGGCAAGCGTCATCAGGTAGATGGACTTCACATTGATGTCGAACATGCGGTCGAAGGTTTCTTCGTCCACGTCGAGCAAGGGTTGGTTCTTGTGCGTGTAGCCGGCGTTGTTGACCACGATGTCCAGGGTCCCGAAGCGCTTCACCGCGGCCGCCACCAGGTTTTCGATATCGGCTCGCTTGGAAACATCGCAGCGCACGGCGGCGGCGTTGCCGCCAAGGGAGGCGGCCACTTCCTGCACGCCCGTCTCATTGATATCCGACAGCATTACCTTGGCGCCTTCGGCGATATACCGACGGGCGATCTCCGCACCGAAGCCGCTGGCGGCGCCGGTGACGATGGCTACTTGGTCTTTGAGTCTCATGGGCGTGTGTTGGAGGCTGGGTTGTTTGTAAGGTTCCGAATATTAACCTCAGCCGGTCCACGCTACTTGCCTGAGGATGTCCCCTTTATTACGGCGGAAGGCGCTTCGCTTTTCCGCCCTACGTGCTCCGCCTGTTCGACGATTGGGGTGTTGTCTTATCGCATTGCGGCATACAATCCGTGCGGTGGCGGTTTCAAGCCAAAGAGTGTCGCCTGAGAGCGTCGCCGTTTGTCTTTCCATTGAGAGGAGATTGTCGTGAAGATACGTTCGTTATTGTTTGTCGCTGCGCTGTCCATGGCGGGATCCGCTTTGGCCGCACATTGTCCCGCCGATATGAAACAGATCGACGAGGCGTTGAAGACCGCGCAGCTTAGTCCGGAAGATCTCGCCAGCGTTAAGAAATATCGCGCCGAAGGCGAGGTATTGCACAACGCCGGCAAGCATGGCCAGTCGGTGGATGTGCTCGACAAAGCACTGAAGATCCTCAAGCTCCGCTAAGGTCTTGGCGGACGGCTACTGGTGGTAGCCGGGATCGATTCGGTCCAATTCGCGCAGAAGGGCAGGCCAGGGAATCTGGCCTGCCTATTCCGCTTCGCTGATCTGATTGCGGACCAACGTCGAGTATTCCACCGGCTTATTCGTGCTCAGTCAATCCTCGCGACGACACGGCCAACGACTTTGCCAATCTTGAGTTCATCCAAGGTGCGGCTCACATCGGAAAGTGGCCGTACTTCGATAGGGATCGGTTTGAGTTTACCGGCACGCGCCAAGGCCACCACGGCTTTCAGCTCCTCAACCGTCCCGACACTCGATCCGATCAGGGACAGGGCTCGTTGCACCAGCATGACCAGCGAGACCGGAATCTCGCCGCCGTAGAGTCCGACCAGTATGAGTTTGCCGCCCTTACGAAGCGCGCCAAGGGCGAGGCTGGCGGTGCCCGTGTTGTTGACCAGATCCACGGCGCCATATAGCGGTCCGCCGGCAATTTCCGTCAGCTTCTTGGCGGCGTCGGGATCGCGCCCGTCCACCGTTGCCGCCGCCCCGGTCGCGCGCGCCGCCGCGAATTTTGCGGTGTCGATATCCACCGAAATGATGCGCTCGTGTCCGAGCGCGCGCAGCATGCCGATAGCCATCAGCCCCAAGCCACCGGCGCCCATCACCGCAACCCATTCATCGCGTGGGATGGGCGTGAGCTTGGCCACAGCAGAGTAGGTGGTCAGTCCCGAGCACGCCAAAGTCGCGGCCCAGGCGGAGTCGATCCCAGTCGTATCCACCAAGTAGCGCGGATGTGGAATCAGCAGATGATCCGCATAGCCTCCCGCGCGCTGTACACCCAACCAGCGTGGCGCCATGCAGTGGTTGTCTTGTCCTTCCCGACAGCGTACACAAGTGCCGCAGCCGGTCCATGGGCACACCAATCGATCCTGACCGATGGGTACGTCACGCGCTTCGGGCCCGGCGGCGATGACGGTGCCGAAGGGTTCGTGGCCCAAGGTCAGTGGCGGGCTCATGCCGCGCTCGCTCATGTGAAAGCGCTTGCCACCCCCCATTTCGAAATAGCCGTCGCGGATGTGCACATCGCTGTGGCACACACCGCAATACTTCAGTTTGAGCAGGACTTCTGTCCCGCTGGGTTTGGGGGTTTCGTATTCGCGCTTCTGCAGCGGCTTGCCCCACTCGACGACGTCGTAACTCAACATGCTGGCTTTCTCCTCGAAAATTAGGTTCAGTTACTTTAGCGTATCGTACTCTGCCATGAGCGCGCGCGCGCTTTCCGCCAGTGCCTTGGCGTTCAATCCGCGCTTGGTCGCCTCCTTGATCCAGGTGTCCATCGCATCCTGTGTCGGTGTAACGGCTGAGGCCGCCTTCTCGCTCATCGTATTGGCCAACCATGCCGAGGTGCCCGCGCCACTGTTGTCATTGATGACTTTTCGCAGGGTTTCGGTCAGGGCTTTGTAGGATCGGCCGTTCAGCATGAGCAGGCCCACTGCGGGCGAGAGGTCGGCGCTGGGTCCGGCGGAAAGTGACACGGCCAGCAGGCGTACCTCGTCGAAATCCTTATCCGCCAAGTCGTTCAACCTGACATATTCCCACGCCGCGCGGCTGGCACCTTGCGCGCCGTGTTTGATCGCCGTGACCTCGAAGGCTTCCATGGCGGGGTAACGCCCAGGGTTGTGTCGGGTCAGTGTCAAGACGATATCGACACTGCGATCGGCCACCTGGTCGGCCAACTGCGCGGCGTCCCCACCCATCTGCAGAGCGGGATAGAAGCGAAACCGCAATAGGCCGGCGGATTCCTTTTCGAGTTTCTGCGTCCAGGGAACGAGAAATTGGGTGTGAAAAGCCGAATCGGCCGGGAGGTAGTGATGCACTACCAGGGTGACGCCATGGGCGTACGCCTGCGCGACCCAAAGCGGCGCGATCCCGAGCGTTAGTGCGACAAAGACTCTACGCAAGAGTGGAAATAATGCGGACGACAACACAGTGCGGGGCTCCTGCAAAACTAGACAGGGAAGATTCTCGCAGTTTTCGAGCGCTGGTAGAAGTGTTCCTTCCATTGTGTATAGCACGCGGGAGCGGGTGGGGAGGGTGGCAATCTACCGTCGCCGACGGGTCTACAATCCGTGAGTTGAGCAACCCGCTCTGCCGCACTCTAACCGATCTTCACCCATGAATCCATCCAAGAAGCCCGAAGGCCCAGCCAAAAGTTGGGGACACTCATCGTCATTTGCCAAGGGCAAGTCCAAGGGAGAGAAAGCGGCACCGCCGCCCGGCGGCTATGTCAAGATCGCCCGAGAAGGCGCATGGAAGCCCATTGGTCAGCGCCGCCATCTAGCCACTTTGCAGCGCGCCATTGAGCGTAGCATTCAATGGGTGGTGTTCGAAAGCAACGGCGAGTCCCTGTGGGAAAGGGTGCGAGGCAGCGTGCAAGATGTTCTGCTCAAAGAGTGGAAAAGTGGCGCTCTACAGGGGGTGACCCCGGAGCAGGCGTTCTTCGTACATTGCGATCGCACCACCATGACGCAATACGATATCGATCATGGCCAGATTGTCATTTCTGTCGGCGTGGCAACGATGAAACCGGCTGAGTTCACCACACTGCGTGTCACGCAGAGTACGGCGGGGTAAAGCGAAGTAAAGAGGAGTAAAGAGGAGTATTACAACTGAACGAGGAGGAGATGCTATGAAGAACCAAACGCAGTGGTTGCGCTATGCAATGTTGGCCGGGACAGTAACGCTAGCCTTTGGCATTGGCGTGGCCGTGGGACAGAACGCGCCCACGGAAACCAAGGGCATCAAGGTGGGACAGACCACCGCAATAGACTTGGGACCTGAACTCGAAGGCGTGGAGGGCCGCCAGCTCAGGATGCGTGTGATCAACTTCGAGCCCGGCGCGCAGATCACGCTGCATAGCCACAAGGGGCGGCCCGGCGTGGCCTATGTGTTGAAAGGTGCTCTAACCGAACATGTGGAAGGCGTCGGCACCCACGTGCGCAAGCAGGGCGAGAGCTGGAGCGAAGGCAAAGACACCACGCACTGGGCGGAAAATGTCACCAGCGAAACCACTGTAGTCGTGGCAGTAGACGTATTCAAACCTTGACTGATAAATTGGAAACCGTGAGCAATAAACACCTTGGATTCGTAGGGGTCGGCCAGATGGGTGGACCGATGGCGGGACGACTGTTGGATGCGGGTTATACGCTCACCATTTTCGACGCCCGAGAGGCGGCGATGGCGTCGTTGGTGGCACGCGGGGCACACGCCGCGGCCTCACCGGCGGCGGTGGCTTCGGAAGTGGAAACGGTATTGGTGAGCCTGCCCACGCCCGCCATCGTCAAGGACGTGGTGCTGGGCGCCAACGGTGTCGCCCTGGGCAGTAAAGTAAAGACCGTCGTGGATCTATCCACCACCGGCGCAAGGGTGGAGCAAGAGATCGCGGCCGCGTTGGCGGCAAAAGGCATCGATACCGTGGATTCTCCAGTGAGCGGAGGAGTCGGCGGCGCCAAGAAAGGCACGCTGGCGGTGATGGTGGCTTGCACCGCGGAGAAACTGGTAGCGCTGCGTCCGGTATTGGAGAACTTCGGCAAGGTGTTCTATCTGGGCGAAAAGCCCGGTATGGGTCAGACCATGAAGCTTGCCAACAATCTGCTGTCGGCGACCGCGCTGTCGATCACTTCCGAGGCGATGGTGATGGGTGTGAAAGCGGGTTTGGATCCACGAATCATGCTGGACGTGATCAATGCCGGCACTGGACGCAATAGCGCCTCGCAGGACAAATTTCCGCGCGCTATCGTGCCGCGCAAATTCGATTTCGGATTCACCAACGCGCTCATGTACAAGGACGTGAAGCTGTGTTTGGAGGAAGGCGAGGCGATGAACGTTCCGATGTGGGTGGCCAGCGCAGTACGGCAATCGTGGTTTCTCGCGTGCAATGAGGTCGGCCCCAACGAAGATTTCACCACCATCGTGAAGTACATCGAGAGGTGGGCAGGCGTGGAGGTTAAAGCGCCAGATCAATAACCGTTAGTCTCTTATGAGTCCACTGTTGACAGATTTGGCGAAGAGTCTGATGAACGGTGATCTGATTTTGGGGGATATACAAGGGGCACACCCCTTGTTCCTTCTGGGGGATAAACAAGGGGGATTCTCCCTTTGTTCGTAACACGCTTTTCGCCCGCGCGATCGCTTCACTTTGGTTCCGGCTTCGCCGGCTTAGGGGGAGAAACTGTGGGAAGTGGCTTACTAGATTTTCGAACAAGGGGAGTTGATATGGATCGTGCCGAACTGGAATCGATTTACCGGGTCATGCTGCGCATTCGTCGCTTCGACGAAGGCGTGATCGAGCTGTTCAAGGAAGGTCTGGTCAAAGGCACGGCGCACAGTTATGTGGGTCAGGAGGCGGTGGCCGCGGGTGCTTGCGCGGAGCTTAGGCGAGAGGACTTCGTCGTCAGCCACCATCGCGGCCACGGCCACTGCATCGCCAAAGGCGCTTCACTCAACAAGATGATGGCGGAACTGATGGGGCGCGTCACCGGGTATTGCAAAGGCCTGGGCGGTTCCATGCACATCGCGGATCTGGAACTCAACATTCTCGGTGCCAACGGCATCGTCGGCGCGGGCATCGGCATCGGTACCGGCGCTGCCTTGTCCAACAAGCTGCGCGCCACCGACCACTGCGGCGTGGCCTTCTTCGGCGACGGCGCCTGCAATGAAGGTATCTTCCACGAGTGCTTGAATGTGGCTTCGGTGTGGAAGCTGCCCATCATCTATCTTTGTGAAAACAACCAGTACGCGTTGTCGACGTCGATGAAGGATTCCACTTCCATCGATCGTTTTTCCAAGCGCGCCGCCGCCTATTCGTTGCCCGGCGTAACGGTGGATGGCAACGACGTACTCGCGGTGCGTGCGGCAGTGGCGGAAGCCGTGGCACGGGCGCGCAAAGGCGAAGGGCCGACCTTCATTGAAGCGCTCACCTATCGCTGGGGCGATCACTCCATGCGGGCGAATCTGCCGCGTTATCGCGGCGATCAAGAGGTGGAAGATTGGGTCAAGCTCGATCCCATCTTGCGCTTCGAAAAGACACTGGTAGCCGAGTTCGGGTTCACGCAGGCAGAGCTCGATCGCGTGCGTGCCGATGTGGAAAAGGAAATGGCCACGGCAAGAGAATTCGCGGTGGCCAGCCCGGAACCCACCTTGGCCGATCTCGATGACGCGGTGTACGCGCCGCACTATCAACCCGCCGAGCCGAAACTCACTACCACGCGTGAATTGTCCTTCGCCGAAGCGCTCAGGGAAGCCATCAGTCAGGAAATGGAAGCGAACGCCAACGTGTTCGTGCTGGGCGAGGACGTGGGCAAGATCGGGGGGATCTTCGCGGCCACCCGTGGGTTGATCGAGAAATTCGGCGCCGAACGTGTGCGCGACACACCGATCTCCGAGCAAGCCATCGCGGCGTGCGCGGTGGGTTCGGCGATAACGGGCATGCGCCCCATCGCCGAAGTGCAGATCTTCGACTTCATCACCTTGATGATGGACATGATCGTCAATCAGGCGGCGAAGTTTCGCTTCATGCTTGGCGGCAAGCCCACGGTGCCGTTGGTCATTCGCGGACCACAAGGTGGCGGCATTCGCTTGGCCGCGCAACACTCGCAAAGTCTTGAGACGTGGTTCACCCATATTCCCGGATTGGTGGTGCTAGGACCGTCCTCGCCCTACGAGGCGAAAGGACTGTTGACCAGTGCCATTCGCGAAAATAATCCGGTGATCTTTCTCGAGCATAAGATGCTCTACGTCGGCAAGAAAGCGCTGGTGCCGGAAGCAGCTTATGCCATTCCCATCGGCAAGGCGGCAGTCAAGCGCAAGGGCAAGGATGTGACGCTGGTGGCCACCATGGCGATGGTCGAACCCGCGCTGCAGGCCGCGACACGCTTGGAAGTGGAGGGCATCGACGTGGAAGTGATCGATCCCCGCACGCTGCGCCCCTTGGACGAGGACGCCATCATCGCCTCGGTCAAGAAGACCGGCCGGCTGGTGATTGCCCACGAAGGCTGGAAGCGCTGGGGCTTTGGCGCGGAAGTGGCGGCAATGGTGGCCGAGAAAGCGATCGACTGGATCGAGGCGCCCATCCTGCGCATCGGCGCGCGCGATTCCCCCATGCCCTATAACGACAAGCTGGAGCGCTTGGTGATTCCGTCCATGGAGGACATCGAGACGGCTATTCGGGGTTTGGTAACGCGCGATCGCGTGGATGCATAACGGCATGCAAGCGGGTCGCTATGCTGCCGCGTCGCTCAAACGACAATCGTAGGGTGCGCTCCCCGCAGCATGGCGCGCGGCGCGCCCTACGCCGCCATGCGCTGTTCGATCGTAGCGAAGCTTGCGATGACGTCATCGATCGATCCGCCCGGCAAACGCTCGGCGAAACGCTCAACGAGCTCGTACGCCGTTTGCGGCACGTTTTCTTCGCGCCCGATACGGCGCACCAAACTCGACACCGCGGCGCGGTCGAAGGCGTAACTCGCCGGCGTCATTTTCTGATGGCGGACGTGTTGTTGGCCGTCGCTGGTTTGCACCTCAATGATCGCGCTTAATGTGGGTACCGTGGCATCGGAGATCAATGCCACGCGCTGCTCCAGGTCATTGACCTGAGCGTCATCGTAGGTGGTCATGTGCCGCATGTTCGGCACGCCGCGCACCAGGGTGGTGGCCACGCAGAACGGAACGCTCATGAGGGTGCCGGAGATGGACCGGAAAGGGCCTACCGCATCCAAACCGGCGTAACCTGTTTCGAAGGGATTCATGCGCACGCGCACCGCTTGAATCGGGGTATCGCCGATCTCCTCGCGTAGCGCGAGGGCCGCGGTCACCGGTGTCTGATTGAATGCGCACACCGGGTAGGGCTTGTAGGTCACTTGTAGCATCGACCAATCTTTGCCCAGTTTCGCGGCCAGGTGCGACGCATCCGCCTCCTTTCCCGTGAAACTGGAGATGAATCCCTTTCTGCCTTCCAAGGCGTGCGGCGCGGATATCGATCCCGCCTTCGCCAGTTCCGCAGCGGCAAGCCCGTTGCGGCCGGCCATTCCCACTTGATAGCGCCACTCATCGGTGCCATCAGTGAACGATTGCAGGACGCCCCCGGCAAAAGAGGCGGCGTTGGATAGGGCGGCAGCGATCTGCGCTTCGCTCAACTCCATGAGTTTGGCGGCGGCCGCCGCCGCGGCCAAGGTGCCGTAGATGGCCGAAGAGCGAAACCCCCCTGGTGTGGTAATGCCGCAATACGCCTGCTCCAGTAGGCCGCCAGCTTCGTACCCTGCCACCATGGCGGGAATGAGGTTGGCAAGCGCATAGCGGCGCGTCTCGAGCATCGCGGTGAGCAGCGGAATGATGATGGTGCCGAAGTGCGCCGCGCCGCAGGTATCTTCCTGGCAGCGACCGTGGAACAGAGCGGAATTGGCAAGACAGGCGCCGCCGATGCTGGTACGCCTGCCGTCGCCTAACAAGGTGGCTCCGCGCGGGACTTCGCCGTCCATGGCCAGCGCCGCGGTGCGCGCAACCGATGCATAGGGCGTATCGCGACCGCCGAGCGCCATGCCGTAGGCGTTAACCAGGCAGGTCCTGGCTTTCTCGATCACTTCGGGCGGCAAGTTATCGAGCTGGATGCCCGCGACGAAGCGAGCCATGTCTTGTGTCAGTGTGTGCATGTATTTCCCCTTGATCGGCCGCTCAGAAATTTCTCGCGCGCGACCCTTTTCAAGGATTCTGCCAGAACTATCGCTGGCAATGGCAGAGTTGCCATGGGTGGGGTCCCTTTTACCCTTGGCTCGACCTTCGATCTCATCACATCCTACCCGTAACCTTCCCAATCGAGGGGATGGGCAGGCATCAAAACCACTACTATGCGCCCATAGTCACCTCGGCTACGCCGTCGCATGCCCCCCACGCCCGCGTGAAAAGCTCCACACGTAATGCACCCCGGATAGCACGGCGGTCACCACGGGCACGATAAATAGGCCAAGCAGCAAATCCCCCAGGTGCACCCAGCCAGCGGCCTGCGCGATCAGCACCGCCATGATGCTGAACACGATGAAGGTATGCAGTTTCCCTAACTTCGACGGCGGGAATGCCATGGTGCCGGTGATTCTCCAGGCGGAGATGGCGGCGCCCAGGATGAGCACATCGCGGCCAATCAGAATCATGGCCACTTCTATCGGAAGTTTGTTTGCCCAGGCCAGCGCCACTACCGTGCAAAAGGTCATCAGCTTGTCGGCGATGGGATCGAGCAGCGCGCCCAAGCGAGAAGTTTGATTCCACTTACGGGCGAGGTAACCGTCCAGCCAGTCGCTCAGGC
>JANNFC010000248.1:0-10029 GCA_031379405.1 Betaproteobacteria bacterium | reverse complement strand
GCTCAATCCTTCCGCCACGCCAGTCGAGATCGGAAACGCCTTGGGCCAGCTAAACCTGCTCCTCGACAACGAAGACCTCGGAAAACAGTTCTATGAGAAGATCACCGAGACCTCGGGGCTGAAAATCATCGACTTTGAGGACTTCAATCGGAACTCGTTCCACATTGTCACCGAGTTCACCTGCAAGAAGGACGACGAAGAGTTTCGCCCAGACATCACCCTCCTCATCAACGGCCTTCCTCTCGCCTTCATTGAGGTGAAAAAGCCGAACAACCGCGACGGCATCCTCGCGGAGCGCAATCGTATCGTCACCCGGTTTCGGAATCCAAAATTCAAACGGTTCATCAACATCACGCAGCTCATGGTGTTCTCAAACAACATGGAATACGACGATGGTTCTCCCGAACCGCTTGAAGGGGCGTTCTACGCCTCTCCTTCCTATGGCCAGCCCATCTTCAACTACTTCCGCGAGGAAGAGGTGCTGAACCTCGCCAAGCGGCTTCAACCTGAAGACAAGCAAACGGAAGACTTCGTCCTTGCTGACAATAACCTGACCAGCATCAAGCACTCGCCCGAGTTCGCGACCAACAAGAACCCCGACACTCCGACCAACCGGCTCAGCACCTCACTCTTCTCGCGTGACCGGCTCGCCTTCCTGCTTCGCTTTGGACTCGCCTACGTCCGAACCGAATCCGGATTTGAAAAGCACGTCATGCGATACCCGCAGATATTCGCGGCGAAGGCCATCAAGAGCAAACTCGAATCTGGGATCCGCAAGGGCATCATCTGGCACACCCAAGGCAGCGGAAAGACCGCGCTCGTGTTCTACTGCGTCCACTTCCTCACCGACTACTTTCAGAAGAAAAGCGTCATTCCGAAGTTCTACTTCATCGTTGATCGCATCGACCTCCTGGATCAAGCCAGCCGGGAATTCCGCAGCCGTGGGCTGCTTGTCCATCACATCAGTTCCCGCGAAGATTTCGCCAAAGACATCAAATCCAGCCTCGCCGTTCACAATGACTCTGGAAAGCCGGAGATTACCGTAGTCAATATTCAGCGCTTCAAGAACGATTCTGATGTCGTTCGCAGCACCGACTATGCGCTTAACCTTCAGCGTGTTTACTTCCTCGACGAAGTCCACCGCAGCTACAATCCCCAGGGCAGCTTTCTTGCCAACCTGAACGAGTCGGATCGTGATGCCATCAAGATCGGCCTGACCGGAACTCCGTTGCTCAATGCCTCGTTCGCAGGCACGAGAGACGAAGACGGAGAAACCACGGAACGGCAAACCTTCAACTCCAGGATCCTCTTCGGCGACTACATCCACAAATACTATTACAACCGCTCCATCGCCGACGGTTATACCCTGCGTCTGATCCGCGAAGCCATCGAGACCAAATACAAACTTCAACTCCAGGAGACCCTTGCCCAGATCAAGGTGCTCAAGGACATGAAGAACCGGACGATGGTCTATTCTCATCAGAAGTTCGTCGAGCCCATGCTCGACTACATCATTGATGACTTTGAGAATTCCCGCGTCATGAAGAATGACCGCACCGCCGGAGCCATGGTCATTTGCGATTCCTCCGAGCAGGCGAAAGAAATGACGCGGATTTTCAAGCAGAAATACACCGGTAGGCCTCCGGCTCTCCCCGCAGCGCTCCCCGAGTCCATCTCGCGAGTGGCAGAGAAGCCCGCGCTATATGCTGTCCCCAGCCGCACGGTCACGACCTGCGCCCTCATTCTCCACGACGTAGGCACCAAGACCGAGCGCAAGGATCAGGTGGATGCCTTCAAGGAAGGCAAAATCGACATCCTCTTTGTCTACAACATGCTCCTCACCGGCTTCGATGCGGCTCGGCTGAAGAAGCTCTACCTCGGCCGCATCATCAAGGCTCACAACCTCCTTCAGGCGCTCACGCGGGTGAATCGCCCCTATAAAGGCTATCGCTACGGCTATGTCGTTGATTTCGTCGATATTGAGTCCGAGTTTGAAAAGACCAACAAGGACTACTTCGACGAACTCCAGAGCGAACTTGGCGACGAACTGGACAAATATTCCGACCTCTTCAAAACCGAGGCCGAGATCACTGCCGACATTGAGGCGATCAAGGACGCCCTTTTCCATTTCGACACCTCCAACGCCGAGGTCTTCTCCCAGCAGATCACACAGATCGTAGATCGCGCGGAAATGCGCAAGATCGTTAAGGCGCTCAATGACGCCAAGAGTCTCTACAACCTCATCCGCCTCTCCGGCCAATACGAACTCCTCGCGAAGCTCGATTTCCGAAAGCTCAACCAGCTCTCCACTGAGGCATCCAACCACCTCAATCTGCTCAACCAGCGCGAGGCACTAGAGAACGCCGATGACAGCATCAATATCCTCAACATCGCCCTTGAGGACGTGCTCTTCACTTTTCGAAAAGTCTCTGAGGCGGAGATGATCATTGCCGACGAACTGCGCGAGAACCTACGCCGCACTCGGGAAGGCCTCGGTAGCAACTTCGATCCCAGTGACCCCGCCTTCGTCACCCTGAAGGAGGAACTCGAACGCCTCTTCAAGAAAAAGAACCTCTCCGAGATCACCCAGACCGAAATGGTCGAAAACATCGCGACCCTCAAAGGCATCCACAGCCGCGCCCGCGAACTGGAGCGGAAGAACCAACTCCTCCGGGCCAAGTATGCCAATGACGAGAAATACGCCCGCCTACATAAGCGGCTCCTCGAAAAAGGCGAACCCACCGCCAACGAGCGCAAACTTTTCGAAGCGCTCAGTTCTTTCAAGGCCGAGGCTGACGCCTGCATTTCTCAGAACGCTCGCATCCTCACCAATGAGGCCTTCGCCAAGACGGAAATGACACGCCTCATCATCGAGCAACTCAAAAACAAACACCACCTTCCCCTCACCGCAGAGAACACTCAGTTCATCAATAACCTTGTGATGAAAGAGTATCTGGCTGAGTTCCATGGACACCAAGCAGCATGACATCTCAAGAATTCAAAGCAAAAGCCACCACCCTCATCGACGACCTCAAGGGCGTCTGTGCCAGCTACGGCCTGGGGAACGACGGAAACGAGTTCAAGATCATTACCCAGATCTTCCTCTACAAGTTCCTCAACGACAAGTTCGCCCACGAGGTAAAGCGCATCGAGCCCGCCCTTGCCAAGGCGAAATCATGGGAAGACACCCTGCGCCAGAAGCCAAAGGACGAATATGAACTCCTCCTCATGCAGCTCGGGGCCTCCACCGCACGCCTGAAGCCCAAGCACTTCCTCGCTACCCTCTGGAGCAAGCAGAACGACAAAGACTTCGCCGCGACCTTGGATGCCACCCTGCTCGACATCGCCAAGCTGAATGCCGATATCTTCTCCGTTAAAACCAACGACGGCCAAAAGATCGTCCTCTTTGATGCCGTCACCCAGTATGTCGCCTCCCAGCGCGATGCCTTCGCCAAGGCCATTATCAACAAACTGATTCACTTCAGCTTCGAGCGCATCTTCGCCGAGAAGTTCGACTTCTACGCCACGCTCTTTGAATACCTCATCAAGGACTACAACAAGGACGGCGGCGGCAAGTATGCCGAGTATTACACACCCCACACTGTCTCGAAGATCATGGCAGCCTGCCTGGTGCCGAAGGAAGTCAACAATGTCACCTGTTATGATCCTGCCGCCGGCTCCGGAACGCTCTTGATGAATCTCGCCCACGCCATCGGCGAGGATCGCTGCACCATCTACACTCAGGACGTTTCCCAGAAGTCGTCGAGCCTTCTCCGGCTGAACCTCATCCTGAACAACCTCGTCCACTCCATCCCCAACGTCATCCAGGGGAATACGATCCTTGAGCCCTACCACAAGGAAGATAATGGGACCGGCCTGCGCAAGTTCGATTACATCGTCTCCAATCCGCCCTTCAAACTCGACTTCTCCGACTTCCGCGACCAACTCGACACCAAGGCAAACCAGAAGCGGTTTTTCGCTGGGATTCCAAACGTCCCAAACAAAGCGAAGGACAAAATGGCGATCTACCTGCTGTTCCTCCAGCACATCATTCATTCGTTGGACAAGAACGGGCGTGCTGCTGTCGTCGTCCCCACCGGCTTCATCACGGCTCAATCGGGCATCGACAAGAGCATCCGTGAACATCTTGTGAAGAACAAAATGCTTGGCGGTGTGGTCTCCATGCCCAGCAACATCTTCGCGACGACGGGGACAAACGTCTCGATTCTCTTCATCGATTCGACGAACAAGGGAGAAGTGATCTTAATTGACGCCTCCAATCTTGGCGAAAAGATCAAGGAGGGGAAAAACCAGAAGACTCTCCTTCGCCGAGAAGAAGAGCTGCAGATCATTGAGACATTCAATGCAAAGAAAACCGTCGAGGACTTCTCAGTGGCAGTTTCCTACCAACAGATTGAGGAAAGGGATTACTCATTGAGTGCTGGCCAGTATTTTGACGTTAAGATTGAATACGCGAATATTAGCGATAAAGAGTTCAACACCAATATCGTCGGTGTTGGAGCGCGGCTTGAGGATCTTTTCGAAAGTTCCCGTGAATTGGAAAATGGTCTTCTCAAACAGTTGAAGCATTTGAAGCACCATGAAAGATAGACTCAAGAAGCTCAGCCAGGTTCCGCTCACAATTCTTGACGGTGACAGAGGCACAAACTACCCTAATAGGTCAGAATTTCAGGATGCGGGCTTCTGCCTATTTCTGAACACCTCGAATGTGACGAAGACTGGCTTCGATTTCAGTTCCACTGACTTCGTGTCCAAAGAGAGGGACACACTCCTGCGAAAGGGAAAACTTCGTCGGGGTGACATAGTGATGACGACACGCGGAACAATCGGCAATGTCGCTTATTATGGAGATTACATCAGCTACGAGCACATCCGAATTAATTCTGGAATGGTAATTCTTCGCGCGGACGCCAAGAAGTTGGACCCATATTTTCTTTACTCATTTCTACGCTCTGACCTTTTCAAGAAGCAGACTCGTTCACAAGGCTCAGGAAGTGCCCAGCCGCAATTGCCTATTGGCAGTCTTAGAAACATTGTTATTCCGCAGCTCGATTTTGCTGATCAACAAGACATTGGTAAAGTCCTCGCCACCCTCGACGCCAAGATCGAACTCAACAACCGAATCAACAAGGAATTGGAGGGGATGGCGAAGTTATTGTATGACTACTGGTTCGTGCAGTTTGACTTCCCCATCACCGCCGCCCAAGCCGCTGCGATGGGAAAACCAAAACTAGAAGGCAAACCCTACCGCGCCTCAGGCGGCAAGATGACCTACAACGATTCCCTTAAGCGTGAGATTCCTGAAGGCTGGATACCGGGTAATCTGGAGGAGCTTGGGAAAATTGTCGGGGGAAGCACGCCAAGCACCGAAGAGACCGCGTATTTTTGCAAGGTCGGCACACCATGGATCACACCAAAGGACTTATCTGATAACAGCGGAAATCGGTTTATTGATCGCGGCTCCACGGGTGTGACCTCTGAGGGAATCAAAGCGGCCTCCCTGAAGTTGTTACCCGCTGGAACCGTTCTCATGAGTTCCCGTGCTCCGATAGGTTATCTGGCAGTCGCACGGAATCCCGTAACCACGAATCAAGGATTCAAATCGTTTGTCCCAGAGAAGGCATTTTCGGGTGACTACATCTATTTCACGCTCAAGCACTTCATGAAATTGATAAAGGCCAACGCGTCGGGTTCGACTTTCAAGGAGATTTCAGGCGGCACGTTGAAGGCTGTGCGGATTCATTTACCTCCCGACGATTTGGTAGCCAAGTTTACCGAACACGTTTCAAGCTTTTCAACGCAACAATCACTCCTCGAACAACAGAACCAACAACTCACCGAACTCCGCGACTGGCTCCTTCCGATGCTGATGAACGGCCAGGTCACCGTCGGTTGATTCACCCTCTTCCGCCTTCCAATCGGTGCACCCAAGCCATTGTCCCAGCCAAGATTCGAAGCGCTGTTCTATCCGCGTCTTCCGCAACAAGCCCGGCGGTCTGGTGGTGGAAGAGGACTTCGACCGAAAGTAGGTTTATGTGACGAAGACAAATGGCTTGGATCACCGAACACAAGAGGCAGCCCAACATTGGCGCTCCAACGTCAACCCTGCCATGGGATAGCATATAGTCATGGTCTTGCTCGGTGCTGGGCGATTTTGCGTTTAATGAACCTCTGGATTCCCACTGTGTAGGATGCGCCGGGTGATGTGGTGGTTGCAAGAGAACCCGTTCTGGCAGGTGCTTGATTTCTTAGAACGGATACGGTAAAACTTCTTTACCATGTTGGTAAACAATATATTGACCATGACGGCTACCGTGAAGTATCATGCAAATAGATTTCGATAATCCAAAGCATGAGGACCTAGTCAATGACTTTGGCGCGTTATCGAAGAAGTTCGATCGCGGTGGCCAGAAGAATGCAGATGACATCCTGACGACGTTGGAGGTCTTACGTTCGGCAGAAGCATTGAGTGATGTGCCACGGAGCTACCGGCCCCATCCTCTTAAAGCGGAGTACAAAGGGTTCTTTGCAATCGACGTTACGAAAATACGCAGGATTATTTTTAAACCCAATCACGATGGTGACCCGAACTTTCGAATCGACAATTACCAGACGATTAATTCAATAACGGTTGTAGAGATTTTCAAGGATTACCACTAAAGCCATGGCATACAACCCAAACAAAGCAATACATCCAGGCCGAATCATCTCTCGCTCATTGGAGCGGGAAGGGATGACTCAAAAGAACCTGAGTGAGCGTACTGGTCTTACGGAGAAGCACATAAGCCAAATTATTAATGGCGAGGCGTCTATTACTGTAGAAACCTCACTCCTTTTGGAAAACGCTCTTGGTGGCGCAGCTTCGTTTTGGATCAACCTGGAAAAAAACTACCAGGAGACAAAGGCACGCATCGAACGAATATCCGTTCTAAAGAAAGAGATTTCCCTTCTTGCGAAATTCCCATACTCCGAGCTTCAAAAGCGTAACTACGCAGAGCCGACCACTGCTCGGGAGAAAAAGGTTGAAAATCTTTGGAAGTTCTTTGGCGTAAATTCTCTTGCCTTTGTCCAGACGACGGAGGCAATTGCGTATCGCCGTAGGGGTGATAAGGAAATCAAAAGCGAAGCGATCGCGGCATGGCTTCGGTGCGGCGAGCTTGAGAGCAGGAAACAAAAGCCTGCGCAGTTTTCCGAGACAGGGCTAAAGCAATCTATCGAAAAGCTGAGACAAATCACGGTAAAGCCAGCCGAAGAATTTTCGGTAGAGGCTAAGAGGCTTCTACTCAAGTGCGGCGTTTCCTTGGTCTACATAGCCCACTTCCCAGGTACTGGGGTAAGTGGCGCTGTTCGCTGGATTGGTGATAACCCAGTTATTCAACTTAGTCTATTTGGTGCATATGCAGACATATTTTGGTTCAACCTCTTTCATGAGATTGGTCACCTTTTGCTACACGGCAAAAAAGAAAAGTTCATAGAGTTTGATAATCCCAATTTGTCAACTGTTCAGCAGAAGGAACAGGAAGCTGATTCATTTGCTAGTAACGCTCTTATTACTAGTGATGCATTTACCCGTTTTGTGCAACAAGGAAATCTGTCTAGGGCCTCAGTGGAAAAGGTTGCGCAATCGATGGGAATCCATCCTGGCATCGTCGAAGGGAGGCTTTGTCATGAAAAGGTTTCTCCGGGGATTAGCTGGTCTAAGCCATTAGGATTTCGTACGAGACTTAAGTTCGTTGAAGATTCATAGCCAGGGGTTGTCATCGTAATAAAGCATGTAGGCATATTATAGCCAGAGCAATCCAAGCGTCGCACTTAATCTAGAGACTGGTGGAGGTAATTATCATGGCACATGAAAAAGAGTACGAAATAATTATGAATGGAACCCAGCATACGGTGTCGACCGAAGTGATGACATTCAGCGCCCTCGTCGCAATCGCGTATCCGGGGCATCCTGAAGACCCGAACGTTATTTTTTCGATCACATTTGAACATGCGGAGAGCAAGCCGCATCACGGTACGCTGGCCATTGGTGGATCCGTCACGGTTAAAAAACACGGGACCATATTCGATGTCGTCAAAACTATTCGATCTTAATGCCGATCTGCGTCGCCTCCGGGATGACGGCTACAACGTCGACATCTACGGAGCAAACCTCGTTATTCGGGACATTCCGTATGTCACTGACAAGCGCGAGGTGCAGTACGATGGCGTCCTCATAACCAACCTGAATCTCAATGGGGATATTGCGAATCAACCAGACACCCATCAGATTAGATTTGCCGGCCAACGCCCATGTACAAGTGAGGGCCACCCGATAGAAGCATTGAGCCTGGCTGAAGAGGTGGTTCGATTCAGCGACAAATTAAGCTCGCGGTTCCATTTCTCCAACAAACCGACGCGCGGCCACTATTTGGATTACCACGAGAAGGTACAAACTTACGCCGCCATCCTTTCAGGTCACGCCGCCACTATAGACACCTTTGCGACGCCCAAGACTCATCGCGTAGTCGAACCTGAAGACGATAATTCGCCTTTCAACTATCTCGACACCGCATCAGCTCGTGCCGATATCAACATGATCACGAACAAACTTGCGGTTGAGAAGCTGGCGATAGTTGGATTGGGCGGCACCGGCTCGTATGTCCTAGACTTCCTGGCCAAGACGCCGGCAAGAGAAATTCATTTGTTCGATGGAGATAAGTTTTCATCCCACAATGCGTTTCGTGCACCTGGGGCATCATCTAAAGATGAGTTGCATCAGCAATCGTTAAAGGTGGACTACTTTAGGGCGATATATTCGAAGTTGCATCGCGGCATCGTCGCTCATGGAGAGCATATAGATAGCGACAACGTGGAGCAGTTGCGTGACATGGCGTGTGTATTTTTGTGCATCGATGCCGGGCCAGGTAAGAAGCTGGTGGTCGAAAAACTTGAGGAATTTGGCATTCCGTTTATCGATACGGGCATGGGCCTATATGTCACCAACGAAACCATCGGTGGCATACTACGGGTGACGGTGAGCGATAAGGATAGTCGCGCCATTGCTAGAGCTCGGGTGTCGTTCGCCGAAGGAGACGGCGACAATGAATACGACAAGAACATTCAGATTGCTGACCTCAATGCTCTTAACGCGATCCTTGCTGTCATACGCTGGAAGAAAATGCGTGAATTCTACTTTGATTTTATCCGTGAGCACTATAACAGCTACACGATTGGAACGGGCAGGCTCTTAAACGAAGACATACATGAACAGGGTTGAGCACATCCGGGGCGAGTTTGTTGAATTCATTCCGAAGACGTTAGAGAACGGCGTCCTTTACGTCTCCCAAAAGTACAAAACGGCGTCACACCTCTGTTGTTGTGGGTGTGGATGTAAGGTAGTCACGCCACTAAAACCAGGAGGATGGCGACTTACGACTAAGGGAAAGGGAATCACGCTTGATCCATCAATTGGCAACTGGAATCTACCGTGCCACTCTCACTATTTAATACGCGGGAGCAAAATAGTCTGGGCGTCGCAATGGTCAAAGGCTAAGATCGAAGCTGGTCGGATTAACGATCAACTCGCCCGTGAACGATACTTCGACGTTCCGTCTGATCAGGTCAAGAAAACCCGTTGGCAGAGAATTCTTAACTGGTTTTCGTAGACATTTCGTAATTGAGAACCTGAATAATACCAGTATGCTAACTCTCGTGTCTCACCGGAGGGGTTCACCCCACCTTGCTGTGCTAATTTTGTGCGCGAAGTCCTCACAAACAACCAAACTAGATGGAAGCAATGGAATCAATAGAAAGCCAGCAAGCCCATGATTTGCTGCGATAAACGGGGAAACCTTCGCAACATTGAGCGGTTCGAAAAATTGGCCATCTGCCACTCTTAATCAGCGGGCCGTAGGTTCAACCCCTACACGGCCCACCAAATACATCAACCACTTTACACACCCTCCCCCTTCCAGCCTGTCTCCGTGTAAACAGTAAAATAGAAAAATAATTTTCTTAACCATCCTG
>JANNFC010000206.1:0-2497 GCA_031379405.1 Betaproteobacteria bacterium | reverse complement strand
ACTTAAGGCTCTGGTCCCGCACCCCGAGTTTCTTAAGGAGATTGATCAGATCGCAGTGGAGGAATACTGCGCGATGGGCTATGTTGCTGAACCACGAACGATCTTCAGAAACGTATTTAAACTCCCACACGCACAGTCACTATTGATTCGACGCGGTCAACCCTCGCCTGCGCCGAAAGAGTACTGGGACGTTCGATTCAATCCGTCGAGTCCAATTGCGATGGATGAGGCATGCACTGAGCTGGTGGATAGACTGCGGGAGTCAGTGCGTCTACGCATGATATCCGAAGTGCCGCTCGGAGCATTCTTATCGGGCGGGGTCGATTCCAGTGCCGTGGTTGCCACAATGGCTGGACTTTCTACGCAACCCGTCAACACCTGCGCCATTGCGTTCGGCGATCCTCAATTCAATGAGTCGGCGTTTGCCCAGCAGGTCGCAGACCGCTATGGAACGAACCATCATGTGGAGATGGTGGAAAGCGAAGATTTCGACCTCATCGATACGTTGGCGGCGCTTTATGATGAGCCATATGCGGACAGCTCAGCGATTCCCACCTATCGCGTTTGTCAGTTGGCTCGCAAGCATGTGACCGTAGCGTTGTCAGGCGATGGAGGGGACGAAAGCTTCGCGGGCTATCGACGGTATCGCTTGCATCTGATGGAAGAGCGGCTGCGTTCGACCTTGCCTTTATCGTGGCGCAAACCGGTGTTTGGGGTTCTGGGAGCGATGTATCCCAAGGCGGACTGGGCACCCAGAATGTTCCGAGCGAAGACAACATTTGAGGGGCTCTCGCGTGATTCTGTCGAAGCATACTTTCATTCGGTCTCGATACTTCGCTCGGCCATGCGCAAGGAGTTGTTCACCGGCGCTCTAAAGGCGAAACTAGCGGGATATTCCGCATTGGATGTGTTTCGTCGTCACGCGCTGAGCGCACAGACTGATGATCCGCTTGCGCTTATTCAGTACATTGATATCAAGACCTACCTTGTGGGGGATATCAACACGAAAGTCGATCGTGCCAGCATGGCACATTCGCTCGAGGTGCGCGATCCACTGATGGACCATCCATTGGTGGAATGGCTTGCGAGTCTGCCTACTTCCTTGAAGGTGGCCGGCGGTGAGGGTAAGGTTTTGTTGAAGAAGGCTATGGAGCCGCACCTTCCCCGCGAGGTTTTATATCGACCCAAGATGGGGTTCGCCGTTCCGTTGGCACGCTGGTTTCGCGGACCATTGCGTGAACGGGTACGTAAGTCGATTTTGGGCGATAGATTGGCCGAAACAGGATGGTTTAGTCGGACCTATCTCCAGCATCTCGTGGATGCTCATCAGTCCGGTAATCGCGATTACAGTGCGCCGCTGTGGACGTTACTAATGTTAGAAGCCTTTCTGCGCAATGTTTACGACGGTCGATCGTCAATGATCAACGATGTCAGGATGACTGGATGAGTCTGCGCATTCTACATATCCTGGATCACTCCCTGCCCCTGCATAGTGGGTACTCCTTCCGCACGATGTCAATTCTTCGAGAGCAGCGCGCATTGGGATGGGAGACGCTGCAGATGACATCGCCCAAGCAAGGCGAAACCTTGCGAGGTGAAGACAATATAGATGGATGGCATTTCTACCGGACGCTGAACCGGAAATCAGTGCTTGGCAGACTACCCATAGTTTCATATCTCGAGTTGATGTCGGTCACCGAAAAGCGCATTGAAGAGATCGTAGAGAATGTTCGCCCCGATATTCTGCATGCTCATTCACCTATCCTGAACGCTTTTCCGGCTTTTCGCGTGGGTCGCCGTCGAAGCATCCCCGTCGTTTATGAGATGCGATCCTCATGGGAGGACGCCGCTGTGGATCACGGCACCACTCGAGAGGGAAGTATTCGGTACCGAGCCTCACGTGCACTGGAGACGATGGCGCTTAGGCGAGCGGATCACGTGACCACGATTTGCGAAGGGTTGCGTAACGAAATCTTGGCGCGCGGCATTGACGGACGCAAAGTGACGGTGATTCCCAACGCGGTAGATACGACGGCGTTCAGATTTGGCGAGCGCGGCGACGCGGAGTTGGCGCGACGTTTGGGACTTAGCGGACACACCGTACTTGGGTTTGCGGGATCTTTCTACGGCTATGAAGGACTGGATCTTCTCGTAGAAGGTCTCAAGCGCGTGCGCCAAGTTCGGCCATTGACCAAGTTGTTGCTAGTTGGAGGTGGATTTCAGGAAAGCGCACTCAAGGATCAAGTGAAGGCGCTTGAGCTTACGGACTTCGTCGTGTTTGTTGGCCGGGTTCCTCACTCAGAAGTTCATGAGTACTACAAGCTTATCGATGTACTTGTATATCCTAGACACCCCATGCGTCTAACAGAGCTGGTCACCCCGCTCAAGCCGTTGGAGGCAATGGCGCAAGGACGCCTCGTGGTCGCATCCGATGTTGGCGGCCATAAAGAGCTCATCCGGGATGGCGAGACGGGGATCCTGTTCAGGGCCGGGGATG